>JBJEOT010000045.1:0-1870 GCA_051880855.1 Ruminococcus sp.
GTGGAGTATAAATCGCAAAGCGCTTCAACAGCGGTGTTAATAAGCTCAGCACCGATAACACAGCAGATTGTGATAATAAGCGCAAGCCACTCGTAAAACTCGAATTTGCCGAGATAGGCAAATATCAGCGTAAAGACTGCCGCTATAAGATGAAATCTCAGATGCCTCTCACTTTTGAGCGCGGTGAAAAAACCTCTGAAGGCACAGCGAAAGCTATTAAGCTCTTTCATTACTCTTCGTCAATAACATATGATGAGGAGGCAGGAAGACCAAGCATATTCATAACAGCCTCTTCCTTTTCTCTCATATGGATTCTCTCCATATTGTCCTCATGGTCATAGCCCAAAAGGTGAAGCACAGAGTGACAGGTAAGGTATCCGACTTCTCTTTGCAAAGAGTGACCGTACAGGTCAGCCTGTTCAACAGCCTTTTCCATAGAGATTACAACATCACCTAAAATTTTTGCTCCTGTCTGAGGGTCAATGTCGTAGGTGCCGTCTTCGTCCATCATAACAAAAGAGAGCACATCTGTCTCGATGTCCTTGTTGCGGTACTGAGCGTTAAGCTCCTTTATCTGAGCGTTGTTTACGAAAGAAACGCTAATCTCAGCGGCACCCTGTACTTCTTCCATCTGAAGTACGGCGGTACAGCAGCGGCGCACAAGCATTCTCAGTCCTGTGGGAATCTGAACATCCTTCTGCCTGTTTGTAATAATTACTTTAACCTTATCTTTTGTCATCTTCTGTTCCTGCTTTCTTCTGCCTTTTCGTAGGCTTTAATAATATCTTGGACGAGTCTGTGTCTGACAACATCCTTTTCGTTAAAGGTACAGCTTGCAATGTCGTCTATTCCCTTTAATATTTTAATACATTCCTTAAGTCCCGACCTTGCTCCGGAGGGAAGGTCAATCTGGGTTACATCGCCTGTGATGACCATCTTGGAGTTAAAGCCAAGTCGGGTCAAAAACATCTTCATCTGCTCCTGAGTGGTGTTCTGAGCCTCGTCAAGAATAATGAAGCTGTCGTCAAGAGTTCTGCCTCGCATATAGGCAAGAGGTGCAACCTCAATGTTGCCCCTTTCCACATATTTCTGATAGGTCTCAGCGCCCAGCATATCAAAGAGTGCATCGTAAAGAGGCCTCAGGTAAGGGTCAACCTTGCTCTGTAAATCTCCGGGCAAAAAGCCCAGCTTCTCACCGGCTTCCACAGCGGGACGGGTGAGGATAATTCTGTTTACCTGCTTAGCTCTGAAGGCAGTAACCGCCATTGCGACGGCAAGGTAGGTTTTGCCTGTGCCGGCAGGTCCGACGCCGATGGTGATAGTGTTGTCTGCAATGCACTTGCAGTAACGCTTCTGACCCAAGGTTTTGGGCTTTATGGGCTTTCCTTTGGAGGTTATACAGATGCAATCGCCGACAAGCGTCTCGATTTTTTCCTTTGAGCCCTCGTTTACAAGCGAAATACAGTATCGGATATTTTGCTCGGAAAGCGCTTCTCCGCGGTTAATGAGCATTAAAAGGCTTTCCACAACCTTTGCGGCTTTGTCAACGGCCTCAATGTCACCGCTTATTTTAAGCTCGGAATCCCTGCCGATAATAGAGATTCCGTACTCTCTTTCGATGAGCTTTATATTTTCGTCAAAGCTTCCGAACAGGGCAACAGCCTGTTCCATTCTGTCAATGTTAATAATCTGTTCCGTAGTACATTTCTCCAATACACAATTGTATTTATAATATCATATCACAAAAAATTCTCAAAATCACCCTACTTTTCAAAAATTGTTGATTATGACTGCAATTTTGTGAAGATTGCCGATATTTATCAAAGAAATTCGGCAGATAAATGCAAGAAATTTCGGCTCTTTGCAAAAA
>JBJEOT010000046.1:0-7866 GCA_051880855.1 Ruminococcus sp.
CGCTAACAATAGATGATGCAAAAAAGTATCTATATAGCTTTTCTACTCGCAGAAGAGTTTATAATTGGAAAGACCTTAATGTAAGTGTTTGGATATAAACCTATTCTAAAAAGGAAGCAGTTAAGTCATAAGTGGCTTGGCTGCTTTTTTCTTGACTTTAATAAGAAAACATCATATAATAATCACAATGATTGATGATTGACGCTTTTGGTGAAAAGCGACACAGGCAGCTATCAAGGAAGGCTGATTAGCGCATAATATTTGACTTGGGGCAAACCTGAGCAACCTAATTCCAATGAAAAAGGCCTTGTAATCTTATAATTATTATTGCAAGGCCTTTTTGGAATAAAACACTTATTATTCCCCACTATTTTGATAAAAAAAGCAATCTTAACATCGTGCTTTTTTGAAGCTTAATGCTTCAATACAGAGAACAGAATGGCCGGGAATATAATAAATGGAATTTTCAGAAGGGACTTCTGCTTATTCCATTACAATGTGAGGAATAGGGCAAATGGACCTATTTCAATATATAGTATTTCTAATAATAGAGGAGATTTTCGAAATGAAGAAGTACTGTGCTCCTGAAATGGAGATCATCAAGTTCATGACAGATGATGTCATCACAGCCAGCGGCGTCGAAGTTTACGGCCGCCGTTTGGGCTGGGAAGAAGAGGTAATGGGTAATTAACCCAAACCGAAACAGAAAAAGACCTTGAAAGTTTATGGCTTTCAAGGTCTTTTTTCACACCCAAGCCAACGAAAACCCTACCAATAATAATACAATTCAGAATCCCACTGTAATAATAATATACTTCACAACTCCAAATACTTATTCCAAAAATCTAAACGGTTTGCCCTATGCTATATTTTTCTATAAAATGACGAAACCCACTTAGTTCAACTAAGCGGGTTTCTGATTTGATAATTTGTGTTTTATATTCTATTGACTTTTCCAATTATAGGAGGCTCTTATAAAGGGCGGTGATGTCCTCTACGCTTGTGTCTTTGGGATTACCGGGACGGCAGGCATCGTCAAAGGCGGACTGAGCAAGAAAAGGAATGTCCTCAGGCTTTACAATATCTTTAAGGTCGGCAGGAATTCCAACATCCTGAGACAGCTTTCTTACTGCGTCAACTGCGGCTTTGCGGTACTCTTGCTGAGTCATTGAGTCAACGCCCTCTACACCCATTGCTGCTGCAATATGCTTGTACTTTTCGCCTGTTGCCTCTGCGTTATACTCCATAACGGTGGGCAGAATAATGGCATTTGCTACACCGTGGGGAGTATCGTAAAGAGCACCAAGGGGATGAGCCATAGAGTGAACAATGCCAAGTCCCACATTAGAGAAACCCATACCTGCAACATACTGTCCAAGAGCCATGCCCTCTCTGCCGTCGGCTGTACCTGAAACTGCGCCGCGGAGTGAACGGGAGATAATCTCAATTGCCTTCAGATGGAACATATCGGAAAGCTCCCAAGCGCCCTTGGTGATGTAGCCCTCAATCGCATGGGTAAGAGCGTCCATACCGGTTGCGGCAGTCAAACCCTTGGGCATAGTTGACATCATATCGGGGTCAACAACGGCAACAACAGGAATATCGTGAACATCTACGCAGACCATTTTGCGGTTTTTCTCGGCATCGGTGATGACATAGTTGATAGTAACCTCTGCGGCAGTACCGGCAGTTGTAGGCACTGCGATAATGGGCACACACTTGTTATTTGTAGGTGCAACACCTTCAAGCGAACGGACATCGGCAAACTCAGGGTTGTTGATTATTATGCCTATAGCTTTGGCAGTATCCATTGATGAACCGCCGCCGATTGCCACAATACAGTCTGCACCTGATGCCTTAAAGCACTCAACGCCTGCCTGAACATTCTCGATAGTAGGATTAGGTTTAATATCAGAGAAAATCTCGTAGCTTATGCTTGCCTTATCAAGAACATCGGTAACCTTCTTGGTAACACCGAATTTAATAAGGTCAGGGTCAGAGGCAACAAAAGCCTTTTTGAATCCGCGGGCAATAATCTCGTCGGCAACAGCGGAAACCGCACCTGCACCGTGGTATGAAGTCTCGTTCAATACAAATCTGTTCATCATAAATTTCCTTTCGTTTATATATTTTGTCAGCCCCGTTGCCGTAACAGTTTCGCCCATTACGGCAGCGAGGTCTGTTTTTCGCTGCATTCTGCCCGGCTTCTCGGCGAAAGTGCTTTCGCTTCAAAAGCGGGATAGCTTAAAGTTCGAGAAAGCTTACAATCCTCCTCTAAATCAAAAGCAGTTCTGCACTCCCTCATCTCTATATAAATATAACACAAAGAAAATACTATTGCAATAATTTTTGGTGATTTAGTACAAATTCAGACAAAAAGTGTCCCTCAACAGAACTTCTGTTTCTGCTGAGGGGAGGTGCATTAATCTTTGCGTTCCTGTTCGACCAAGAAGCCGAGGGATTTAAGTGTTGATTCGATTATGTCAAGGGTTGCCTTGCTGTCGGCTGAAACTCGGTGATAATGATAATCCGAGGTAATGTTTTTTAGCGGGCTTGACTTACCGCTTTGTATATTGTCCCAAAACTCGGTTACCTTTCTTCTTGAGTCAATATTCAGCTCTGCTTCAAGCTTACCGTAAACCCTGTGGTGTACGATTACATTATCTACCGTACCGCCTAAATCTACAATGGCATTGAGCTCCTGACGAAGCTGTTCATCGGTGTGCTTAACCTTGAAAATCCGGAACACCTTTGCGGATTTATTGATGATATAGCCTCGGTTGGTGGAGATTATGTCGTAACCCGATGCCCGCAAAAGGGCAATATCCTGCACAATCACCTGTCGGCTTACGCCATACTGTTGTGAAAGCTTTGTGGCAGATATAGGCTTTTCGCTGTCTCTTATCTGCAGAAACAGCTCTTGTCTTCTCTCAGAGCCGGACAAACAAACTCCTCCTTTTCGTCAAAATTTCGTATGTAAATAAGTAAGCTCAGCTTAGACTGCGTGGAGATTTTTCATTGATATATCGAGAATAGGCGCCGAGTGAGTAAGAGCACCGCTGGAGATGTAATCAACTCCGATTGAGACGTACTTCTCAATATTCTCTTTTGTGACATTGCCTGAGCACTCGGTCTCTGCTCTGCCTGCAATAATCCCGATTGCCTCTGACATTTCTTCAGCGGTCATATTGTCCAGCATAATGATGTCTGCGCCTGCATCGACCGCTTCTTTTACCATCTCCAGGTTTTCAACCTCAACCTCGATTTTGCGGACAAAGGGTGCGTACTCCTTTGCCATCTGAACTGCTTTTGTAATTGAGCCTGCGGCTCCGATGTGGTTATCCTTCAAGAGGATACCGTCTGAAAGATTGTAACGGTGGTTGTAGCCGCCGCCTACACGAACAGCATACTTCTCAAAGATTCGCATATTGGGAGTGGTCTTACGGGTATCGAGAAGCTTGGTTTTGCTGCCTGCTAGCAAAACGGCAACAGATGCGGTGTAGGTTGCTATTCCGCTCATTCGCTGAAGGTAATTCAGAGCTACTCTCTCGCCCGAAAGAAGCACACGGATATCACCCTTGACCTTGCCCATAAGCTTACCCTTCTTAACCTTATCGCCGTCGCTTACATAAAGCTCTGTAACTGTGCTTGCATCAAGAAGCTCAAAAACCCTCTTAAAAACATACAGTCCCGCGATAACGCCGTCCTGCTTACAGATAAGGTCAACCTCGCCCTGTACCGCCCGGCGCATTACAGAATTTGTGGTAACATCTTCGCTGGAAATATCCTCTCTGAGAGCCTGCATAATAAGCTCGTCGGCATTAAGCATCATTGTGATACTGTTCATATTATTCTTCCTTTCATCTATGTAAGTCAGATTGTTTCGCTTTCAATCTTCTGTGCCGCCCTCTTGGCAAAGACAAGGCTCTCTAAGAGTGAGTTGCTTGCCAGGCGGTTTGCACCGTGAACTCCGTTGCAGGAGGTCTCGCCCACTGCATAAAGATTATCCATTGATGTTTTGCTGTCGGAATCCACCCAAATTCCGCCCATAAAGTAATGCTGTGCAGGTACAACCGGAATATACTCCTTTGTGGCGTCGTAGCCTTCCTCTAAGCATTGCTTGTAGATATTCGGAAAATGGCTCAGAACCGTCTCTTTGGGAATTGTCAGAAGAGAGAGCCATACATGGTCTGTTCCGTCCTTTTCCATTTGCTCCGTAATAGCCTTTGTGACTACATCCCGAGGCTGAAGCTCTTCGACAAATCTCTCTCCGTCTTTGCTTAACAGGAGCGCTCCCTCACCGCGGACAGATTCGGAAATAAGAAAGCGTCTGCCGGGTTTCTTTGAATAGAGGGTTGTGGGATGAATCTGAACATAATCGAGATTTTCAAGACGTATTCCGTGCTTTTTTGCGATATCAATCGCATCGCCTGTAAGGTGGGCAAAGTTAGTAGAGTGCTTATACTTACCGCCGATACCGCCTGTGGCAAGAACCGTATTCTCGGCAAACATCTTGATTTCGCCCTCTTCATTTTTTGCCGTTATGCCTATACACTTGCCGTTTTCCACGATAATATCTGTCATCTCGGTGTACTCAAGCAAGGTTACATTGGCAAGATTTTTAACAGCAGCAAGGAGCTTTGAGGTTATTTCTCTGCCTGTAATATCTTTATGATAAAGGATACGAGGCTTAGAGTGTGCTCCCTCACGGGTATAAAGAAGCTCGCCGTCTTTTCGCTCAAACTCTACGCCATAGCCGATTAAATCCTCAATAACAGACTTAGAGCTTCTGAGCATAATATCAACGGATTCTCGGCGATTCTCATAATGACCGGCTTTCATTGTATCTTCAAAGAAGCTCGCGTAATCGCTTTCGTCCTTCATAACGCAGATACCGCCCTGAGCCAAAAAAGAGTCGCTGCTCTCGGCGTCGGATTTGGTAAGCATCAGTATTTTTTTATCTCGTGACAAATTGAGAGCGCTGAAAAGTCCTGCTACTCCGCAACCGACTATAATGACATCAGCCTTCATTTCCATAAATTTTGCCTCGTTTCTCTGTTGCTTCGTCTCTTATTTGGAAAGCCTCAGCATTTCTTCAAGGGGCTTCACGGCATCTGCTCTGATACTCTCAGAAACCTCTACCTCTCCTGTGCCGTTTTCCAAAACCTCTAAAACCTTCTGAGGAGTGATAAGCTTCATATCACGGCACACAGGCGTTGTCTCGGTGAAATAAAACTCCTTGTTTGGATTTTGTCTTTTAAGCTCATAGAGCACGCCAATCTCTGTGCAGACAATAAACTCCTTGCTGCCGCTATGCTTGACATAATTGATAATTCCCGATGTACTGCCTATATAGTCTGCGTACTTGAGGAGTGCTTCAGGGCACTCCGGATGAGCAAGAATCTCGGCATCTTTATGCTGTGTTTTCAGATTTTCAACCTCTTTAACACTCATCTTCTCGTGAATGGGACAGTAGCCGTTGTTGATTATGATGTTTTTTTCGGGAAGCTGTTCAGCTACATAGCGGGCAAGGTTTTTGTCCGGGATAAAGAATATATTTTTATTTGGAAGAGTTTTTACAACCTTAACGGCGTTTGCTGATGTAACACAAACATCGCTCAGGCTTTTAAGCTCTGCGGTAGAATTAATGTAGCAAACTACTGCTAAATCCTCGTAGGTCTCACGCATTTTGCGGATAGTCTCGCGCTCAGCCATATGAGCCATGGGGCAATCGGCAGTTGAGTCCGGCATAAGCACGGTTTTGTCGGGATTGAGCAGCTTTGCGCTCTCGCCCATAAAGGAGACACCGCAGAATATAATGGTTTGTTCCTTAAGACCTACCGCAATCTTGCTGAGGCAGTAGGAATCGCCGATATAATCGGCAAGAGCCTGAACCTCGGGCAAGGTGTAATAATGCGCCAGAATCACGGCGTTCTTTTCTTTCTTTAAGGTTTCAATTCTTTCGCAGATATCCATTCTCAAAATCTTCCATTCTGTCGAATTTTGCATAGTGGTATTATATCACGGCGCAAAGCTTGTGTCAAAGCATATGTCAAGACACAAAGAATTTTCAGCGTACTACATAAATACTCAGCACTTCGCCCCGTTAATTTGGCTACAATTTAAGCTAACCAATACAAAAAATGTCCGCTGAAAGCGTCAGCAGACATTTGGCATTATTAATATTAACTTATTAATATCAGTAGTAATAATTTATGCTTCGTATTTGAAAGAGGGCATAAGCTGAAGCTTGAAAAGGTTCGTGCGGTGCAGGCGGTCGATACGCTCCTTGTGAGCCTTGTTCTCAATCTCGCCTGTACGGATATAACGGTCGAGCTCTGCGTAGGTAAAGCCCAAATTATCCTCATCGGTTTTTCCTGAGAGTCCGTCAATAGGAGTCTTTTCAACAAGTGCCTGAGGAAGTCCCAAGTATCTGCCGATCTCCTTAACCTCGGTTACTGTCAGGTGTGAAAGAGGGCTGAAATCACCGGCGGCATCGCCGTAGCGAGTGGAGTAGCCTACCCAATCTTCACTCAAGTTACAGGTGTTAACAACTCTGCCGTTTACGCTCTGAGAAACTGCGTAAAGAGTTGACATTCTGATTCTGGCAGGAAGGTTTGTAAGGCTCTGCTTTGTGAGACTGAGCTCCTCAGGAATTGCACCCTTAACGCCCTCAACAGCATCCTTGATATTGACCTCATAGTGCTTTATTCCCAGATGGTTTACAAGCATATAAGCAGCATCAATGTCAGCTTGCACGCCACAGGGCATAAGCACACCGATTACCCTGTCTTTGCCCAGAGCCTCTACGCAGATTGCCGCTGCAACAGAGCTGTCTTTTCCGCCGGAAATTCCCACAACCGCGTTGCAGTCTCTGCCGTTTTCCTCAAAGAATTCCTTTACCCAATTGATACAGTCCTCTGTGACCTTTTTTACATCAAACATATTTATGCCTCTTTTTTGTATTACTTGATATTTATCTGACACATCTTCATCGTGGCTAAAGCACAGTTATGAGTTTCGGGAGTAACTCCTGCACAGCAGGAGGAGTCAACCGAAATCTCGTTTTCGGGGAAGTTTGCCTTTAGAAGCAGAGCATTTGACACCACACAGATATCGGTGCAAAGTCCGATAAGCTCTGCCGAGAAGTCCTTCTCCCCTACTGCTTTCTTTATAAGTTCGGGAAGCTTCAGCGAGCCGAAGGAAGGCTTCTCAACAACCGTGTAGCTTTTGCCCTCTAAGGCTTTGAGAGCTTTTTCGTTAAGCTTCCAGCCCTCAGTATCCTTGATGCAATGCTCAACAGGAAGCTTTCTTCCCTCTGCGGTGCTGAGATAATCATCTCCGTGAGTGTCTAAGGTGAGGAAAATCTCACCCTCAAAATTCCTGATTTTCTCCGCCACTTTATCCTCGATTGCCTGCGCCTCTGAAGTTCCTAATGAGCCGTTTACAAAGTCATTTTGAAAGTCCACTACCACAAGAATATTTTTCATATTATTATCTCCCCGATTATTATTAATTCACAGTATTAGAAGGCCTGAATTCACAGCATCCCGCAAAAGCTCACACAAAGAAAAAGCAAAGGAGTATGTGTTAAAGCCGCGGAGTATCCGTAAAAACAGATACGAAGGATACTTTTAATATATCACAGCAATGAAAACAGAGCAAGAGCAAATACTATCACAAAGGGGCTGTAAAAAACGAAAGTTTTTTACAGTCCCCTAATTCTCGCTGTCATCTTCTTTTCTTTCATAGCGGATGTAGCTATAGTTACTCTCTTTGCTGTGAGAGGTCATCGCCTCCAAAACCCTTGCGTGTAAATCCTTTGCCTGTTGCTTTTCACTTAAGGACTCATCCGGATAATACGGA
>JBJEOT010000047.1:0-1858 GCA_051880855.1 Ruminococcus sp.
GGTAGATTTCGTAGTCCATATCTTTGAAAACATTGAATACCACCTTAATTTTGCTGTTTGTATGCCTCTTAAAGTCTTTTACTGTTTTGATTGCGATTTCAGCGGCTTTATCATTGGGAAAATGAAACTCTCCCGTTGATATACAGCAGAAAGAAATGCTTTCTATGTCACTTTGCTCTGCAAGCTCCAGACAGGAACGATAGCAGGAAGCGAGCAAATCACAATCCTGCATAGTCAGCTTACCTCTTACAATCGGTCCGACAGTGTGCAGTATATATTTGCAGGGCAAATTGTACGCCGGTGTTAGTTTTGCATTTCCCGTTTCTTCTTTGTGTCCCTGCTTTTTCATGATCTCTGCACATTTGAGTCGAAGCTGAACACCTGCATAGGTATGAATCCCATTGTCGATACAACCGTGGCAGGGACAGAAGCAACCTAGCATTTCGGAATTGGCGGCGTTTACGATGGCGTCACAGGCAAGCGTTGTAATATCTCCCTGCCATAAATAAATATCCGGCTGAATTGGCTCTAAATCTTCAAGACCGGTAATTCCTTTTTGCCTTGTTTCCTCACGAAGATACTCGTCTTGTATGCTAATAAAATCATCACTCACAGGCATCGGCATACGGATATTTAACAAAGAGCGCAGAAGTTTTTTCTGCTCCGTTTTGTTAGTCGGTATTATGATGCTCTCGTATTCAGGCAGCTCTTTCAAAAGCTCTGTGATTAAATACTCTCTTTTCTCGGCATGTGTCATAATCTTGTCCTCTTTATACCGCATTTACAGGGCTGTCAATAAAGACAGCCCTGTTCAGAAATTTATTCAGATACCACGCTGATACGCTTTTGAATGTGGTTGCCTTTTGTAGCTTCATCAATCATTGCTATAGCATAATCCGCATAACTTATAATGCTTTCGCCTTTGGAATTAAGGGTTAATTCTTCACCGCCGAGAATATAATTTCCTGTGCGCTCACCCTCTGCTCTGAAATCTCCTGCAGGACTTATAAATGTCCACTTAACATCATCCCTCCTGCGAAGCTCAGAAAGTGCTTTGCCCTGAGCCTTTGCAAGTGGTAAAAACTGCGGCGGAAAATCAGCTCCGTCAGATACAACAGCGGTGTGCTCCGGATTAACATACAGGCTTCCTGCACCGCCGACAACAAGCAGACGGGTATTGGATTCTGAAAGAATGTCGCAAAGGTGCATAAGAGACTTGCTATGATTCGGGAGTTCTTCCTCCGCCCAAGCACCAAAGGCATCAATAACGGCATCAAAGCCTTTTAGATCGTCTGATGTCAAATCAAATAAGTCTTTTTTCAGAACCTTCTGTGCTGCCGTTTTATTTTCCTCACGTACAACGGCAGTCACATCCAAACCTCTGTCGACTGCTTCTCTGACAATAAGTTTACCTGCTCTTCCGTTTGCACAAATTACTGCGATTTTCATTTTAAGTTCCTCCTAGATTTACTCCTGTGATTTTGCATTGAGCTCCGCAGCGGCCGTTCTGTGTAGCTCTTAACTGTATTATAAGTGCAATAGTATCTATTGTAAAGTAAGCACAATATTGTGGTATAGTTACCAAAAGGGAACTAATGTTGATTTATAGGGATTTCAGTTACTTACAAACTCAATACAATTTATATATTTCTATTACAGAGAACTACTTGATTTCATTTTTTGCAGTATGTTATAATACGATTGCTAGTAGCTAATAGATTCTATTGTGAGGTTTTCATATGACTAACAAATTAAAAGAATTGCCGGATTGCCCGGTTGAAACAACACTGACCTTAATCGGCGATAAATGGAAAGTTTTAATTCTAAGGGACTTAATGCCGGGAACAAAGCGTTTCGG
>JBJEOT010000048.1:0-28268 GCA_051880855.1 Ruminococcus sp.
GGGCTCTGACTTAAGCGGTGTTGTAGTAGCCGAGATTATGTCTGTTGAAGAGCATCCCGACTCAAGGAAGCTTCATCTTCTTAAGGTTGACGCAGGTGAAGAGGAGCTTACCGATGTTGTTTGCGGTGCGCCCAATGTCAGAGTCGGCATGAAAACCGCCTTTGCAAAGGTTGGCGCAAAGCTTGGAGAGATTGAGATTGCGCCCAGAGCACTTGCCGGCTACACCTCATACGGTATGTGCTGCAGCGAATCGGAAATCGGCATCAGCGATGACCACTCCGGCATAATGGAAATCACCGAGGATGTTAAGAACGGCACAGATATCAAGGAGGTTTTCGCTATTGACGATATTGTCTTTGAAGTTGACAACAAATCGCTGACAAACCGCCCTGACCTTTGGAGTCACTACGGCTTTGCAAGAGAATTTGCCGCACTTGCAGGCAGAGAGCTTAAGCCTATTCCCGTAGAGGATTTGAGCGTTTACGACAATCTCAAAAAGATTGATATGAAGATTGAGGATCCCCTGTGTCAGCGTTACAGCTGTATGCAGGTTGAGAATATCACAAGAAATGTAAGCCCTGTTAATATGAGAATTCGCCTTTATTACTGCGGTATGAGAGGCATCAACTTTCTTGCAGACCTTACAAACTACCTTATGCTTGAGGTTGGCCAGCCGATGCACGCCTTTGACTCCAGAAAGGTTGAGAAAATCAGAATCAAGCGTTTTGACAATCCTTTCACCTTCCGGACCCTTGACGGAGTTGAAAGAAACATCGACGAAAACACTCTGATGATTTGCAACGGCGATACTCCTGTTGCCATTGCAGGTATTATGGGCGGTCTGGACTCTGAGATTGTTGAGGACACTACAACCCTCACCCTTGAGTCTGCTACCTTTGACCCAGTTTCCATCAGAAAATCTACTGTTCGTCTTGCTCACCGCACAGACGCTTCTATACGCTATGAAAAGTCCCTTGACCCTGAAATGACCACCCTTGCTATCGGTAGATTTATAAATCTTCTGAAGAAATATAATCCCGATGCACAGGTTGTTTCTTCACTCACAGATGAGTATGCTTTTAAGTACGACTGCGTTACCCTCGACTTTGACAAAAGCTTTGTTGACCGCTACACAGGTATTGACATTTCAAGCGAAGCTATTGTCAAGACTCTCACAGACCTTGGCTTCAAGGTAGCTCTTGACGGCGACAGCTTCACCGTAGGTGTTCCCTCATGGAGAGCAACAAAGGATGTCACCATTAAGGCTGATATAATCGAGGAAATCACCAGAATTTACGGCTACGACAACTTCGACATCAACACAACCCGCTCGCCCCTATACCCCGTCAGGGCTGATAAAATCAAAACCAACGAGGACAGAATCAAAGATTTACTTGTTAAGAAGTTCAATCTTCACGAGCTTCACTCCTATGTTTGGGCATACAACGACGAGCTCCGTGATTTAGGTATTGAGGTTGAGAAAAATGTTAAGCTTGCAAATGCAACTAACCCCAATATCGAAACTCTGAGAAATTCCATCATTCCCACTCAGCTTTGCCAGGTTAAGTCTAACACCGGCTTTGCTCCGGAATTCGGCATTTTTGAAATCGGAAGAGTTATTAAGGGCCTTGATGATAAGGGTCTCTGCATTGAGAAAAAGATGCTTGCAATTACACTCTTCAGCAAGACTAAAGATATTAAGAGCCTTTACTTTGAGCTTCGCGATATCCTTGCAAAAATCAGCACAGACATAAAGCACAAGAAGCTTTCCTTCAAGGCAACAGAGCCCACACACAGCTACATTCATCCCAGAAACTTCAACGCTGTTCTCATTGACGGCAAAGAGGTGGGCTCAGTCGGTATTCTTCACCCCTGCGTACAGAAAAATCTCGACAAAAAGGCAAGCGTCGTATTTGCCGAAATTGATATGAAAGCATTTACCGAGGCTGAGGTTGACGACATCGTTTACGATGAGCCTTCAAGATTCCCTGCAATCAGCTATGATATCAGCGTAGAAGTTCCTGAGGGTGTTCTCTTTGAAAACCTCTGCACCTGCTGGTCTGATGAGGGCAAAGAAATCTTAAAGAGCACCAAGATTGTGGATACCTACGACACCGACACAGTTCACAGCATCACCGTTCGCTTTGAATTCTCATCGTCTGAGAGAACTCTGCCCTCTGCCGAGGTTCAGCAGATTATGGATAAAGTAATTGCAAACCTTTCAGGGCTTGGCGTTACCCTTAGAAATTAACATTTTCAGAAACCACATATTTCCCAAACTGCCTAAAGTTCCGATTTTAGGCAGTTTTTCTTTCTTGGGTATTGAAATATTGATTCTTTTGTTGTATACTTAATGATGAAGTATTAGCTATGTGTGTAGCTTTTTTCACTGTCGGCTTAAAATAAAGTGTCCGACAGACATATCGGAGGTGTTTGTATGCTCGATAAAACTATGGTATTTTCCCTTGGCGGAGATAAAGACGAGGAGATAAAACGTGCTCTCTTAATCGTCTATAACGCTCTGCGTAAAAAGGGCTATAATCCCATTAATCAGATTGTAGGTTACATTCTCTCGGAAGATCCCACCTACATCACCACCTGCGATAACGCAAGAAATATTATCAGCAAGATTGACCGTGACGACCTTTTGGAGGCACTTGTCAAGTCTTATCTGAAGAATTAAAGACGGAGGTGCCACCACTTGGCAAAGAAAGAATTTTTTACCTACAAAGGTAAACCCTTAGTTCGCTGCGGCGATGAGCTGTACTACGGAAATATGAGCGACCGCTTTGTTATCCGTATGCAGATAAAAAGCAAGAAAGAGGCAGAAGGCCTTGAGATAGCAGACAAGGTTTCAGTTCAGCTTCTCTGCACAGACCCCGACCTTCCTCCCAGAAAGCAGATTGTTAAAGCTTCTGAAAAATCAGGTCTTTTCGTTGCAATGGATATTGCAGATATCTGGCTGGAAAGAGCTCTGGCTAACAAAATCTGAGTGCAGATAAAGCGCTTTGCAACATCCTTTGTTAGATTGCGGTTTATTCTAAGCAGCCGCTTTGCAAACAAGTCTGACAAAACTGAAAAGAGATACTACCCCTTACGGCAGAAAATCTGCCCTAAAGGGTTTTTCATTGTTATTAAGTATATACCGCTCACCGCCAATGGATTTCGGATTGCTTTCAAGACACAACCCCTTGCCTGACGAACGCGTTATTTTTTTCAACCGTCTATATTTTTACACAAATTACTTTTTGAACTCTATTAACAAATTACACAAATCGACAAATTTGCTCAACTGAGCTTTGAAATCCTTGACAAAACAGGAAAAACCGTATAATATATGTATCAGTTAGCATATGCTAACTGATACATTTTGTGTTTTACACATTTGATATCGTACATATAGATATAGAATAGAACGGAGGAAAAGCTATGAACACCTTGAGGAATGTTAAGATAGGAAAAACCGCCAAGGTCGTTAAGGTTCACGGCGAAGGTGCTACCAGAAGAAGAATCATGGATATGGGTATCACCAAAGGCGTTGAGATCTATGTTCGCAAGGTTGCTCCCTTGGGAGACCCCCTGGAGCTTTTTGTAAGAGGCTATGAGCTTTCTATAAGAAAAGCCGATGCAGAGATGATTGAAGTTGAGTAAAACTCAGCTGACACCTAAATTTATGCTGCGGTTAGCATAGGCTAATCGCGAAAGTGAGGATATGAATGAGTATAAAAATAGCACTTGCCGGCAACCCCAACAGCGGGAAAACCACCCTGTTCAATGCACTGACAGGCTCTAATCAATATGTAGGCAACTGGCCCGGCGTTACCGTTGAAAAAAAAGAGGGAAAGCTCAAAAAGCAGGATGATATCATCATTACTGACCTGCCCGGTATCTACTCCCTCTCCCCCTATACCTTGGAAGAGGTTGTCGCAAGAAACTACCTTATCAGCGAATGTCCCGATGCAATTCTCAACATTGTTGACGGCACAAACCTTGAGAGAAACCTCTACCTTACCACCCAGCTTATGGAGCTCGGCATCCCCGTTGTTATCGCCATAAATATGATGGACATTGTCAGAAAGAACGGTGACAAAATCGACACAGAGCTTCTCAGCAAGCTTATTGGTTGTAAGGTTATTGAGATATCTGCCTTAAAGGGTGACAGCATAGACAAAGCCGCAGACCTTGCTATTGAGGCGGCAAAGCTGGGCAAGAAGGTGCCTATGCCTAACTTCTCAGGCTCGGTTGAGCACGCTTTGGCTCACATCGAAGAAGCCGCCATTCACAATATGCCCGAGGAACAGCAGAGATGGTACTCTGTAAAAATCTTCGAGCGTGACGAGAAGGTTTTGGAACAGCTTAATCTTGACAAAGCGGTTATTGCTCATATGGAGTCGGACATTGCAAAGGTCGAGCACTATTATGACGATGATGCAGAAAGCATCATCACCAATGAAAGATACAATTACATAGAGAGCATAATCAAAAAGTGCTACAAGAAAAAGAATATCGGCAGACTGACTCTTTCCGATAAGATTGACAGAATAGTCACCAACCGTTTCTTGGCGCTCCCGATTTTCGCCGTTATTATGTTCCTTGTTTACTTCATTGCTATCGGCACTGTCGGAAACTGGACCGTAAGCTTTATGAACGATACACTTTTCGGAGAATGGATTGTGCCTGCAATAAACTCGGGGCTGGAGTCAATTAACTGTGCACCGTGGCTTCAGGGCCTTATCTGTGACGGTGTAGTCAGCGGTGTGGGTGCGGTTTTGGGCTTTGTTCCTCAGATGCTCATACTCTTCCTGCTTCTTTCTCTTCTTGAGGACTGCGGATATATGTCACGAGTTGCATTCATTATGGATAAGCTTTTCAGAAAGTTCGGTCTTTCCGGCAAGAGCTTTATCCCCATGCTTGTCGGCGCAGGCTGCGGAGTGCCCGGTGTTATGGCATCCCGCACCATTGAAAACGAGCGTGACCGCCGTATGACAATTATGACAACCTGTTTTATTCCCTGCGGAGCAAAGATGCCTATTATCGGTTTGTTTGCAGGAGCAGTGTTCGGCGGAAGCGGTCTGGTAGCTGTTTCTGCATACTTCATCGGCGTTGCCGCAATTATAATTTCAGGTATTATTCTGAAGAAAACTAAGTTATTTGCAGGCGACCCTGCTCCCTTTGTTATGGAGCTTCCCGCTTACCACGCACCTGTGCCTACCAACATTCTGCGTACAACCTGGGAGCGTGGCTGGTCTTTCATTAAAAAGGCAGGTACTGTTATCCTGCTTTCGACGGTTATTCTGTGGTTTCTCCAGGGTTTCGGCTTTGAAAACGGCGCTTTCAAAATGGTTGAGGATAACGATTCATCTCTCCTTGCTCTTATCGGAAACTTCGTTGCCTTTATCTTTATCCCCTTGGGCTTCGGAGACTGGCAGTCAGCCGTCGCAACAGTTACAGGTCTTATTGCAAAAGAAAATGTTGTATCTACATTCGGTGTGCTTCTCAATGTTGCCGGCGAGGCAGCAGAGGACGCTCCCGCTCTCCAGCAGGCTGTTTCTCAGCATTTCGGAGGAAACGGTGTGATTGCATACAGCTTTATGATATTCAACCTTCTCTGTGCTCCCTGCTTTGCCGCAATGGGCGCAATCAGACGCGAGATGAACAACGGCAAGTGGACAGCTTTTGCTCTGGGCTATATGACCGCTTTTGCTTATGCTGTTTCACTGATGGTATATCAGTTCGGCTCATGGTTTACCGGCGGAGGAAATATCCTCGGCACAATAGCTGCTGCTCTTGTTCTTATATTTATGGTGTTTATGCTTGTGAGGCCCTACAAAGAATCAACCCGTCTCACACGAAAGATTAAAGTAAAATAAAGGAGAAAGCCAATGCTTAAATTTCTTGCTGCCAATTGGGGCACAATTATTATCTGCGTTGCTGTTTTAGTTGTGATTGCAGGGGTAATCGTATATATGCTTAGCCAAAAGAAAAAGGGTAAATCCTCCTGCGGTTGCGGATGCTCAGGCTGTGCAATGAAGGATATGTGCCACAAAACAAAATAACATAAACCTACAAAGGTCCGACTTGAGCAGCAGCTCCTGTCGGGCCTTTTCTTTTTAGCTTTAGGGGTAGACTTGCAGTAGAATTTGTGATATCATTTATAAGTATAGACTATGTATTTCAGGAGGCATACTATGAAGAATATAACAAAAGTAATTCTTGCAGTTGTTCTCTGCGTTTTGACGGCATTTTCCTTTACTGCATGCAAAAAAGCAGAAAACGGCGGCAAGCCTTCCATAAACGCAAACAATCCCACAGGCTACACAGACATACACGGCAATGCTTTGCCTGCGCCGAGTGATAACGACGAAGAGGGTTGGTTCTCAGTAGAAGTACTTGCCGAGTACGGAGCAATGTCTTTTACTCTTCCCAAGGGAACAACTGTAGTTACTAAGCCGCAGCGTGAAGCTCTTTACCTTTCAGGCGACAAAAAAGCTTTGCAGACAACTGCTGACTATGCCTTTGCGTCAATCTATGCTTCTATCAGAAAGGTGTACATACCTGTATTTACAATCGGCGACGACGGTGTTGCAGCCATAAGCTCACTTAAAAAAATTGACACCTTTGAGTCAAGCACACTTTATCCCGATACCGATGTGACCTCTGTTTCTTTCATCTATAAGATGAGCAAAAGCGTTGTGCTTGAGTGCTCGGTTTCCCTTGAGACAAGTGCCGAGGGCGAGGAGCTTGTATATGTAGCCTTCAGCGACAAGTCAGAAGAATACTTGAGCTTGTTCTGAGAAATATATTCATTTTTACTTTAGGGAGGCAAAGATATGAAAAGGGATATTAAGCTTTATAATGTAATTTTTCCTATTTGGCTATTAGTGCTTTTTCCCCAATTCTGGCTTATATCTGTTCCCGGAAATCTTCTCGTTGACTTTTTGGTACTGCTTATTACGGCTAAAGCACTCCACATCGACCAAGAAAAGCATCCTGTGAAAAAAGCCCTGCTTAAAAGCTGGCTTTTAGGCTTTGTGGCAGATTTTGCAGGTGTGGGCATTTTGTTCTCGGTTTATCTTTTTGATTTGATTCCAGCCTTAAGCGAGAGTGATTTTTACAGCGAGATTCAAAGTGCCGTGGCTTATAACCCCTTTTCTAATATCTGGGGCTTTTTGTGGGTAGCTGTCAGCGTTCTTGCATCTGCAGTGCTAATCTATGTGTTTAACCGCTTTGTGGCTTTACGCAGGATAGATATTGAGCTTAGAAAGAAAAAGATTATGGCGCTTACAATGGCAATTATCACGGCTCCCTATCTTTTCTTCCTGCCCACATCGTTACTGTATTAATTGGGGGCTGTTCAGATAAATTTCAAAGCGAGGAAAAGTAAATGGCATCTAAGAAAACAATTAAATCAAATGAGCCTAAGCTGCGTCTCACCGTTCGTCACGCTTTGACGAACATATATTTCATCCTGCTTTTCACATTCTTTCCGCTGTTTCTATCTAACTATTACTCAGCGGCAAGGCGAGACAAATTCTGGGTGTTTTTAATACTCACCGCAGCGGTAGGCCTCTCTGTTGGAATAATCACGGTTATTGACTGTTTTACAAAAGGCAATGAGTACAACCGCAAGCTAAACACCTACCGCGATCCATTTTCCCTGTCGGCAACAGATGTGGGGTTCCTTGCTTTCTTCGGAGTTACTGTAATCTCGACTTTTACAAGCGGAAACATCCTGCACTGTCTGACTGGTCTTACCGTTAGTAACAGCGGAAGAAATATGGGACTTATCACCATTTTTCTTCTCCTTGTCTGCTACTTTGTAATCTCAAGATTCTTCTACTTCAAAAAATATATTCTCTACTTCGTTTTCGGCGGTATTACCGTTGTAAGTTTGCTTGCAATACTCAACTATTACTACATAGATGTTTTGGGTCTTTTCAGTGCTTACGAGGGCTCTTCCTCCTACGAAATGGTACTTAAAGACTTTACATCCACAATAGGCAACAAAAACTACCTCTCTGCCTTAATCTGCGTTGCTCTGCCCTTCTCCTTCGGCACAGCCATTGTCACCGAAGATAAGATTATGAGAATCATCGCCTACATAAGCACAGGAATCCAGTTCGCAGCATTGATTGTTGCCACAAGTGACGGCGGTTTCCTCGGCTGTTTTGCTGCCTTCTTAATCATTGCAGTTGTTATTTCAAGAGACGCAAAAAAGCTTTTCAGATACTTCTTGGGATTAGCCGTTATGATGCTCTCTGCAAAGATGCTGTGGCTCTTTGACCTGATTATGAAGCATAACTCCAAAGGCTATACAAGCTTCTCTGATTTTTTCATAAACAGCTACGCTGTATACATTCTCTTTGGTATTTTCGCCGCTTTGACCCTGCTTATGTTCTTCGTCGCTAAGTCAAAAGGCGAAGAACCTTTGCCAAAGGCTGTGCTTATTATTGCGGTTTCTGTTGTCTGCATCACATTGGGACTCCTTGTTTTTCTGTTCATCTTCTTCACCTTTATCAACAAGGAAACAACTCTCACAGGCTTTATGCGATTCTTCCGCTTTGATGAGCGCTGGGGTACTCACAGAGGCTACTTCTGGATTAAATCCTTTGAGGTATTCTCTGAGATGAACATTTGGCAGAAGCTCTTCGGCACAGGCCCCGAAACCTTCTACTTTGCCTTTTCTCCTTACTTTGATGAAATGACAAGGCTCTTCGACGAAACCTCCACAAACGCCGCTCACAATGTTTACATCAACTACCTTGTGACTCACGGCATTGTCGGACTTCTCTCCTACTTAAGCTTTATTGCTGCATCAATTGTAAGCAGTATCAAACTGGCTAAGAACAATCCCCTTGCACTTATCTGCTTGGGAGTTGTGGCAGCCTATGCAATGCAGGATTTGGTAAACATCGCAAACCCTGTTAATACACCGTGGTTTATCGTTTTCATTGCTCTGAGCGAAGCAACACGGCTAAGAGCAAACTCCACAGAGGAGATTAGAGCAACGGGTTTTTAACAGCAAAATAATAAATACAGAACAGAGCACAGGGTACTCTCCTGTGCTCTGTTCTTTTATGTTATAACTAACTTACTCAGTCACTTTTGCAGCTTACACGCTTATGCCGGCTGTTTTGTCATTAACAAGGCATCCTCTGTAGGCGAGGAATAATAATTCTTTCTTCTGCCAACCTCTTCGAAACCGAATTTTTTGTAAAGAGCTATTGCCGGCGTGTTAGTCGCTCTCACCTCTAAGGTAATAAAAGCAAGCTTTTTTTCCTCTGCCTCATTTATAAGAGCCTCCATAAGCTTTTCGCCTATGCCCTGCCGCCTGAAGTCGGAATCCACGGCAATATTGGTGAGACTTCCCTCGTCAAGAACCCACTCAAGAACAGCGAAGCCTACTAATCTATCCTCATAAAAAGCACCGAAAAGGGCGGAGTTTTCACCCTTAATCAAGTTGAGTAAGCTATCCTCTGACCAAGGCTTTGAAAAACATTCTTCCTCTAAGCTGTGAACTTTTTCTGCGTCCTGTTCATCAAGCTTTCTGACAGCTACATTGCCTTGAAGCTTTTTTATAAGCTCATTAACTGCCTCGGTAATCTCATCCCGGCAAATGCGGTATCTTTCAAGGCTTCCGCCGTAGGGGTCGGAGATACCTCCGCTTTGCTGTGCCAAAATACAAATCTTATCACTTGGTACTCCGAAGGAAATCAACGCCTGCCTGTGGCTCTCGCTCATAACCGCAATCAAACAGTATTCGCTTAAATCAAGGTCGCCTATATCCGTTGACTGAAAGGCGGAAAGGTCAATTCCGATTTCCTTGCAGGCTTCTGCGGAATTAGCCGAAGCCGAAAGTCCGGAAACGGTACAAACTCCGCAGGACTCTGCCGTAAAATCCAATTCTTTATCCCTTGCGCGTTTATTAAATATCGCCTCAGCCATAGGACTTCTACAGGTGTTGCCTGTGCATACAAACAGTATCTTCTTCATAACATCAGCCCTTTGCTTCATACCAAGTTTTACCCATTGACGCCTCTGCTACCATAGGCACAGAGAGACGGACGGCATTTTCCATCTCCTCTTGCAGGAGCATTGCCGCCATCATAGCCTCGTCCTGAGGCGCTTCTACAATAAGCTCATCGTGTACCTGAAGAATCAGCCTTGTCCTCATATTTTCAGTCTTAAGCCTTTGGTCTACCCTAATCATTGCTATCTTTATTATGTCGGCGGCTGTGCCCTGTATAGGCATATTCCTTGCCACTCTCTCGCCAAAAGCTCTTGTCATATGATTAGTGGCAGAAAGCTCCGGAAGATATCTTCTTCTGCCGAAAACTGTCTCAACAAAGCCTCTGAGCTTTGCGTCATCAATGACCTTTTTCATATAGTTGTCAACGCCGGAATAATGTGCAAGATAACTCTTGATATACTCGGAAGCTTCCTTATTGGTAACGCCAATGTCCTTGGAAAGCGAAAAGGCCCCGATACCGTAAACTATGCCGAAATTAACCGCCTTTGCACGGCTTCGCATTATGGGAGTAACCATTGCCTCAGGCATATTAAAGACCTGAGAAGCTGTTACTGTATGAATATCGGTATTGTCAAGGAACGCCTTTCGCATATTAGCATCCTCAGAGATATCCGCCAAAACTCTCAGCTCAATCTGAGAGTAGTCGGCATCCACCAAAACACAGCCGTCCTTTGCAACGAAAAAGCGTCTCAGCTCTCTGCCAAGCTCGGTTCTCACGGGAATATTCTGGAGGTTTGGCTCTGTTGAGCTGATTCGTCCTGTTCGGGTTTCCTTTTGATTGAAGCTTGAATGAATCCTGCCGTCCTCGGCAATAACCTTGAGGAGTCCGTCACAGTATGTGGATTTAAGCTTTGCATAGGTGCGATACTGTAAAATCATACCGATAACAGGGTGATAGGGTCTAAGCTCCTCAAGCACATCGGCATTGGTGGAATATCCGCTCTTGGTCTTTTTCTTTGCCGGAAGTCCAAGCTTCTCAAAAAGTGCCTCGGAAAGCTGTTTAGGAGAATTGAGATTAAACTCATAACCCACAGAGTCATAGATGCTTTTCTCAAGCTCAATCAAGGTCATGTTAAGGCTTTCGCCGTAATGCTCTATTCCCTCTTTGTCAACCGCAAAGCCTACATTCTCCATTCTGGCAAGCACCTTTGCGAGAGGAAGCTCAATATCACTTAGAAGCTTCTGCTGATTCTTCTCCTCAATCTCGGAAGAAAGCTTTTTGTAAAGTCCGGGAAGAGAGGCAAAGGCAGGAGAAATCTCCTCTCCCTCAGGTAAGATTGCCGTGTTAATTCTGTACTCGGCACCAAGTCTCTCAGGTGAATAATCGGAGGAAGACGGATTAAGCAAATAGGCTGCAAGGGTTATATCAAAGCCTGCAACAGGAATATCAAGTCCCTGTTTATCGGCGTAAGCATAAACCGGCTTTGAATCATAATAAGCTCTCTTTGCCTTTTCGTCGGAAATATATTTCTTAAACACTGCTTCGTCCTCGGTGACAAAGACTGCTTTTTCGGTATACACACAGAGTCTTGAGAATCTGCCCTCTGCAAACTCTGCATCGGCAACGGTGAATTCATCAGAAGCAATATCCTCATAAGCCTTAATACGGCATACCGTGACACTCTCCTGAGGTTCTTGCTCTTTTTGTTCACCGCAAACAGCTGAGGTATCAAGAGAAAACTTGTCAATAAGCTTAAAAAGCTCCAGCCTTGCCATATATCTTGCGGCGGCAGAGGGGTCTTTCATATCTACAATATAGTTTTCAGGGGAGGTATCAATAGGCACCGAACAGCAAATCTCGCCAAGCATCAGACTCAGGTATGCGTTGTCCTTATCGGCAATAAGCTTCTTTCTCGTTCCCTCTTTGATTTTCGGAGAATCGATATTCTCGTAAACTCCGTCAAGAGAGCCAAACTCACATATAAGCTCAGTTGCGCCCTTGGGACCTATACCGGCAACACCGGGGATATTATCTGATGTGTCGCCCTGCAGAGCCTTAATGTCTATGAGTTTTTTAGGAGGCACTCCGTAGTCCTCCAAAACCTTTTGTGTGTCGTAAATTGTGGCGGTGGGGCTTCCCTGTTTAGTGGCGGCAAGGCGCACAGAGACTTTGTCGGAAACAAGCTGAAGGGAATCCCTGTCTCCTGTTGCTATAACACACTCGTCTCCTCTGCCCTCGCAGTCCTTTGCAAATGTTCCTAAGATATCGTCAGCCTCATACCCCTCACAGGTAACGAGCTTGTAGCCTAAAAGCACAAGCAGCTCCTTAAGAGGCTCAAGCTGGGAGACAAGCTCCTGAGGCATACCCTTTCGCTGAGCCTTGTAGCCTGCGTATGCCTTGTGCCTGAAGGTCGGTGCTCGCAAATCAAAGGCAATGGCAACAGAATCCGGCTTTGTGTCTGCCTTAATCTTTTCGAGCATTGTCAAAAAACCGTAAATTGCGTGGGTGTACTGTCCGTCCTTTGTGGTAAGAGGACGAATTCCGTAATAGGCTCGGTTTAGTATACTGTTGCCGTCAACTGCAAGTAATCTCATAGCTTATACATCACATCCACAATCTCGTTATTCTTAAGATAAAACCTCGGTACGCGCTTTGAAACAGCGCAGATGATTTCATAGTTGATAGTACCGGCAAATAAGGCAAGGTCATTAGCCGTAGGAGCCTTATCACTGCCGTTTGAGAATACGGTCACCTCATCGCCGATAGCTACATCTTCAATGTCTGTAACATCAATTACAGTCTGATCCATACATATTCTGCCCAAAATCTTCGCCTTTTTGCCCTTGATGCTCATATATCCGTCTTTTGAGATACAGCGGAAATATCCGTCTGCGTATCCAATGGGAACAGTAGCAACGCGCATATCACGGGGTGCGGTAAAGGTACCGCCGTAGCTGACAGCAGAACCCTTCCTCAGATTTTTGACAAAGGCAACTGAGGATTTAAGAGACATTACAGGCTTTAATTGTAGAGGACTCTCAAGTGCGGGATTAGGCTCTAAGCCGTAGAGGATAACACCTGCTCTGACCATATTAAAATGAGCCTCGGGGTAAAACTCCACACCGCCGCTGTTAGCGTGGTGAACTATATCAAAACACACGCCTCTCTTCCTCAGCTTATCAACTGCGGTATTGAAGCTTTTAAGCTGGCTTTTTGTATATTCAGCTCCGGCTTCACCTTCGTCTGACTGAGCAAAATGGGCCATAATACCCTTTGCGTTGAGGCAGGGAAGCTTACATGTCTCTTCAATCTCGTCAATAGAGGAATCGTCCTCAGGAAAGCTTTGGCACATAAAGCCGATACGGCTCATACCGGTATCAATCTTGATATGGATATCTATGCTGACGCCTGCTTTCTGAGCGGACTCAGATAAGGTCTTTGCATAGTCAAGTCCGTAGACAGCCTGAGTTACGCCGTAGCGTGCTAAGTTGCCCACCTGAACGGCAGGGGTGTATCCCAGCACCAGGATAGGCTCTTCTATGCCGTAGTTTCTGAGCTCCTCAGCTTCATCAATATTGGAAACAGCAAAGAAATCGGCACCCAGAGAAGAGTAGAGTGCTGCGAGCTTCTGTGCTCCGTGTCCGTAGGCATCTGCCTTGACAACACAGCAAAGCTTTGAGTTGCCTATGTGCTTGCGAATCTCCTTAAAATTGTGCTCTGCGGCGGCAAGGTCAATCTCCGCCCAAGTGCGTCTGAGTATATCCATCTATGTACCTCTTTCCCCATTTCTATACAAGGGATATGCATAATTATCTAAGCATAATTATATAACTAAACGCACAATAAATCAACCTGTGAATATAAAAAGGACAGGGAAATAAGCTTTCTCCCTGTCATCTTGAGTTTCATTTTAGGTTTTGGATTTTTTCTTTTTTATGCACATTGCTGCTGCAAAAACAATAACGCCTATCAGAGTAAAGATGCTTATCCACTGTGAGGTTGAAAATATAAGGAATTTTCCCCTGATTTCATCACCGCGGAAAAATTCAAGAGTAAATCTGATTACTGCATAAGCTCCGAGATAAAGAAGCATCAGCTTGCCTCTGAGCACAGGCTTAAGATAGAGAAAAATCATAACCAAGGTGAGTATCAGCAAAACACCTGCCTCAACAAGCTGAACCGGAAAACGCTTGACTGTTTCTCTCATACCGCTTCCGATTACTCTGCCTGCGATACCGTGCTCCCAGGGCACACCATAGCAGCAGCCTGCGAAAAAACAGCCCACTCTGCCGAAAATGTGGAAAAGAGGCACACCCACGGCAAACAGATCCGCCATATCGCCGATAGCCGGATACTTGCTCTTTTTAGCCCACAAAAAGCCGAATAGAAGTCCGCCGTAAAGTCCGCCGTAGAAAACAAGTCCGTTTGAAGCCTTGAGAAGCGCCTTGGAAAAATCCCAGGTACTTTCATAAAGTTCATAATTTTTTACAATCTCGGTTAGTGCTTCTATGCGGGTAATAGAGTAAAGAAGCCTTGCACCCAAGAGCACACCTACCGTGGCAAAGAGAGCTGTTGATGAAAGGTTAGAAAAGCTCACCTCCCTGCGCTTTGCGAGAAAGCAAAGCACAGCCGCCATTACAGCTATACCCAAGACCGATATCAAGCCGTAGGTTGGAATCTCTAAAGGTCCTATATCAAAATGCGGATACATATCCTACCTCCTGCTGTCAAGATAGCTTTGCAGTATTACAACTGCCGCAACCTCGTCGATGATTGCCTTGCGCTTTTTTCCCCTTGTATTGGTATCGTTCATATAGCCGTGTGCGGTAACGGTTGTACAGCGCTCGTCCCACATCACTATATCTGCATCAATAAGCTCAGAAAGGCTCTGAGCGAATTCCCTTGCGTTCTTCGCGCTGTCGCCCTCAGAGCCGTCCATATTCTTGGGTAGTCCTACTACAACAAGCTGTGCGCCGAGTTCTTTTGCTTTTTGCGAGACACTCTGCAAAAGCACCTCCCTGCGCCGCTCGCTGATAACGCAAACAGGGTAAGCAAGCATACCTGTCTTGTCCGAGGCGGCAATACCTGTCCTTGCTTTACCTAAATCAACTGCCATTATTATCATATTTTACCTCTATGTATATCGGCTTAATGCCGATTGATTTACTGAAAAATATCCTTGTCCGGGCTTTGAGAATTCACGGTATATACCAAGAATTTGTTATCACTCAACAGTCCTAAGTAAACCTGCTCTAAGGTAAGCTTTCTCTTTTGAAGCTCTGCGTCAAGCCAGCTTTTTTCCTTTTGGCAGGCTTTCATATTGCCCCAAAGCACTTTGCCGTCATCAACAAGGACGACAGACGCTCTCTGAGGCTTTACCTTAACACTCATATCCTCAGGCGTTAAGGGGCTTTTCTCTGCTTTGGGAAGAATTGAGAGTCTGCCGTTTGCCTCGACAAAAATAGTCTCGATATCTTCAATCTTGAAGTAACCGCCTATTCTGCACTGAGTCAAAACCTCGTTTACATCAAGCTTTGCCTTCTTAAGATTCTTCTTAAAAAACTCGCCCTTGTCAAAGAGCATAAGGGATTTACCCTCTAAGAAGCGTCTTGCCTTAAGCCATTTGTTGCCTATCAGCGAACAGAAAAAAGCCAAAAGCGCAAAAACGATCATAGAAATCAAAGGAGGAAGAATATCCTCCTCGTAGGCTATTGCCATCTCTGCGCCGATTGAGCCTAAGGTAATGGCGATAATATAGTCAAACATATTCAGCTGAGACAGCTGTTTGTTGCCCATTAGCTTTGTAAGAATAAATAGAACTATAAACGCTCCGACGCTGGCAATCGCAACTTTAATAAGCATCATCGTACTACCTCCTAATCTATGAGGTAGTATTTGCAAATTGACCTTTAATATGTAAGGTCAAGAAATACGGTTATTGAAGAAAGCTCAGGATAAGCCATAAATGAGACATCATCTTCATCTATATCTACACCCTCAAGAATGTAGTTTGCATCGTCAATGCAAGAAAACATAAGGTAATCTCCGCTGAAAAAAAGATTGTCCTTAGTCTCGGTAAAATCAAGATAGTCCTCATCAATATACAGATAAACAGAAACGGTATCAGCGCCATAATTAGCTTCTACGGTATCAACCAAGCGCCGTGTAATCCGCTGTGAGTTTTCGGAGTCTGAGCCGTCTACCGTAACGCCCTTTTGCTTATAGTATGTCATTGAATTATCGTTGCAGTCGGGTATGAAAAGATTAAAGCTTGCGGGTACACCGCCGCCGGCACCGCAGATTTCAGCCTCGGTAAGCTCATCAATATAGGGACTTGGGGTATGTTTCTCTAAAAACACCTCATCCGAAAGATTGAAGTTGCCGAAATCCACACCGTAATTCTCGTCATCATCCCAGGTAATATCGGTGTTGTACCAATTTCCGTCTATTGATACGGCGTTCCACATATGAAGCTCCTCTTCGCCAATACCCGTAACGCAGTAGCTCTCTACTCCGCTTAAGGATAAAAGAAGCTGAAAAGCTCTTGAGTAACCCTCGCAAACGGCAATATTTTCGCAGAGCACTCCGTAAGAGGTAAAAGACTTAAAGCTGTCGTTTACATCTTTGGTGCTGTTGTCATACTCGCAAAGCTCAGCAACAGCGTTGTGAATATAGACCTCTCTGTCATACTCGCTGAGCGCTGTGGGCAAACCCGACAAAACAGCCTCTGCCTTGTCGCGAAGGAGCCTTAAGCAAGCCTCAACCTCTTTACCGCTCAAAAAAGAGAGAAGCTTTACTATTGTTTTGTCGTCACTGCTCAAGTATTCAAAGCTGTTTTTAGTCCAGAAAATCTCGGGGTAATCCAAAGTAAAAGCAGCAAGGACCTTCCTAATTTGTACCTCGGTGAGCTTCACGCCCTCCATGGTTATCGGCAGAGCATGATAAGTGCCTGATTCACTTGTAGCACTGATGTAGAAAATATGTTTTTTTACAAGCTCATAGCATTGACGCTCATTTTCGTTATCGAGGGATTCATAGCCCTTTGTAAGCTCTACCCTCTCATAGTCCTCGGCAGGAGCAAGCTCTACGGCACTTTTATCCACACGGACATAACCCTCGTACTCCTCGTCACCGCTGATAATCTGAGGAGCTTCTGTTGCAAAAAGCTCCTCAATGCCTGTTGTGACAAAGCATCCGCTGAAGGCAGAAATAATTACTGCTGTTACTGCCAAGACGGCAAATATCCTGATTTTCATAATCCGCTCCGCAATAGAATAAATTGAAACAAAGGGACAGCGGATAGATACGCTGTCCCTCAACCAAATCATAATTACTCAGAAAGTCTCTCTTTAAGAGCCTCAAGCTGAGCCTTGAGCTCTGCAGGAAGCTTATCGCCAAACTTCTTGTAGAATTCCTCAATGCCCTCTGCCTCTTTGAGCCACTTCTCGTTGTCAACCTCAAGGATACTGTTGAGAACATCCATATCAATGTCAAGTCCTTCAACATTGATATCCTCAGCGAAAGGAACATAACCGATAGCAGTCTCGTTAGCATCAACCTCGCCGTTGCAGCGCTTAACAATCCACTCAAGAACGCGGAAGTTATCGCCGAATCCGGGCCAGAGGAAGTTGCCGTCGTCGTCAAGACGGAACCAGTTAACATTGAAAATCTTAGGAGCATTCTCGCCGAGAACCTCGCCCATCTCAATCCAGTGATTGAAGTAGTCACCCATATGATAACCGCAGAAGGGAAGCATTGCCATAGGATCACGGCGAACAACGCCGACTGCTCCTGTTGCTGCTGCTGTGGTCTCAGAAGCCATGATAGAGCCTACGAACACACCGTTGTTCCAATCTCTTGACTGGTAAACAAGGGGAGTTGTCTGAGCGCGTCTGCCACCGAAGATGATAGCGCTGATGGGAACACCCTTTGTGGAATCGAACTGGTCGCTGATGCAGGGACAGTTCTTTGCGGGAGCTGTGAAACGGCTGTTGGGATGAGCACCCTTCTTGTCAGATGTCTGACCGTTCCAAGGCTCTCCTGTCCAATCTACTGCGTTTGTGGGAGGATTCTTGTCGAGGCCTTCCCACCAAACTGTATTGTCATCAAGGTTGTGTACAACATTTGTGAAGATTGTGCCCTGCTGAGTTGAAGCAAGAGCGTTGGGGTTAGACTTCTTATTTGTGCCGGGTGCAACGCCGAAGAAGCCGTTTTCGGGGTTGATAGCATAAAGCTTGCCGTCCTCGCCCTTACGCATCCAAGCAATATCGTCGCCTACTGTCCAAATCTTGTAGCCTTTTTCTCTGTATCCCTCGGGAGGAATGAGCATAGCCAGGTTTGTCTTACCGCAAGCAGAGGGGAATGCAGCAGAAACATAGGTTACCTTGCCCTGAGGATCTTCGATACCGAGGATAAGCATATGCTCTGCCATCCACTGGTTCTGTCTGCCGAGGTAGGAAGCAATACGAAGCGCAAAGCACTTTTTGCCGAGAAGAACATTTCCGCCGTAACCGGAGTTAACGGAGATGATGTAGTTATCCTCGGGGAAGTGACAGATATATCTCTTCTCCTCATCAATATCGCAGCGAGCGTGGAGACCCTTAATCCAATCCTCGCTGTCGCCGAGAGTGTCAAGTACAGCCTTACCTGTACGAGTCATAATGTCCATATTGAGAACAACATAGATAGAATCTGTGATCTCAAGACCGATCTGAGAAAGCTTAGAGCCTATAGGTCCCATGGAATAGGGAATGATATACATTGTTCTGCCCTTGTAGCTGCCGCGGGCAATGTCAAAGAGCATCTCGTATGCCTTTTCGGGATCCATCCAGTTGTTGGTGGGACCTGCATCCTCTTCCCTCTTTGAGCAGATGAAAGTTCTGCCCTCAACACGAGCTACATCGTTTACTGCTGTACGGTGAAGGTAACAGCCGGGAAGCTTCTCCTGATTGAGCTTAATCATCTCGCCTGTCTCGCAAGCCTCTGCACGAAGCTCTTCGATCTGCTCTCTGGAGCCATCAATCCATACTACCTTGTCGGGAGTAAGGAGTGCCTGCATCTCATCAAGCCACTTAAGAACTGATTTGTTGTTGGTCATATTAATAAACTCCTTTCGGTAAATACCCATATTAAGCACAAATGTACCTATGATAGTATAATATCACATTGACAAATAATTATCAATCCTTATTTTTGCAATTCTATGTTAAGAGTTTCTGAATAATCTATTAAAAAATATAGTGAAAATGCATATCTCTTACCTATAATCTATGGGCAGTGTTGCAACTGCATTAAGGTCGAGGCCTGCAATATTTGAGCTTTGATACTCATAGTAAGCCTGTGCACCCACCATTGCGGCATTATCTGAGCAAAGGCTCAACTGCGGAAGATAAAGCTTCTTGCCCTTCTCGGCGCATATTCTCTCAAGCTCCCGTCTGAGAAGCCGGTTTGCCGAAACTCCTCCGGCGGCAACGATTGTGTCATAACCCAAATCGTCAGAGGCTTTGAAGAGGTTTTCGGTTAAGCAATCAACAACAGCCCGCCTAAACGAAGCACAGAGGTTTTCCCTGTTTATGTTTTCTCCCTTTTGCTCCGCATTATGAATAAGATTTATGACTGCTGTTTTCAGTCCTGAGAAGCTGAAATCGTATTCGGAGCCTGAAACAGCAGGGTGGGGCAAGGCATACGCCTTATCGTCACCTGTCTCGGCAATTTTGTCAAGCTCAATTCCACCGGGATAAGGCATACCGAGAGTTCGGGCGGCTTTGTCAAAAGCCTCCCCTGCTGCATCATCACGGGTTGCGCCGATGACACGCATTTTGGTGTAATCGGAAACCTCCGCAATATGACTGTGGCCGCCTGACACAACAAGGCACAAAAAAGGCGGTTCAAGCTCAGGATGAGAGATATAGTTTGCGGCAATGTGTGAGCGCAGATGATGAACCGGAATCAGAGGAAGCCCTGTGGCAAGGGAAAGTCCCTTTGCAAAGTTAACGCCTACAAGAAGCGCTCCGATGAGTCCCGGAGCAAAGGTGACAGCCAAGGCATCAATATCTTTCAGTGAAAGGTTTGCTTCAGTCAGCGCCTCTTTTACAACAGAGCTTATGGACTCTGCGTGTCTGCGAGAGGCAATCTCAGGCACAACTCCGCCGTAAAGACGGTGTTCCTCTACCTGGGAAGCTACAACGGAAGAAAGCACCTTCCTGCCGTCTTCTACCACAGCAGCGGCAGTTTCGTCACAGGAGGATTCAATTGCTAAGATTTTCATATATTTTCCCTTTATTCGATAAAATTGATATTTCGGCGGCTTACCGTTATGGAAGCTGAATTTTCCTTTATACTTAATTATACCACAGGTGTCAATATCTATTTTCTGCTTCCTGCTAGAAAAAAATTTTGCTTGAAATGTAGATTTTTGCGAGTACCGGTGATATACTTTTTATAAGCTGAATAAGCTAACTATATATACTAAGTGCAAGGAAGTGTTATTTATGAAGCAAAAGAAAGAAAACAATGCAAAAATGAGAAAAGGTATTCAGCGTGAGCTTGTATTTGCAGACATTGCTTTAATTGTTTTGGGACTGATTATGACAGTCTTCCCCGATAAATCCGGCGATATAATCTGCATTGTCATCGGTATTATTCTGGGCATTTGGGGTATTCTCAGACTTGTTTCGTATTTCACATCAGACAAGGTCGACGCCTTCGGCTCATTTGCCTTGGTACAGGGTTCGGCGCTTTTGGGCTTCGGTGTACTGTTTATAGTCAAGCCTGAATTCTTAGCGGGGCTTTTGCTCTCCGCTCTGGCTATTATCCTTATTATCGGCGGTGTGATGAAGCTTCAGTATGCTGTGGACTTCCTCAGAATAAAGGCGAGGTTTTGGTGGATTTCTCTTATCGGAGCACTTCTCTCAATAGTTCTGGGCATTATTGTATTCTTCAATCTTTCAGCCGTCGCAACATGGCTGATGATATTCATCGGCGTCTCTTTCCTCGTTTGCGGAATTTGGGACCTTATCTCTGTTGCTTTGCTCTCAAGGCTTGCAAAAAAGTTTCAGCAGGAAATAACTGTTGAGGTGGAAGCAGACTCCGTTGTAGACGAAGATATATATTAATACTTTAAGCTAATACCTAAAGGCTCAATATATAAAAAGTGGCTGTAGAAAAACGAAAGTTTTTACAGCCACTTTTGCTTATGTAATAAATATTATTCTGTCTCCTGCTTCTGGACATCTACAAAGCATTCCTTGTAATGAGCAATGCCCTGCTTGATTATTTCAATAGCTCTTTCACGGCCGCTGATTTCGTTAACTGCGGTTTCTTTATTCTCAAGAGTCTTGTAAACTGTGAAGAAATGCTTCATCTCATCAAAGCGGTGAGAAGGCAGCGCCGACATATCCCTGTAAATATTGTAGTTAGGGTCGCTGAAGGGAATAGCAATAATCTTCTCATCGTTTCTGCCGTTATCAATCATTGAAATAACGCCAATAGGATATGCCCGCACAAGGGTAAGCGGCGCCAATGCCTCAGAACAGAGCAGAAGCACATCAAGAGGATCTCCGTCATCGCCGTAGGTTCTGGGGATGAAGCCATAGTTTGCAGGATAGTGGGTTGAGGTGTAAAGAATTCTGTCAAGCTTGATGAAACCCGTCTCTTTATCAAGCTCATACTTTGTCTTACTGCCCTTGGAAATCTCTACAACACAGATAAAGTCCTCCGGCGAAATTCTTTCCTCAGCAATGTCGTGCCAAATATTTGCCATAGGTATCACTCCTAACTAAAATCCGCATAGAGCTACAGTAATTATATCACCGTAAAAAGCAAAAAGCAACAGAATAGTTAATTTTGGAAAATTCAATTTATCCCTAAGCTTTGTTAATCCGATAAACGGAAAAGAGAACCGGTCAAAGGGATTATGAATACAATGCCAAAAGGCGTCTGCATTAAAACTGCAGGCGCCTTTTGGGATTTATCAGCATCTTGATCAGTCATAGTAATCTACGCTGAACACTGTGTTCTCTTCAACACATTTCTTCATAATCTTGTTGAAGGTTTCGTTGAACTTTGCCGGAACCTTTATATACTCAAGTTCCCACTCCACAACATCTTCATTCACTTCAACTTCATAGTTATCGGAGTTTTTCTCGATATACCAATCGTTCTCTTCTCCCCAAATCGAAAACTCATACTGTCCCAGGGGAAGATTATTCATATAAGAGTAAACCTCTGCATAATAGGAATGATTTACGGCTATTTCATCAACGGTAGCACCCTTCATAGCCTTTTCAACAGCTGCTATCTCGTCGGCTGTGAAGATATAATCAAATTCATCGCCACGCTCAAAATCATAGTAGCTGTATTCGTAGCCCTGTGCTTCATAACCCTCTTCAATAGCTTTAACAATCTTGTCGTATTCTGCCTCTCGGCAATAATATCCGTCATCAGAGTAACGACGATTAATAATAACGCCGTCTGTGCTGATATCATACAGTTCTCCGAAGCTGCTCAGAAGCACGGGTACATCCGGAGTAGTTATATAGATATTGCTGGTCTCATAATCAAATACAGGGCTTAAGAATCTGCATTCAGGCAAAAGCTTGTAAATGACGCCGTTTAGATTTATGTTTCCGTCCTCAGTAAGCCAGCCTTGTCTTGCACGCATATTATCAATAGCTATGCAGCCTGTCATAGAAACCGACATTACGCACACGAGAAGAACTACAGTTATTACTTTAATTGCTTTTTTCATCTTGCGCCCTCCTTACTCAATGTTAAGTCTCTTGCGGATAATACTGTGGCTGATAACGAAACAAATGCCTGACAGTACTAAATAGAAAGCTATCAATGCTACCGCGCCTGCGTGAATACAGCCGACGGTATGATTATCAATGAATTCTGCAATCTCCTGAAGGGGAAGCAAATGACCGAAGACAGCAAAAAGCACCGTAAAGATTGTAGCGATAACCTGTGTTACAACATAGTAGCCGAAGTAAACACCGACAGCAAGGAATATTCTGTTTTTCTTTGCAAGCTGTCCGACAGTAATGCAAGTATAGAATAAGAAAAGCTCATAGAAAGTAGCGGCAATCAATACACCGAGAAACTCAATAATGTAAAGTACAAGGTGAATCTCTTGAACTTCCTGAGTGACTAATTTCCAAAGGAAAGACAAAGCCTTGAATACCTCAACTATCGGTTCTCCGGAAGCAGCAATCAAAACCGAAACAACGGCGGTTAGAGCTGTGAGACTTACAAACATAAGAGCTACAAGACTCTTAACCCAAAGGTGATTTGCAGGTGTAACAGGGAGCGTAAAGCTCAAATAGCCCTCTGAAGTGAAAAGGTTTTTGTAGTATCTTACAACACTCAAAACAACTGCCAATACCAAGCTTGTAAGGATTGCGGCTATCAAAATGAAAACTGATGAGCCGATAACAATCTTGTACGAAACTGAATCTGTTTCAAAAAGCACCACAAACCGAGTAAGCAAGCCTGCGCCTAAAACAGCACAGAGCACCGGGAAAATCATTCTGCCCAGAGCCATAATCTCGTGCTTAAATAATTTCTTTACCATTTGAATACCTCCCTAAAGAGCTCGTCAACGCTTGTTGAATGTTCCTGTCTGATTTCGTCAACGGTCTTGTGCAAAACGATATTTCCGTTGTTAATAAAGATAACCTCATCAAGCACCTGCTCGATATCAGAGATAAGATGAGTAGAGATAAGCACCGTAGCCTCGGGATTATAATTATTGATGATGGTTGAAATAACATAATCTCTTGCCGCAGGGTCAACGCCTGCAATCGGCTCGTCAAGCACATAAAGCTGTGCGTTTCTGCTCATTACAAGAATAAGGCAAACCTTCTCCTTATTGCCCTTTGAAAGGGACTTGAGTCGGGTCTGGGGAGAAATTCCGAGCTTTGAGCACATCTCATAGGCAAGCTCAGGACGGAAATCCTCATAAAAGTCGCTGAAGAAGTTTACAATCTTCTCAACGGTCATCCAGGAGTTCAGGTAGGTGTTATCGGGAAGATAAGCAACATTAACTCTGGACTTGGGACCGGGCTTGTGACCGCAGACGGTAATCTCTCCAGCTGTTGGCGTCAAAAGTCCGTTAATCAGCTTAATGAGAGTAGTTTTACCTGAGCCGTTAGGTCCCAGAAGTCCCACAATTTTACCGCTCTCAATACTTAAATTAATAGAATTCAGGGCTGTAACGCCGCCGTAATTCTTGGTCAAGCTTTCGCATCTTAAAAGCTCGCTCATTCTGACCACTCCTTAACATATTGCTTTGTCTCCTCGGTATTCATGCCCAAGGAGAACATTTGTGAAAAATACTCCTGTGTTTTCTCTTTCTGCAAAGTCTTGACGCTCTGCTGAGATACAGAAATATCTGCGCTGACAAATCTTCCGCTGTTTCTCATGGTGTAGATAATTCCCTGCTGTTCCAATATCTCGTAAGAACGCTGGACCGTGTTAGGATTAACTCCCACAGAAACCGCTAGATCTCTTACAGAGGGAAGCTTGTCGTCGGGTTTATAAAACCCCGACGCAATCAACACGCTCATATGCTCGCAAAGCTGTGGGCAGATGGGCTTGTTCTTGTCAGGTTTCCAATCCACAATTATCACCTCTTATCCATTATTTCTATGAAGGCAGTATTTTTACGAAGCCTCTGCCGGCTAATACAACTCTTCTCAAAGTGTATTAGCGTCATAGTGTACTATTATATTAATACATAGATACACTTTTGTCAATAGTTTTTTTGAAAAAAGTTTAGAAATCTTTTTCATAACCTTCATTAGTGTAAAAGCCGGCAAGACTTAAGTCCTGCCGGCTTTTACTATAGGATAATATTAGTGGAACAGCATTTTTTTACTTTCGAAACAAATCAAAAATAGAACCGTTATTTGAAAAATTAAATAGTTTCAATCTCTTTTTTGCAGGCTCATATCCCATTGAAGCTGATTTTTGAATCCACGGAAGCGCTTCACTTTTTTTGCCTTGTGCGAATAATAACCTTCCATATTCATCCATTGACGGTGCAAATCCCAGTTTTGCACCTCTCTCATAACACAATAATGCAAAACCGGAAGTTGAAATAATGGTATCAACATGCGTAGGAACAATTCCTTTACAAGCAAGATAACCAAGGTTATGCCACGCAGCAGGAACATTACCCTGTTCGGCGGCGTTGTAAAACATTTCTGAAGCCTTGTCGTACTGCTTTTTATGTTCCATTAGAATCATACCGACTATGAAACAACTTTCAGGATAAACCGACACAGTATTTCCTGCACTCATTGTAACAACCTCTTGGCAAAGCTCCAAGGCTTTTTCAGTATTCTGCTCTACTCCTATGCCATAATAATAAGATCTGCCAAGATTATATAGTGCAAATAAGTTTCTATCGCCTGCAATAGCTTTATTAAACCAATTTATCGCCTCCCGGGGATTTTTGCGTGCGCCCAATCCGTCTTGATACATAAGGCCCAAATAATTCATTGCGTCAGTGCACCCCAAATCAGATGCCTGTTGGAAACATTCAAATGCCTTTTGATAGTTCAGCGGATGTCCGCCTTCGCCGGTATAATAACAGTAACCCTTATTATATATTTCAATTGTAGTATCGTTCATAATCACACCTCTTTATGCAAACAATTAACCGTTTGCCCACATTCTCCATGACATCCAATTAGCTGCTGCCGCTGTTTGTTGGTCAGCTACTGCAGAAACCGCGGTATTTCGAGCAATTTCTGCGTTTGTTCTTTCAATGCTTACAAGGCTTGATTCTATTTGACTAAGTGACCTATTAGCCTGTTGAAGCTCTCGGAAAAGCATTCTCTGATTTGATTCTATTGACGCAAGGCGATTATTGATGCTGACCAAATTTTCGATGATGATACCTTGTCTTAAATCGACCTCATAGGTATCATAAATGCCTCCATGACCCTGTACAGCATTGCATCTTCCGCTTTCGAGGTATTCAAGCAATGTTGCAACAGCATTGAAACTTCTGTATTTCGCGGGAAGCACGCCTTCTTCGTATATATTTGCCAGATTGTTTTTAGCAATACTCAATTCGCGTGCAATCTCTTCTTGGTAGTTTCCTATAGTGCTTTCTTCTCTGCTCAAAGCAGATAATCTATTATCCGTTTCAATTGCCTTTGTTCTCCACAGGTCATCCTCTTCCTTCAGCGAATTCTCATCAACAACCAAATCGGGAAGACGACCGTAACGCTTTGCTCTGAACTTAAACACAAAATGAAGTATCAAAAAAATAGGACCTGCTAAAGTGAAGATATATCCGGACAGCGTAATCATCAATGCCTTAAAAACAGACACAATAACATTTTCACCGTAAGGAGCACTATCAATATAGCTGTTAATCAAAAAAACACCAAGAACGGCAAATATTAGAATTATAACCACCGCTAATACTAAAAATACTCTTGATTTCTTCTTAAGAGCAACCGCTCTCTTTTTGTTTAGCGCATCTTTCTTCTCAACTTTAGATTTTTCTTCGCTGTATTTGATATCGAATGAATTGATTTCCATTTCGGCTCTTTTTCTGTCTTCGATTAAGTTATTACGGCGAGATTGAAGCGAGCGCATCTGGTTATTTGCTTTGTTCATTGACTGAGACCATATATACACATACTTCTCAAATTCAAGAGCGTGATGAAGGTATTCCTTCATATATTGTGGATTGTTACTTCTGTCCAATTTCATCATCCTTTTCTTATGAGAACAGACCTATGTTATATGTAAACTGCGGAGCGTTCTCTTTCGCTTTGTTTTTATTAATAACATTGATATCGTATTCCAGCTTAATTGGAAGCAACACTTAACAAGAAACCACCTTTGATTATTTGAATACAATATACATAGATTTTTAGATAGTATTTATCTAAGCACATATAATTATAGATGAATTTTATCTAAAAGTCAATAGATAAATATTATCTATTATAAAATATTTTTGGTGATACTATGCAAAGCAGAATTAAAGACTTGAGAGAAGACCGAGACTTAACTCAGCAACAGGTCGCAGATATAATCGGAATAACACAAAGAAAGTACAGCTACATTGAAACAGAGGTTCAGCCTCTGACAGGCGATATACTGATAAAGCTTTCCCGGCTATACAATGTCAGCATTGATTACATTCTTAAGCAAACAAATAATCCAAAAAGAAATATATAGATGTACTCGTCGGTTAAGGTTTTGTCGGTATATCGATCATAAAGTTTAAAAAAAGAGATATCCCATATGGGGGTATCTCTTTTTTAATGGCCTGTCCGAAGGGATTCGAACCCTTGCTCTTCAGAATCGGAATCTGCTGCGTTATCCAGCTGCGCCACGGACAGAAATATGAAGGGACAGAGATTGCTCGCTGCCCCTTTTTTGTAAAGTATTGTGAGCTGCTGTCAGATGAGCTCGATGATTGCCATCTCGGCTGCGTCGCCGCGACGAGGACCAATCTTGGTGATACGGGTGTAACCACCGTTTCTGTCCTTATACTTGGGAGCAATCTCTGTGAAAAGCTTGTGAGTTACATCTTCCTTTGTTACGAAGGACATAACCATACGCTTGTTGTGCAGATTATCCTCTTTAGCGATTGTGATCATCTTCTCTGCCATAGAGGAAACCTCTTTGGCACGGGTGACAGTTGTCTCTATCTTACCGTTCTCGAAAAGGAAGGTAACCATTGCTCTGAGCATTGCTGTTCTGTGAGCTGTTGCTCTTCCGAGTTTTCTTGTACCGGGCATTAAAATTCACTCCTTTATGAAATTATAAAAAAGGGTTTTATTCGTCCTCGCTGTGAAGACTGAAGCCGAGGCTTGCAAGCTTCTGCATAACTTCCTCGAGAGATTTTCTACCGAGGTTGCGAACCTTCATCATTTCCTCTTCGGACTTGCCGATGAGATCCTCGACGGTGTTGATACCGGCTCTCTTGAGGCAATTGAAGGAACGAACCGAAAGATCCAGCTCCTCAATTGTCATTTCAAGAACCTTTTCCTTTATGCTGTCTTCTTTAACAACCATAATCTCCTGGCTGCCTCTGTCTGAAAGGTCAACAAAGAGGTTAAGATGCTCGCAGAGCACCTTTGCTGCAAGAGAAACAGCCTCCTGTGCATTGAGAACACCGTTTGTCCAAACATCGAGTGTGAGCTTGTCATAGTCGGTGATCTGACCTACACGGGTATTCTCTACGGTGTAGTTTACCTTATACACAGGTGTGTAAATGGAGTCCACGGGAAGGACACCGATAACATTGTTGCCGCTTAAGAGCTT
>JBJEOT010000049.1:0-7040 GCA_051880855.1 Ruminococcus sp.
AAAATATCGACCTCCATAAGTTAGATTTTGGGTCTAACTTTTGGGGGTCGGGTCACATTGGTTGGGGATTTTCTCATTCCAAAGTATTTTTTATGCGCCGATAAAAGCCGTTATGTCAATAAAAAGCTTAATTATTAATCTGAAAGGGCCCGATTATTTATCAAGGGGAGTTAAGTTCCAGATATTTCTTGCGTAGTCATTGACAGAACGGTCAGCAGCAAAGATGCCTGCATTTGCAATATTGAGCAGAGACATTTTGTTCCACTTGCGGCGGTCGTTGTAGGTGCGGGCGGAAAGGTCCTGTGCATCGCGGTAGGACTTGAAGTCGCCGAGCACCATATAGGGGTCATTAAACTGCAGAGAGTCTGCAATGTGACCGAAGCCTGTCTGACGAAGCTCCTCTAACGCACGGCGGATTGTATAGTCTGACTCTACATACTGCGACGGATTGTAGCCCTTTGCCTTGAGAGCCTCAACCTCAGGTGTGTTCATACCGAAGATGATGATGTTATCCTTGCCTACTGCATCGCAAATCTCAACATTGGCACCGTCGAGAGTTCCCAGTGTAACAGCGCCGTTAATCATAAACTTCATATTGCTTGTGCCGGAAGCCTCTGTGCCTGCAAGTGAAATCTGCTCGCTTATTTCTGCGGCAGGGATAAGCTTCTCTGCAACAGTAACGCGGTAGTTCTCAAGGTAAACAACCTTCAGCTTGCCGTTAACTCTGGAGTCATTGTTGATTGTGTCTGCAAGCTTGCAGATAAACTGAATAATCTGCTTCGCAAAGTAATATCCGGGGGCAGCCTTAGCGCCGAAAATATATGTTCTGGGCGTGAAGTCCATACTGGGGTTATCGCGGAGCATCTGATAGGTTGCAAGAATATTCAGAGCGTTCATAAGCTGACGCTTGTACTCGTGTAGTCTCTTGACCTGAACATCAAAAATTGAGTCGGGGTCAACAATAATGCCGTTTGTACGCTTGATGTCCGCAGCCATTGCGATTTTGTTTTGTCTTTTAATCTCTGCAAGTCTGTCGAGGACAGCTCTGTCATCGGCAAACCGCTCTAACTTCTTAAGGTTAGACGCATCGGTAACAAAATCCTTGCCTGTAAGCTCCTCAATAAGAGCAGAGAGCTTTGGGTTAGACTGGCACAGCCAGCGTCTGTGGGCAATACCGTTTGTCACATTTGTGAATTTATCGGGAGTAAAGGAATAGAAGTCGCTGAATACAGTATCTTTGAGAATCTCGCTGTGTAAAGCAGAAACTCCGTTAACCTTGTGGCTTGCAACAACTGCAAGGTTTGCCATACGGACATAACCGTCATAGACAACGGACATACGGTTGATCTTATCCTGGCTGACACCGCTGAGCTTCAGCTCAACACACCAGCGGCGGTTAATCTCACAAACAATCTGATATATACGGGGAAGCTTTGTGCGGAACATATCCTCGTTCCAGCACTCCAGAGCCTCTTTCATAACTGTGTGGTTGGTATAGGCAACGGTCTTTCTCACAAGCTCCCAGGCAGCGTCCCACTTGTAACCGCACTCGTCAAGCATAATTCTCATAAGCTCAGGTACAGCCAGAACAGGGTGGGTATCGTTCAAGTGGATTGCAACCTTCTCGGGAAGGTTGTCGAGAGTCTTGTATTTTCTCAAGTGACGGTTAATTATATCCTGCACGGTAGCAGAAACAAGGAAGTACTGCTGATTCAGACGAAGGCTCTTGCCCTCTGCGTGGTTGTCTCCGGGATAGAGCACCTTCGTAATGCTCTCAGCCATAGCCTTCTGCTCAACTGCTCTGAGGAATTCGCCGTCGTTGAAAAGCTGCATATCAAATTCCTTGGAGTCGGCTGCCCAAAGACGAAGTCTGCTGACTCCCTTTGAGCCGTAGCCTGAGACAAGCATATCGTAGGGCACAGCCAAAACCGTGTCTCTGTCAACTACATTTACAACATGGGTGTTGTCAATCCAATCCTCTTTCAGATGACCGTTGAAGTGTACCTCAACTGCCTTTTCGGGATGGGGCTGAAGCCAGACGCTGCCGCCGGGTAGCCAGAAGTCGGGCAGCTCTGTCTGCCAGCCGTCGATAAGCTTCTGGTTAAAAATGCCGTACTCGTATCTGAGGGAATAGCCCATTGAGGGATAGCCCTGAGAGGCAAGTCCGTCTAAGAAGCAAGAGGCAAGTCTGCCTAAACCGCCATTGCCCAAACCCGCATCGGGCTCCTGCTCGTAAACCTTATCAAGGGAAACGCCCATCTTCTGCAGAGCAGAAGCAAAGGTATTTTCAAGCTCCATATTGCAGAGGTTGTTTTTTAGGGAACGCCCCATCAAAAACTCCATACAAAGGTAGTAAACGGTTTTCTTCTCCTGAGCCTGAGCTTTGTCGTGGAATTCTTTGTATTCCTTTGCCATCATCTCTCCGATGATAAGAGCAACCGCCTTGTAGTAATGCTCATCAGTAGCCTCCTCGGGGGAAACTCTGAAAACATGTTCCAGCTTGTCGGTAATAGCCTCTACGGTATCTTTGATTGTAATTTTTTTGCTGCTCATAAGTACTCCTTAGGATTTAATATGAAATATCAGGTTTCATTATACTGCACCCGGCTGTAGAATTCAAGAAGAATGAGGAGAAAAGTTTTAATGTGTGCATTCTGCTGCGAGTAGAAATTTTTTATGCTCTGCTGCTCTTTGGTTTTCTCTGCACAAAGGCATAAAGAAAATGGCACAGATTTCTATGTGCCCTTGAGCTTTACTGTTTTGATTTTGAGAAAATCAATTACTTCATTGCATTGTAAACTGCAACTGCGCAAGCAACGGTAGCGCCTACCATGGGGTTGTTGCCCACAGTATAAAAATATGTTCCTTCTCAATAATACTGCATAACGGAAATAGAGAGAACAAATAAATAGTTTATAAATATGCGAAAAAGCCTTGATTTTATTTATAGCTTGCTATAAAATAAAATCAATTAACAATTATACAGCAAAATTGTTGATTGCTGTTCGAAAATTCAAGTATAATTAACAAATTATATAATATAATTTTAATAGGGTGATTTTATGGCATATGAACCATTGGCAAAGCTTTATTATGCAAACAAAGAGAAAGAGTATGAAAAAACATATATGGAGCGATATAATAGTAAAAATGCTATTCACATTGATTTTGAGATAAGCGGATTTCCTGCTTTTTTTGTTTTGGATAATTCTCTTTACAGTAAATCTATTGACATATATAGAACCGATAAACGAATAAAGGTATTACGAGATTCCTTACCCCCGGAAGCAATCAGTCAGTTTACTATGCGGTGTTTAATTGACGAGATAATTCTTACTAATGATATTGAGGGTGTTTACAGTTCAAGGCGTGAGATTAACAGCATACTTTCTGAACTTGAAACAAAGAGTCGAGGAAGGCGTTATATAGGACTTGTGCAGAAGTATCTTATGCTGCAAAATGATGAAAAATTGTCATTCAAAACCTGTAACGACATAAGAGCTTTATATGATGACCTTGTGTACTTTGAAATTGAGAAAGATAATCCTGATAACTTACCCGACGGAGAAATTTTCAGAAAAGACTCTGCCAGTGTTCTTAGTGCCACGCAAAAAGAATTGCACAGGGGAGTATATCCTGAGAGCAAAATTATAGAATGTATGGACAAAGCACTTCATATCCTTAATGACGAAAGCTTAGATTTTCTTTTTCGGGTTTCAATATTTCATTTCCTTTTTGGATATATACATCCGTTTTATGACGGAAACGGAAGAACATCAAGATTTATCAGCAGCTATCTGCTGTCAAAAGAGTTTGAATCCATAATCGCATACCGAATTTCCTACACTGTTAAGGAGAATATCAAAGAATACTATCAGGCATTTAAGACCTGTAACAATGCAAACAACAAAGGAGACTTGACTCCGTTTATTCTGATGTTTACCGATATTATAAGGGAGTCGTTGCATCAGCTTGAGGGGGCTCTGATAAAAAGAAATGAACAGTTAAGTCACTATAAAAAATGCATACCGTCTCTTCCTTACGGCACAAACCCAAAGTATACGCAGATTTATTATCTATTGATACAGGCAAGCTTGTTTTCGGAAAACGGAATAAGCACTCAAGAGCTTATAGAGGCCACCCATACCAGCCGAACAACTGTTGCCAATCGATTGAAAGAAATATCTGAGAACAACCTGATAATAAAAGAATCGGTCGGTAATGTTCGTTGTTATCGGCTGAATCTGAATATGGTTGATGAGATATATGCCGGGAATACGACATAATGATTTTTCTGTTTTATAACCCGCGTTAAACTTTGTGAAAATTAAGAGTGTAGGCAATAAAGAACAGGGTTTGGAGCCGTTTGGCTTCAAACCCTGTAATTCTTTTATTATTCCCGAAAAATTGATTCAACTGCGGTTTTTCGGATTACTTCATTGCGTTGTAAACTGCAACTGCGCAAGCAACGGTAGCGCCTACCATGGGGTTGTTGCCCATACCGATAAGACCCATCATCTCAACATGAGCAGGAACGGAAGAAGAACCTGCAAACTGAGCGTCACCGTGCATTCTGCCCATGGAGTCTGTGAGACCGTAGGAAGCAGGGCCTGCGCCCATGTTGTCGGGGTGAAGTGTACGGCCTGTGCCGCCGCCGGAAGCAACTGAGAAATACTTAACGCCGTTCTCGATAGCCCACTTCTTGTAGGTACCTGCAACAAGATGCTGGAAGCGGGTGGGGTTGGTGGAGTTACCGGTGATGGAAACGCCGACATTCTCATACTGCATAATTGCAACGCCCTCGCGGACATCGTCTGCACCGTAGCAGCGGACTGCTGCTCTCTCGCCGTCGGAGAAAGCTCTCTCCTCAACAATCTTAAGCTCGCCTGTGAAATAGTCGAACTCAGTCTTTACATATGTAAAGCCGTTGATTCTGGAGATGATGTAAGCTGCGTCTTTGCCGAGACCGTTGAGAATAACTCTGAGGGGCTCTTTTCTTGCTTTGTTAGCGTTTCTTGCGATGCCGATAGCGCCCTCAGCAGCTGCAAAGGACTCGTGGCCTGCAAGGAAAGCAAAGCACTTTGTCTCGTCACGGAGGAGCATTGCGCCTAAGTTGCCGTGACCGCGGCCTACCGATCTCTGCTCTGCAACAGAGCCGGGGATACAGAATGCCTCAAGACCGATGCCGATAGCCTCGGCAGCGTCAGCTGCGGTTTTGCAGCCCTTCTTGATAGCAACAGCACAGCCGAGGGTATAAGCCCAGGATGCGTTTTCAAATGCAATGGGCTGAACGCCCTTTACGATTTCATCGGGATCGAAGCCCTTGTCAAGACAAAGCTGACGGGCTGCCTCTAAATCTGCAATACCGTACTCTGCAAGGCAAGCGTTGATTTTGGGCATTCTTCTGTCCATACTTTCAAATGTTACTGCCATTTTAATAACCTCCTTGCCTTATTCTTCACGGGGGTCAATGTACTTAGCTGCGCCGTCAAAGCGACCGTACTGACCGATGTTGTTCTTGTATGCCTCGTCGGGGCTCATGCCGTGACGGATATCCTCCATCATCTTGCCGAGCTTAACGAACTGATAACCGATAACTTCGTTGTTCTCATCAAGAGCTGTCTTAAGAACATAGCCTTCTGCCATTTCCATATAACGAACGCCCTTTTCTTTTGTGGAGAACATTGTGCCGACCTGTGAACGGAGGCCCTTGCCGAGGTCCTCAAGACCTGCGCCGATGGGAAGACCGCCCTCGGAGAAAGCTGTCTGGCTTCTGCCGTAGGCAAGCTGTTCGAAGATGTTTCTCATAGCTGTGTTGATAGCGTCACAAACAAGGTCTGTGTTAAGGCACTCAAGGAGCGTCTTGCCGGGAAGAATCTCAGCAGCCATAGCAGCGGAGTGAGTCATACCGGAGCAGCCGAGAGTCTCAACCAGAGCCTCTTCTACGATGCCGTCCTTAACATTGAGTGTGAGCTTACATGCGCCCTGCTGAGGTGCACACCAGCCTACACCGTGAGAAAGGCCGGAAATGTCGGAAATCTGATAGGATTTTACCCATTTGCCCTCTTCGGGGATAGGTGCGGGGCCGTGCTTAGGGCCTTTTGCAACAGTACACATTTTTTCTACTTCGTGTGAGTAATTCATAATGGTACTACTCCTTTCTGATATAAAATTCTGAGGATAACTCATACAGGGCTATTATATTCTAATTTTCTACAATAAGCAAGAGTTTTTTGCAAAGTTACTGCGGAGATTTTATTTTTTCTGTTGTTGCCAAATTTATCTGCTTGTATTAAAATATATTCGGATATATAGATATATTCAGACTGTTTTTTGGGGAAGTGTTATGTTATGGCAAAGTGTGACACGGCAAGAGATTTGTTCCTTAAGGGCTACAACTGCTCACAGGCAGTATTCGGCGCCTTCTGTGAGGATTACGGCATAAGCCGTGACTTGGGACTTAAGCTTTCGTCGGGCTTCGGCGGAGGTTTTGCCAGAAGGCGTGAGGTCTGCGGTGCAGTAAGCGGCGCGGTGATGGTTTTGTCACTTGAGCACGGTTACAGCGATTTGGACGATAATAATGTAAAGGCTCAGCTTTACAAAGAGGTCAGAGGTGTGATCGACCTTTTTGAGGAGGAGACAGGCAGTATTATTTGCCGCGAGCTTCTTAATTTGCAGGAAAAGACCTCTTCTCCCGTACCCGAAGAGAGAACAGAGGCTTACTACAAAAAGCGTCCCTGTGACGAGCTTGTTTACCTAAGCGCAAAGCTCCTGGAGGAGCACATTGCAAAACTGAGAGGGTAAGCTTCCCTTCCTGCCCGGGAATTTTTCTTGTTTGCATTCATAAGCATTACTATACTCAATGAAAGAGGGTTGTTTATGAACAGCAAAATAGTAGATCCCACTATGCCCTACGGCTGCAAGGAAACCTGCGAGGCGGTTTTTGCTCTGTGCCAAAAGTACCCAAGGCTTATTAAACCTGCGGATATAGGCAAAAGTGAACAAGGCAGGGATATCCTCACCTTCAGCCTTGGCACAGG
>JBJEOT010000050.1:0-6975 GCA_051880855.1 Ruminococcus sp.
TGAAAACTCCACCTACGACAAGAACTTCATGGATGCAGCTAAGGCAGCATGTGAGGACCTTGGTGTAGAGTATTTCCAGAAGACTCAGATTCCCGAGTCCACAGAGTGCTATGACGCAGCAGTTGAGCTTATTGAGGTCGACGGCTGTAATGTTATCTTTGCAGATAGCTTCGGCCACGAGTCCTTCCTTATGCAGGCAGCAAAGGAATATACTGATGTTCAGTTCTGCCATGCAACAGGTACACAGGCTCACACAGCTGGTCTTGCAAACTTCCACAATGCATTTGCTTCCATTTACGAGGGCAGATACCTTGCAGGTGTTGCCGCAGGTATGAAGCTCAACGAGATGATCGAGGCAGGCACAATCAAAGCTGAAGAGGCAAAGATGGGCTATGTAGGCGCATTTACCTTCGCAGAGGTTATGTCAGGTTACACCTCTTTCTACCTCGGTGCAAAGAGCGTATGCCCCACAGTTACAATGGATGTTAAGTTCACAGGCAGCTGGTACGACGAGACTCTTGAGAAGGAAGCAGCAGTTGCTCTTATCAACGGCGGCTGTGTACTTATCAGCCAGCACGCTGACTCCATGGGCGCTCCCACAGCTTGTGAGACAAAAGGCGTTCCCAACGTATCTTACAACGGTTCTACCGTTTCAGCTTGCCCCAACACCTTCATAGTTTCTTCTCGTATCGACTGGACACCTTACTTCAAGCACATGATCGAGTGCGTTCAGACCGGCACAGCAATCGAGACTGACTGGATCGGTACAATCGAGACAGGTTCTGTTGTTCTTACAGAGGTTAACGAGCAGGCAGCAGCAGCCGGCACAGCTGAGAAGATTGAAGAGGTTAAGGCTCAGATCCTTGACGGTTCACTCAAGATTTTTGACACAGCTAATTTCACAGTAGGCGGTGCGACACTTGCTTCTTATATGGCAGATGTTGACACAGACGCAAACTTTGAGAAGGATACAGAGGCTGTTATTGACGGTATCTTTGAGGAGTCTAAGTTCAGATCCGCACCTTACTTTGATGTAAGAATCGACGGTATCACACTTCTCGACGAGAACTACGGCTAATATTTGATTACACAGAGGCGGGGCAACTCTAGCCCCGCCTTTTTGGTAATTCTGAAATAGTTTTGAACAATGGGATTAAACTACAGTCATTAACCTTTTTGTTGAGAGCTATTAAACTTTTTTCAGAGGAGGATGCTAAGTGGGGAAAACGGCGGCCATTGAACTTAAAAATATTACCAAAACCTTTGGTGCCAAGGTTGTAGCAAACAAGAATGTAAGCTTTAGCGCATACCGAGGAGAGATACTTTCAATTCTCGGTGAAAACGGCAGCGGTAAAACTACCCTGATGAATATGATTGCGGGTATTTATTTTCCCGATGAAGGCCGGATTTTTGTAGACGGCGAGGAGGCTGTTATTACTTCTCCTAAGGATGCCTATTCTTATAAGATCGGTATGATTCATCAGCACTTCAAGCTTGTTGATGTGTTTACTGCGGCTGAGAATATCGTACTCGGAATTAACGACGGCAAGTATAACCTTAAAAAATCTACAGAGAAAATTCGTGAGATTTGCGACAAATACGGTTTTGATCTTGACCCTGAGAAAAAGATTTACACTATGTCTGTTTCCGAGAAGCAGACGGTTGAAATCGTAAAGGTACTGTACCGAGGCGCCGACATTCTTATTCTTGACGAGCCTACAGCGGTGCTTACTCCTCAGGAGATACAGAAGCTGTTTGCCGTTCTTCGCCGTATGAGAGAGGCAGGCAAGGCAATTATTATCATAACCCATAAGCTTAACGAGGTTATGGAGCTTTCCGACAGGGTAGCAGTACTCAGAAAGGGCGAGTATATCGGCTCTGTAAATACAGCAGAAACCTCACCCTCAGAGCTTACCGAGATGATGGTAGGCAAGAAGGTATCCCTTAATATCAACAGAACCGAACCTAAGAATTCGGTGGACAGACTTGTAGTAAAGAACCTTGAGTGTATCAACCGCAGCGGAGTCAAGGTGCTCTCCGATGTTTCCTTTACCGCTAAGTCAGGTGAGATTTTAGGAATTGCAGGTATCGCAGGAAGCGGACAGCGTGAACTGCTTGAGGCTATTGCAGGACTTCAGAAAATAAACTCAGGTGAGATAACCTATATTGATCCCAAAACACAGGCTTTTGAAAACCTCAGGGATAAAACTCCCAGACAGATTCGTGAGCTTGGCGTAAGGCTTTCCTTTGTTCCGGAAGACAGACTCGGTATGGGACTTGTTGCAAATATGGACATCACCGATAATATGATGCTCAGAAGCTACCGCAAGGGCAAGTCAATGTTTTTACACAGAAAAGCTCCCAAGGATTTGGCAGAGAGAATTGTAGAAGAGCTTGATGTTGTAACACCCAGTGTGGCTACACCTGTTCGTATGCTGTCAGGCGGTAATATTCAGAAAGTCTTGGTTGGCCGTGAGATATCGGCTTCTCCCAAGCTTTTGATGGTTGCATATCCTGTAAGAGGACTTGACATCAACTCCTCTTACACAATATTTAATCTTCTCAATGAGCAGAAGGAAAAGGGTGTTTCCATTATTTTTGTCGGCGAAGACCTGGATGTTTTGGTTGAGCTTTGCGACAGAATTATGGTTATCGGCTCCGGCAGAGTTACCGGTATTGTCGACGGCAGAACTGCTACCAAGGAAGAGCTTGGTATTCTTATGACAAAATCCAAGGATGAAGGTGAGGGCGATAAGAATGAGTAACGGTGTAGCAGCTAAGCACAGCCACGAGCCTCTGTTTCGTGTTGTCAAGCGTGATGACCTTAAGTGGTGGCAGGCATGGCTTGTTCGTATAGGCGCAATTATAATTGCACTTCTCCTTGTAGGTCTGATTTCAGTATTGCTTACCAAGGAAAACTTCTTCACAGTTTACGAAACTATGTACAGAGGTACCTTCGGCAGACTTGAAACAGGTAACACAAGAATGCTTTGGGTATTCCTTCAGAATACGGCGATCCTCCTTGGACTTTCTCTTGCGGTAACCCCTGCTTTTAAGATGAAGTTTTGGAACTGCGGTGCTGAGGGACAGGCTCTCATAGGTGGTCTTGCCTCAATGATTTGTATGATTGAGCTCGGCGATAAGCTTCCTTACCCTGTGCTTCTCTTAGTTATCCTTGTCTCAAGTATGCTGGCAGGTGCTATATGGGGCGTTATTCCCGCTGTTTTCAAGGCTCAGTATAATACAAACGAAACTCTCTTTACCCTGATGATGAACTATGTTGCCACTCAGATAATCAAGTATTATCTCTACCTAAAGGGCGGCGGTTCAAACAAGATTAACCCTGTTGATACAGGTAATCTTCCCGTTATCGGCGACAATAAGTATATGCTCAATGTAATCATCGTCCTTGTTTTAACCGTAGGAGTATATATCTACCTTAATTACAGCAAGCACGGCTACGAAATCTCCGTAGTAGGAGAGAGCCAGAACACAGCCCGCTATGTAGGTATCAACATCAAAAAGGTTATCATCCGCACAATGATTATTTCTGGTGCTATCTGCGGTATTGTAGGTATGCTCCTTGTTGCAGGAACAAACCACTCTATTGATACAACCACAGTAGGCGGACAGGGCTTTACCGCAATTATGGTATCGTGGCTCGGTCAGTTTAATCCCTTTATTATGGTTTTGATGTCTGCACTTGTTATCTTCCTTGACTCCGGTTCAGGCAAGCTTGCCGATAGCTGCGGACTTAACTCTGCTTATGCAGATATTACAGTAGGTATCGTTATTCTCTTTGTAGTCGGATGCGAATTCTTTATCCGTTATTCAGTAAAATTCCGTCACATCAAAAAGGAGGTTAAAGCATGATTGCATATATTACCCGAGCAATTCTAATCGGCGTACCAATGCTCTACGGTGCAACAGGTGAAATCATCACCGAAAAATCCGGTCATCTTAACCTCGGTATCCCCGGTATTATGTATGTAGGCGCTATAAGCGGTGTTACAGGCTCTTTTCTTTATGAAAATGCCTGTGGCAACGATATTGCCAATATGAATCCCTTTTTAGCAGTGTTTATTCCGCTGATCTGCGCTCTTATCGGCTCAATGCTTATGGGTCTTGTTTACAGCTTCTTCACTGTTACCTTAAGAGCTAATCAGAATGTTACAGGACTTGCAATTACCACCTTCGGTATAGGTCTGGGAAACTTCTTCGGAGCTTCTCTCATTAAGCTTGTAGACAGCGATATGCCTTCTATCTCTTTGGGAAAAACAAGCTCCTTCTTCTGCGCAAAGATTCCCTTTGCCGATAATTTAGGCTGGTTTGGTGATTTGTTTCTGTCCTTTGACTTTTTAACCTATGCGGCAATTATCATTGCGCTTGTTGCCTCCTTTGTTCTTACAAAGACAAGAGTGGGCCTTAACCTGAGAGCAGTAGGCGAAAATCCAGCAACAGCTGACGCTGCAGGCATCAATGTCACAAAGTACAAGTATGTTGCAACCTGCATCGGCTCTGCTGTGGCAGGACTCGGCGGACTTCAGTATGTAATGGCATACGCCACAGGCAGCTGGTCAAACGACGCATTCGGCGACAGAGGCTGGATGGCAATTGCACTTGTTATCTTTGCTCTTTGGAAGCCTCATTTTGCTATCCTCGGTGCATTCCTCTTCGGTGCGCTTTTCAATGCAAACACCTATGTGCCCGGCCTCGGTGTAGAAACACAGGAGCTTTTCAAGATGCTTCCTTATGTTGTTACAATCGTTGTACTGGTATTCACAAGTATGCGTAAGAAGCGCGAGCATCAGCCTCCCGCACATTTAGGACTCCCTTACTTCCGCGAAGAGAGATAGTAAAATATACCTATTGACATCTTTTGTCGAAGAGTGTATAATAACTGTCAGATAAAAAATTAATAACCGCTTATCAAGAGTGACTGAGGGAACAGGCCCTGTGAAGTCCGACAACCTGCCGTAAGGTAAGGTGCCAAATCCTGCGGAAATCCCGAAAGATGAGACTTCAGCCGCTGACGGATTTCGTCAGCGGCTTTCTTGTGGCTGAAAGATATGAAAAGAGGTATTTTTATGGCAAGATATTTGTTCACATCAGAATCCGTAACCGAGGGACATCCCGACAAGGTTTGCGACCGTATTTCCGATTCTGTCCTTGATGCTATTCTGAGCCTTGACAAGAAAGCTCATGTAGCCTGCGAAACAACAGCAACTACAGGTGTGGTAAACATTATGGGCGAGATTACCGCAGACTGCGATGTTGATATTGAAGCTATCGCAAGAAAAGCAATCTGCGACATCGGCTACGATAACGATGCCTGTGGCTTTAACGGCAACACCTGTAAGGTTAATATTCTTCTTGATAAGCAGTCAGGCGATATCGCAATGGGTGTCAACGATTCCTTAGAGCTTAAATACGGTGACGCAGATAGCCTCAATCAGCTTGGCGCAGGTGACCAGGGTATGATGTTCGGCTTTGCCTGCGACGAAACAGAAGAGCTTATGCCTCTTCCTGTTTCCCTTGCTCATAAGCTCAGCAAAAGGCTGACCGAGGTTCGCAAAAACGGTACTCTCAGCTACCTTTATCCCGACGGCAAAACCCAGGTTACAGTTGAGTATGACTCGGATAAGGCTCTGAGAATCGATGCAGTAGTTGTTTCTACTCAGCACGCAGAAAGCGCAGCCCTTGAAACAATCCGCAAGGACTTAACCGAGTGTGTAATCAAACCCATTATTCCCGAAAACCTGATGGATGAGAACACAAAGATTTTCATTAATCCCACAGGCCGATTTGTAATCGGCGGTCCTCAGGGCGACTCAGGTCTCACCGGCAGAAAGATTATCGTCGATACCTACGGCGGATACTCCCGTCACGGCGGCGGCGCTTTCTCAGGCAAAGACCCTACAAAGGTAGACAGAAGTGCGGCTTATTACTGCCGATATATCGCAAAGAATATTGTCAAGGCCGGTATTGCTAAAAAGTGCGAGGTACAGCTTGCATATGCAATCGGCGTTGCAAAGCCTGTGTCCCTTTTTGTTGAGACCTTCGGAACAAGCGAGTATTCACAGGAGACTATATCAAAGGCTGTGGAGAAGGTCTTTGACTGCCGTCCTTCAAACATTATCAATGAGCTTGATTTGCTGAATACTAAGTACAGTCCACTTTCAGCCTACGGTCATGTAGGCAGAGAGGACCTTCCCGTTAAGTGGGAAAAGACCGATAGGGTAGAGGCTCTGAAAAAGGCAATCTCCGAGGTATAATTTGATAAGAAAATAATTAAATAGGGCTGTAGAAAAACGAAAGTTTTTTTACAGCCCTATTTTGTGCTTTTTTAAGTAAGGATTCCTTTGCTTTAATGTACTCCAAGACCGAATGAAATTGAGATTGCCTCGTCAATCTGTGCCATTGTGTTTTGGCTAACAGTGCCCATCTTTTCTTTCAGACGCTTTTTGTCAATGGTGCGAACCTGCTCAAGAAGTACAACGCTGTTCTTTTGAAGTCCGCTTGTTTCGCTTGCAATTGATATGTGGGTAGGAATGTTTGCCTTTGCCTGCTGACTTGTTATCGCGGCAGCAATAACGGTTGGACTGTATTTGTTGCCTACATCGTTTTGCACAATGAGAACAGGACGAACACCGCCTTGCTCAGAGCCGACAACAGGGCTCAAATCAGCATAATAAATATCTCCTCTTTTTATACTCATCGTTCTCACTCCGGGTAGTTGATTTGTTAATAGTATTTTTGCCACTCTTAAAAAAGTTTATACCGTGACATTACATTTTATTTCTGCAAATCAACTTTTGTGCAAGAGGAGAGACAGAGAGGGATTCTTAATTGGAAGTGGTGAGGACGGGGAATACGCGGTTATGCTAAAGGCGAGAGTGAGACTTAAGCGAAAAATATCACAAGTGTGAGGTTTTTAGCTTCATATAAAAACAAGCACTAAGTCATTGTATTTAT
>JBJEOT010000051.1:0-6963 GCA_051880855.1 Ruminococcus sp.
CTGGGTATTGTTCACGATATCTACAAGCCGATTCCCAACCGATTTAAGGACTATATTTCCACCCCCAAGCCCAATATGTACCAGTCCCTTCATACTACCGTAATCAGTCATGACGGTATTCCCTTTGAAATACAGATCCGTACTTGGGATATGCACCACACCGCTGAATTCGGTATCGCCGCCCACTGGAAGTACAAAATAGGCAGCTCTAACAAATCCGATACCTTGGATGAGCGTCTCGCTTGGGTCAGAAAGATGCTTGAAATGCAGAAGGACGCTGTTGACGCTACCGATATCGTCAGTACTATCAAAACAGACCTTAACCCCAACGAGGTATTTGTATTCACCCCCAAGGGTGATGTTATAAACCTTCCCTTTGGCTCAACGGTCATCGACCTTGCCTACGCAATTCATTCAGCAGTCGGCAACAGTATGGTAGGCGCTAAGGTTGACCGAAGAATTGTTCCTATTGATTATCAGCTTAAGACCGGCGAAATTGTCGAGATATTAACTCAGAAGGAAGCTCAGGGACCTCGCCGAGATTGGCTCAATATTGTAAAAACTTCAGAGGCAAAGAGCAAAATCCGTTCATGGTTTAAGAAAGAAAAACGGGAAGAGAACATTGTAGAGGGCAAAGCTATATTTGATAAAGAGCTTCGCAAAAACGATATTTCCATTGATGAACAAGACCTTGAGAAGTTCCTGTCTAAGGTAAATATGAAGCTTCAGGTTAACAACCTGCAGGACTTTTACGCCGCAATAGGATACGGCGGAATTCAGCTTTGGAAGGTTATGCCCCGAATTAAAGAGCTTTACACAAAGCTCTATGTCAAACCCAACGAAGAGCCGACGGTTACAACCGTTTCAGAGCAGAGCGTCAAGCAAAAGATAAGCTCCGGCGTATGTGTAGAGGATATCGACGATGTACTTGTTAAGTTTTCGCGGTGCTGTAATCCTCTTCCGGGCGATGATATTATCGGATTTATTACCCGTGGCTACGGTGTTTCAATCCATAAGCGTGACTGTACCAATGTTCCCCAGGATATTTCAACTGCAGAGGAGCCTGAACGCTGGATAAATGCCTATTGGAAGAACACTCAGCATGAGATCTTCCAGAGCACCCTGACTATTATCGGTAACGACCGCCGGGGCTTTTTGGCAGATGTTTCAAATCAGCTCAGCGCAATGCACATTATGATCAGAAATCTGAATTGCCGGGATTTACCCGAGCGCAAGGCAATTATCAATGCCACTATCGAAGTAAACGGACTTGAGCACTTAAGCTCAATTATTGCAAGGCTCAAGGGCGTTGAGGGTATAATTTCCATTGAAAGAAGATAAACGGAGTAAAGCACTATGAAAGCAGTATTACAGCGAGTCGCTGCAGCTTCTGTAACCGTTAACGAAAAAGTAATAGGAAAGATAGAAAAAGGCTTTCTCATACTTTTAGGCGTTGAAGCAGGTGACGATAAAAAGGAAGCAGAGAAGCTTTCCTCGAAAATTTCAACCCTCAGAGTCTTTTGCGATGCCGCCGACAAAATGAATCTGTCTCTTTTTGATATTGACGGCAGCGTTCTTGTTATATCTAATTTTACCCTCTGTGCCGACTGTCGCCATGGGCGCAGACCGGGTTTTGACAATGCCGCTAAACCTGATGAAGCTAAACGGCTGTATGAGTACTTCTGCGAGTGTATGCAAAAAGCAGGCGTCAAGTCGGTTGAGAGGGGAGAGTTCGGTGCCGATATGAAGGTTTCTCTTCTAAACGATGGGCCTGTAACTCTGATTATAGATTCAAAGGAGCTTCACTGATGATTGATGTTAAAACCGAAGCTGTGGGTATGCTTGCTACAAATGCTTATGTTATCACAGATAAAAGCACAGGCTACGCTGCCGTTGTTGATCCCGGCGCTTACAGCGAGAGACTTTTTGAGATATTAAGAGCTTTGCCTCAGGGCAAGCTTAAATACATTCTCTTAACTCACGGTCACTATGACCACATCGGCTGTGTCAAAAAGATTGCCGAGGAGTTCGGCGCTTCCGTTGTAATTTCAAAGGCAGACGAGCCCTTCTTAAGCGACGAAAACCTAAATTTAGCCACAATGCTCGGCACCGTTGATTTTGACAGTATTAATGCTGATATCACACTCTCAGAAGGTGATAAGCTGAGCTTAGGAGATACCGAGTTTAAGTTTATTTCAACTCCCGGTCACACATCGGGAAGCGGATGCTATATATTCGAAGAGGACAGGGTTATCCTTTCCGGTGATACTCTGTTTTGTGAGTCAATGGGCCGTACAGATTTTCCCACAGGCTCTTTTTTTCAGATGCTTAACTCTCTGCACAGACTTAAAAACTTAGAGGGTGACTACAAGGTTTATCCAGGTCACAACAACAGCACAACTTTAAGTCACGAGCGTGATTTTAATATGTACCTTAAATAAGTTTCACTTTGTTAACAAATTACTGATGAAAAAATGATACTATGAATTTATACGCAATTAACCACAGCTTTCATTATGAGCTGGAAAATTTAACAAGAGCTTTTTTTCCTAATGATAAGATTGTTACTCTGTCAGTGCCGGATTTGCCAGAAGTGTTAGAAGCACCGTATATTCTCACCTCATCTTCAGATAATCTCAGAGTGTGTGTGGCTGTTAACGGCTTTGAAAGGCAACTAACCGGGTCGCATACAGATAACGACGAGCTTATCCTCGCCACAATGGTTTACCGTCTTTTGTGCGAATATACCGGTATAGAGTTGAGCTGGGGACTGTTGACGGGAGTGCGTCCTATAAAGCTTTTGAGAAGTCTTATAGCTAAAGAGGGCGAAGCTGCAGCCATTGATTATTTCAGAAATACTCTGCTTGTATCTGAGGAGAAAACCGCTCTTGCTCTTGATACCTGTACCCGTGAGCAAAAAATCCTGGATCTTTCAAAGGATAATTCCTTTAGTCTTTATGTTTCAATTCCCTTTTGCCCGACACGGTGCAGCTACTGTTCTTTTGTTTCTCAGTCCGTTGAAAAGGCAAGGCACTTAATCCCACAGTATGTAGGGCTCCTGTGTAAAGAGATTGCGGAAACCGGTAAGCTTGCCGGTGAATTAGGCTTAAGACTTGAAAGCGTCTATATAGGCGGAGGAACTCCCACAACCTTAGATCCTTGTCACCTTAAGGAGATAATGACAGCTGTCGGCAGCAGCTTTGATTTGTCCACATGCCGTGAATATACCGTTGAAGCCGGCAGACCTGATACCATTACTGAAGAAAAGCTCAGAGTTATCTATGAAATGGGCTGTGACCGATTAAGCGTTAATCCTCAGACTCTCAGCAATGAAGTTTTGGAGAATATTGGCAGAAAGCACACTGTCGAAGATTTTTACAGTGCTTTTTATCTAGCTGAAAAGATAGGCTTTAAGCATATTAATACCGACCTTATCGCTGGTCTACCCGGTGATACCGCCCGGAGCTTCAGAAATACCGTTGACGGTATCTGCAAGCTTTCGCCTGAGAGCGTTACCGTGCATACGCTTTCAATGAAGCGAAGCTCATATCTTACAGGCAGTAACCTTCAGCTTCTCCGTAAAGATGCGAACGCTGTATCTGAAATGCTTTCTTACGCATACCAAACCTTAAGTGATTTCGAATACCGTCCCTATTATCTTTACCGTCAAAGCCGTATGGTAGGGAACATGGAGAACACAGGCTGGGCAAAACAGGGCTTCGAGGGTTTATACAATGTTTATATTATGGACGAAACCCACACTATCCTCGCCTGCGGCGCAGGTGCGGTCACTAAGCTCAAAGATCCAAAGAGCACCAATATTCAGCGTATATTTAATTTCAAATATCCATATGAATATATAGACCGCTTCGACGAATTGCTCAGCCGTAAAGATGCAATAAAACCCTTTTACGACAGCTTGAAATAAAACCGTTTTCGGCTTATAATATTAAGACCGTACTGAAAATTCAAAACACATTTCACCTAAAAGGAGTTATCCTATGCCCTCAAAAGTTAAAAAAGAACGAAGCTCCTCTCAGAGCTTTCTTCAAGGAGCCTTAGTTCTTACAATCAGTATGATAGCCGTAAAACTCTGCGGCCTTGCCCAAAAGGTACTTCTTACTAATCTTTACGGTACCCTTGACGGCAACTACGCCGAGTTCGGTACTGCACTTTTTTCCAATGCCTACGAGCTTTATGTTCCGTTTTTTACTCTCGCAACCTTAGGCTTTCCCATTGCAGTATCAAGGTTGATTTCTGAAAACTACGCCAAAGAACGCTATAACGATATAAAGCAGATTTATAAGGTAGCAAAGCCCTTCTTTATTATTATGGGCGTAATATGCTTTTTGATGATGACATTCGGTAGCTTTTTCTACATACGCTACATCAAATCGCCTTATTCTCTGCCTGCGATTCTTGTCTTGGCACCCACAACCTTCTTCGGCTGTTTGGTTTCTGTTTACCGCGGTTATTTCGAGGGCCTTCGTGATATGACTCCTACGGCTGTCTCAGAGATAATCGAGGCTGTTTCCAAGATAGCCATAGGCGTAGTTTTATCCTACATCATTATTTTTACCGGCTCTAAGCAGTATGCTTCCACAGGTACGATATTCGGTATGACTTTTGCTTCTGACGATACAGCTATCCGTACTCTTGTTTCAATGTCAGTTGCCGCTTCTATTTTCGGAATTACCGCCGGAAGCGTGCTGTCCTTACTGTTTCTGAGAATCCGTTACAGCCTGAGAAAGGGACAAATCCCCGAAGAGTTTTACGCAAATTCCGTTGAGGCTATCTCAAAGAAACAGACTTTCATCAATATGTGCAAGACTGCTGTTCCTATCGGCATAGGCTCCCTTGTAATGAGCTTTGCAAACTCAATTGACGGAATGCTTATTCAGAAGCTTATCTATAAAATGGCTGTTGAGCGTCCCGATGAGCTCATCGCTGAGTTCGGCACAGTGCTCGAAAGCGAGATTACAGGCTCAGTAATTACCATACACACCTGTATTTGGGGCTATTGCACAGCGGCTATTACCCTTGTTACAATAGTCACCGCTGTAACTCAGGTCTTCGGAACAAGCGCTATGCCCAATGTAACAAACGCCTATACAAAAGGCAACAAAGCAGAACTGAAAGAGTCGATTGAAACCGTACTTAAGCTTACGACAATGGTTGCTTTTCCCTGCGGAATAGGTCTCTCGGTTTTAGCCAAACCCATTCTTTCCCTTGTTTATTTCACAAATCCAAACATTGCAAATTTCGGCAGCGAAACCCTTCAGGTGATGGGACTTTCTGTTCTGTTTATGGGTACTGTTACACCTATCTGCAGTATGCTTCAGGGCGTGGGCAAAATCAAACACACAATGTATATTTATGTTTTCGGTACGATTCTTAAGGTAATTGTTTCTTACTCATTTGCAAGGATTATCACTATCAATATTGTAGGTTCTGCCATAGGCTCTCTTGTAGCAAACTTTGTTATGTGCGCGGTAGCACTTTTCCTGCTTATCAAGCATACCAAAATAATGCCTAATTTCCTCTCTGTTGCAATTAAGCCTATGATTGGCGCAATTGTCTGCGGAATCTGTGCATATATATGTTCCTATGTTTTGGATATTCATGTGGTGATTTCCATAGTCATTTCTGCTATAATATATATCATAACTTTGTTGATATTGCATACATTCCAGCGTAATGAAGTGTTAATGCTGCCAAAAGGTAAAAAAATTGTAATAATACTTGAAAAATTACACCTTATAAGGTAAAATACTTAGTTGTAAAGCGAGTTTTCGCTTTTACGGAGGAAGATAAAATTGGATTTTACTTTCAAAGATAATTATAAATTTGACGATCTTGTAAATATTATGACTATTCTCCGTGAGCCCGGAGGTTGCCCTTGGGATAGGGAGCAGACTCACGAGAGTATAAGGCGCAATTTCATCGAAGAAACCTATGAGGCTATAGAAGCTATCGATACCAATGACAGCACCCTTCTTCAAGAGGAGCTTGGAGATGTGCTTTTGCAGGTGGTTTTTCACGCCAAAATTGAAGAAGATGCCGGTGGCTTTAATATCGACGATGTATGCGACGGAATTTGCAAGAAGCTCATTGTCCGCCATCCTCATGTGTTCGGCACTGTTAAGGCGGACACAAGCGAAAAGGTTCTTGAGAATTGGGACAGCATTAAGATGCAGACCAAATCTCAGAAAACCCAAGCCGAGGCTATGGACAGCGTAAGTCACGCTCTGCCTGCTCTTATAAGAGCCGCCAAGGTACAGCATAAAGCAAAAAAGTGCGGCTTTGACTGGCAGGATGTTCAGGACGCTCTGGAAAAGGTTTATGAAGAGATGGACGAGCTTACCGAGGCAATCGGCGCAAAGCGCTCAGGCGATGTTTGTGAGGAGCTTGGCGACCTTCTGTTTTCTGTTGTCAATGTTTCTCGGTTTGTTGATATTGATGCCGAGATGGCTCTCGGAAAGGCATGCGATAAGTTTATTTCCCGTTTTGCCGATGTCGAGCGCTTGGCGTCTGAGCGCGGAATATCAATGAACGATTCTTCCCTTGAGGAGCTTGATAAGCTTTGGGACGAAGCAAAAAAGCTTAAATAATGTTTCTTTTGTTATTTTTCGGTTAACCTGTTTGGTTTAACCGTCTAAATAAAATTATTAAAATTACACGGAGGTTCATTATGAACAAAACTGAATTAGTAGCAGCAGTTGCTGCAAAGAGCGAGCTTTCCAAAAAGGATGCAGAGAAGGCAGTTTCTGCAGTTCTTGACACAATCGTTGAGTCTATCGCTGCAGGCGAGAAGATTTCTCTCGTTGGCTTCGGTACATTCGAGCAGAGAACAAGAAATGCAAGAACAGGCTGTGACCCCAGAACAAACGCAAAGATTGAAATTCCCGCTTCTAAGGTTCCCGCTTTTAAGGCAGGCAGAGCTTTCAAGGATGCTGTAAATAA
>JBJEOT010000052.1:0-1688 GCA_051880855.1 Ruminococcus sp.
GTATTCTGTCAGAATATCGCTGAGTCTCATAATATCACCTCTATGTTTGTCAGTATCTCTTTGACCTTTTCTGACCTTGACTATATACTACTCTAATAGTCAGAGAAAGTCAAAGTCAGAGAAAGTCAAATTATCATAATTTTGCTTGCGCAATCAGTGATTATCTTTATTTTTCTCTGTTTTTCTGATTTTTCCTTGAATTTTCATATTTTTGATATTTAATTAATTATAAAAAAAAGCCTCTGACTTTTGTCTTAGTCAGAGGTTTGTCTGAATATTCAGGGTTAGTTACTTTGCCCTTGTTTCACAGTAACGGCAGCGGTAGATGCTCATTTTTTCATCCACAAGCTTGTATGCCTGCTTTATCTCCTGCTCTGTGTGTGTGATACACTTGGGATTTTTGCAGACAAATCTGCCCTGGGCATCATCGGTCAGGGGCTTAGGTCTTACTGCGTCTGCACTTATTCCCTGCTTAGCCCCAGAGAGAAGCTTGAGGATAAGTGCCATACGCATATACTTGCCGTTTAACACCTGCTTAAAATAGCAAGCACGGCTGTCATAATCAACCTCAACAGAGATTTCGTTAACTCTGGGAAGAGGATGAAGAATAATCATATCGGACTTAGCACTTTGAAGCTTTTCGGGTGTTAGAATGTAGCTGTCTTTAAGGCGCTCATATTCCTCAGCACTTTCAAAGCGCTCACCCTGCACACGTGTCATATAGAGGATATCAAGAGAAGGCATTGCGTCTTCTAAGGAGTCGCACTCAATGTATTCAACGCCGTTTTTCTCAATTACCTCGTAAACAAGGTAGCTTGGGATTTTAAGCTCCTTGGGGGCGATAAACACAAACTTAACGCCCTTGTAGCGGGAGAGTGCAGTACAGAGAGAATGTACTGTGCGTCCGTATTTCAGGTCGCCGCAGAAGCCTACTGTAAGGCCCTCAAATTTACCTTTCTCACGCTTGATGGTCAAAAGGTCTGCAAGGGTCTGAGTCGGGTGGTTATGACCGCCGTCGCCTGCATTGATAACAGGCTGAGCACAGTTACGGTCTGCCACAAAGGGAGCACCCTCAATAAAGTGTCTCATTGCGATAATGTCGGCATAACAGCCTACAACCCTTGCCGTGTCAGCTACGCTCTCGCCCTTGACAGCAGATGAATTGTCACCGTCGCTGAAGCCGATAACAGAACCGCCCAGCTCATACATAGCCGCCTCAAAGGAAAGCCTTGTACGGGTAGAAGGCTCAAAGAAAAGTGTTGCAAGCTTCTTACCCTTACAGCTCTCTGCATACTTTTGGGGATTTGCTATAATATCCTCTGCAACCTCCATAAGTGAGTTTAGTTCCTCAATAGAAAGCTCTGCTATATCAATTAATCCTCTCATACGCTCACCGCCTAAACTTATGCTTTGGTAAAATCAGTTGTTAATCCAGCTCTCGTCGGAGGGGTTGTCTCTGAACTTCTTAAGTCTTGCAACATCCTCTTCCTTAATGTAACCGCTCTCAGCGGCTGCTGCTGCAACTGCATCAAGATTAGTAAGGCTTACATTCTTAACATTGGCAGCAGCCAAACGGTCAAGACCCTTCTGCATACCGTAGGTGAAGATGCTGACAATACCGAGAACCTCTGCGCCTGCTTCACGAAGAGCGTCAACAACATCGATAACGCTTCCGCCTGTGGAGATAA
>JBJEOT010000053.1:0-6498 GCA_051880855.1 Ruminococcus sp.
CACAAAGCAATTCTCAAGCCCCGCTTTGACCTTGTTGAGCAGAAGTTCTCTCAGGAGCTTTCAGCCTGCGGCTTTGCCAAGTGGAGTAAACCCAACGGCGGTTACTTTGTAAGCATCGATGTACTCCCCGGCACAGCAAAGGCTGTTGTCAAGATGTGTGCAGATATCGGTCTTGTGCTTACCTCGGCAGGCGCTACTTATCCTCTCGGCATTGACCCGCAGGACAGCAATATCCGCATCGCCCCCACATTTCCTCCTGCTGAGGAGCTTTCTGTTGCCCTTGATGTATTCTGTGTTTGTGCCAGACTCTGTGCAGTAGAAAAGCTTTTGGAATCAGCTGAATAATCTTTTTGTATGCTTGTGTTTCACAATGTGTTTTTTTCGCAATTATGTGACAGTTTGCTGAGTATTTCCTGTTTATCATTGACTTTTCTGTAAAAAACTCTTATAATAACTCTGTTATGTCTGCTGTTAGCTTTTAGCTTCAGACACAGCAGAGTTATTTTTTTGACGGAGGTCTGTTTTATGAAGAGGCTTGGTAAACCCGTTGCCCTCATTATTGCCTTGCTCATTCTTGTTTTCTCGGTAGTTTCGGTTTTTGGCTTTAACTACTATGTAGGTGACAATAAGAAAACTGTATTCAAAGGCTTTGGCAGTATTGATTGGGGTATTGATGTAAGCGGCGGTGCTGCTGTGACCTTAAGCACAGCAAGCAGTGATGAGGCTTTGACTGATCTTTATGCTTCAGCAAAAGTTATTGAGGACCGTGCTGTTAAGTTCGGACTCACCGACTATGAGCTCTATGTAAACGAGAGCACAGAAACACTTACTTTTGTTGTTCCTAATTCAGTCGATTGTGACTACGATGCAAAAGAGGTTGCTTCTTACCTTACAGGTAAGGGCGAGTTATCAATCCGTCCCGGAAAGCTCTATGAGCAGATGACTCTCGACAGCTCAAACAGCGCAACCTTCCTTTTTCCATACGGAGATACCGCAGAAACAGTATTGCTTGACAGCAGTGCGGTTAAGGATGCGTCTTGGTTTGAATATACCGAGGAGGGCTATACATACTATTATGTAAACCTCAACTTCACTAACGAGGGCTCAGAGACAATCTCTAACCTTACAAATCCCGATGTAGGCCGGTACTACAATCAGACAATATCTATTTGGCTTGATGACAGAATGCTCTCAACTCCCACCGTCAATGAGCAAATCACCACAGGTACAATCAGCTTCAGCGGCGGAAACTTTACCGAGTCAAAGGCTGAGCTTTATTCTGCAATAATCGCCGAGGGCGTTCTTCCTGCTGACTTAAAGGTTGACAGCTACTCAGTAGTTGAGCCTGTGGTAGGCGACAGAGCAACCGACATCGTGCTTATTGTAGGTCTTGTTGCACTTGCCGTTATTCTCTTCGTGATGATTTTCAGATACAGACTCGTAGGTGCAGTTTCGGTATTAGCAGTTTTAGCTGAGTTTTCGGGCGTTGTTGCCGTTATCACAGGTTTAATCGGCACGGGACACACCTTCTTGCTGACTGTCCCCGGTGCGTCGGCAATTGCAGTTTCCGTAATGCTCACCGTTCTTTCTTCTGTTCTTATGGGTGAGAAGGTTAAGTCTGAGCTTAAAAGCGGTACAGCCCTCAGCGACGCTGTTCCTTCCGCAATCTTGAGCGCAAGAAAAAATATTTTTGATATCAGCATTGTCCTTGCCATAGTTTCGCTTGTAGGTATTGTTTTGTTCGGTACATTCAATATCTCTCTTGCAATATTCGGCGGTTCGGCTGTCAGCGGTATCTACAACTTCTCTTATGTACTCTTCTTCGGCTCACTTATTAACCTTGTAGCCGGATATCTCCTTCCCGAGCTTATGCTGAGAAGTCTTTACAGCTTCAATGCATTTAATAAGCCTTCTATGTTCGGAGGTGCAAAGTAATGAATAATACAATTAAGTTTTCTAAATTATCAAAGCTTCTTTGGATCTTTGCTGCTGCAGTTATGATTGCCGGTTTAGCCTTGCTGCTGATTTTCGGCGGCGGCACAGCACCAAGCTTTACTTTAGCAAATTTGGAGCTTGCTGTTTTCATCAAAGCTCTTGTTGCCGCGGTATTTGTCTTTGCTCTTGTGCTTGTATTCTTCCTTATAAGAAATAAAAAGCAGGGACTCAAAATGGCAATCTTCTCAACTGTCGGAGCTATTGTTTCTGCGGTTGCAGCCTTTTTCCTTTGCATTATTTGCAGAGCGCCTCTCGGCAACTTTACTTTTGCAGTTATGCTTCTTTCGGTGGCTCTTGCTTACATCACCTTTATCCTCTTAGCCGACAGCCTTTCACAGAAGACACAGCGCAGAGGTAAAGCACAGGCAGAGAGCGACAGCTTCGATGCAGCAGCTAATAAGGTATTTAGGCTTATGGCTTTTGTCCTCGCACTTATTGCGATTATAGTTGCCTGCGGTTTTGTTGTTTCACTGATTATGGGAGCAAATATCCTTGCACTTTACGCTTTGCCCACAATCTTGACAGCAGTATTCAGCGTAATATTCACACTTGCTTTCCCGGCAAAGCTCTACTGCGACAAGCTGTGATTATTCGGTTCGGCTTTTAATTTCCAAAAGCCGTCGGCACCGGCTGACTGTGTAGCTATGACGGATGACAGTCCCTTTGGCGATTACAGTCAACTATCTGCAAAAAATAATTCGGGCGGTTATCCGCCCGATATTTTTTCTAAACTTTATTTTTACAGGAGAGATAAATATGACTCTCTTAAAAGCAAATAATCTAAAGCTCGGATATGACGGCAGATGCGTTATTAGCGGTCTGAGCTTTACTGTAAGCGAGGGCGATTACATCTGCGTAGTAGGCGAGAACGGTTCAGGAAAAACTACTTTAATCAAGGGCTTGCTTGGACTTCTCGGCAAATATGACGGCGAGCTGATTTTTGAAGGCGGACTTACACGCAGTCATATCGGCTACCTCTCACAGCAGGGTAAATTCAGCAGTGACTTTCCTGCCTCGGTTAAGGAGATTGTTATGTCCGGCTTTCTCAATAACCGTCTTTTTGCTTTTGCATATTCAAAGAAAGAAAAGCAAGAGGCTGATGAGATTATGAAAAAAGTCGGCATACAGGACATTGCCCTGAGCAGTTTTTCAGAGCTTTCCGGCGGTCAACAGCAGAGAGTTTTGCTTGCAAGAGCCCTGTGCGCAGCAAAAAAACTCATTCTGTTAGATGAGCCTACCTCAGCCCTTGACCCACTTGCGACTGCGGATTTTTATTCCATTGTTGATAATCTTAACAAAGAGGGAATGGCGGTCATTATGGTTTCTCACGATGTTAGCTCAGCAGTCCGCCACGCAAGTCATATTCTGCACTTAGGCTCGGATTCCTGCTTCTTCGGAACAACTCACGAGTATATGTACTCCGAAATGGGCAAACGGCTTCTTATTAAAGATTGTCCCTGTGACGAGTGTATGCATAATCACAGTAAGGAGGCAGAGGAAAATGCTTGAAATGCTCAGCTACCCATTTATGCGTAATGCATTAATTGTCGGTGTACTTATTGCAGTTTGCTGTGCGCTCTTAGGTGTAGTCCTTGTTTTGAAGCGTTTCTCGATGATTGGCGACGGACTTTCTCATGTCGGCTTCGGTGCTCTTTCAATAGCTGCTGTTATGAATCTATCATCACCGATATACTTTGCATTGCCTGTTGTAATGATTGCAGTATTTTTCCTCTTGAGAATTACTGAGAACAGCAAGATCAACGCCGATGCCGCCATTGCCGTAATTTCAAGTTCTGCGTTGGCAATAGGCGTCTTTGTGGCAAGTGTCTGCGGCACCAACATCAATTTACAGCAGTATATGTTCGGCTCAATTCTCTCTGTCGGCGATTCTGATATTGTTATTAGCGTTGTGCTCTCAATTCTTGTGATTCTTATGTATATTCTCTTTTACAATAAGATTTTTGCAATCACATTCGATGAGACATTTTCATCTGCAACGGGTATTCGCACAAAGCTATATAATACAATTATTTCACTGCTGACTGCTATCACAATAGTTGTCGGTATGAGAATGCTCGGTGCTCTGCTTATCTCTGCTTTGATAATTTTCCCGGCACTTTCTTCTATGCGGGTCTGCAAGAAGTTTTTGACTACGATAATAACCTCAGTGATTATTTCGGTCTGCTGTGTGATTGCGGGACTTTACACATCCTTTACCTTCACCGATATTCCCGTAGGCGCAACAATAGTAATATTCAATTTGGCAATCTTCATCGTATTGCTGATTTTCTCAACAGTTAAACGCCTGATTAAAACAAGTAAACTGTAAACAAAGCCTTCCTTTTTTGAGGAAGGCTTTGTTGCTTTTAGTGCTTAACCGTTGAAGTAACTATGAGTTTTCGCTATTGCAGAATAGGAGAGAAGAAAACCTATATCACATTTTCCGCTGTGGGCAGTTCGCTTGTCTTAAGGGATAAAAGCTGTTTTTTTGCCGCCTCGCAGGTGGCGTACAGTTCTGCTCTTTCCTCGTAGACAATATAGCTCTCCAAGGTGGATAAGCTTACGCCTATCTCATCAATATAGTCGTGATAAAGCAGCATATCAATTGTTACGACCGTCTCATCCCACTGCGTATTTATCTCTTCAGCCAGCTTTATAGCCTCGTCCTTATTCTCCTGTGATACAGCTTTCAATTCGTCAAGCATCCCTGTGAATTTATCTACGCTTTTTTCCACATAGCTATACTCTGCAAAGCACAGTAATCCGGAAATACACAGCAGAACAATCGCAGCAAAAATTCTTTTCATATGTCCTCACACCTTTTGATAATGCTGTACTCTCTCAGCCTGTTTGCAGTCATCATCATAACATCCTTAACCTCTAAGTTCTCTTCGGCGAGAGTACTTTCTATCCAAGCTAAGTCCACCTGACACAGTTGCATAGATGTTTTAAGCAGCTCTCCGTCGCTGATTATTACAGCCTCAATACCGCTGTCTCTGCCCAAAATGCCTACATCCTCCATAGATGGAGTTCTTTTCTCAGGCTTGAGCAGTACGCTGATGTTGCCGTTAGTCTCAATAATGCAGTACTGCACGTCATTTATGCTGAAAACACCTTCCTGTCTGAGAAGTACGGAAAAATCCTCTGTTGTAAGTCTCAGCCTTTTCATAACCCGTTGATTCAGCTTGCCGTCTTCAACGATTATCTCAGGCTTTCCGCAGATTATATTTCTGAATATCGGGGTTTTCATCATAAGAATGCTTATGATAATCTCAGCAGAAATCAGTATAAGTATGGGTACAATTCCCGATAGCAGGGGTTGTGAGGTGTTCTGCATGGGAATAGAAGCAATATCCGCAATAATCATGGTGATAACAAGCTCCGAGGTCTGCATATCACACAGCTGTCTTTTGCCCATAATTCTCACGGCAAAAATAATAAAAATGTATAGAAGAATTGTTCTGATAACAGATATAATCATAATTTCACCTGAGTAAATTATTTTCATTTTTCAGTTTAATATTCACTTTTGAGTCTATAGAGAAAGAAAGTGCATAACTGTGCATATTTTTATCAATATATTTCGCATATTTTTCTCAAAAACACTTTTATTTTAGTAAGCTTTGAGGTATAATAAACTGAAGTGTATCTATCGAGTTTTGCAGGTACACAATAATTTCTGTTAATGTGAATTTTGCAGACGGCAAGAGGTGTTTTTATGAGCAGAGAATTTTCCGTTTCACTCAAAAGAATTATTGACGAAATCAGCCTGGAAACCTACTATATGCCACAGGACCCGGAGGAGATTTCCGTATATTCTATGGATATTGACAGACCGGGCTTGGAGCTTACAGGCTTTCTTGACTTTTTTGACCAGAAGCGTATCGAGGTTTTCGGCCTTACAGAGTACTCTTACCTTGAGCAGTTTGATGCCGATGAACAGTATAGCCTTGTAGATAAGCTCCTCTCCGGCAAGCCTCCGGCAATTATAATTGCCCGCAGCTTAAAGCCCTCTGAGGCTATCAAGAAATCTGCCGAGAAGAACGGCGTTCCTGTGCTTCTTTCAAGTGATACAACATCTTCTCTGTCAGCTTCGCTCATTACCTTCCTCAATGCCGAGCTTGCACCGAGAATTACACGCCACGGCGTTTTGGTTGAGGTTTACGGCGAAGGTATACTTCTCATAGGCGACTCCGGAGTAGGTAAATCCGAAACCGCCATTGAGCTTATCAAGCGCGGACACCGTCTTATTGCCGACGATGCCGTTGAAATAAGGCGTGTTTCCAACCGTACCCTCGTGGGTACTTCGCCTGAAAATATCCGCCACTTCATTGAGCTGCGCGGTATCGGTATTATCAATGCCCGCCGAATCTTCGGTATGGGCGCTGTTAAGCTCACAGAGAAAATTGATATGGTAATCAATATGGAGCAGTGGAACACCGAGAAGGTCTATGACCGCATCGGAATGGATAATACATACACCGAGATTATGGGGATTCAGGC
>JBJEOT010000054.1:0-26380 GCA_051880855.1 Ruminococcus sp.
TTGGTAATTCAGTACTGCGGATTCCCCAAGTATATGCACCCCTATGTACTTGACTTGTGGAATCTGAAGGTGATTTGTATTCAGCACGGTCTGACTGTTCAGCAGCTTGCTCAGTATCAGCGCAGAATTTACGACAACACTACCCTCTACTGCCTTGCTTCAAAATATGAGAAACAGAATTTGATGCATCCTGTTTACGGCTACGAGGAAGATATGCTGAAAATCAACGGCCTGGCTCGGTATGACGGACTTAAAAACAACGACAAAAAGGTTATTCTCATCACTCCTACATGGAGAAGGAATGTTGTTTCGCAGGGTATTGCTTACAAGAAAAAGCCCTATAACGAGCATTTTAAGCACACAGAGTACTTCCGTCTTTACAACACCTTAATCAACGATAAAAAGCTAATTGACTGTGCAAAGAAAAACGGCTATGAAATCACCTACCTTCTGCACCCTGCAATGAGCCCTCAGATTGAGGACTTTAAGGATAACGGCTTTGTCAAGATTATTGCCGCATCAGGCGATATGAATTATGAAGAGGTGCTTACACAATCAAGCCTTATGGTTACCGACTACTCAGGCGTTCAGTTTGATTTTGCCTATATGCGCAAGCCGATTGTTTACTATCACCCTTCATCTTTGCCTCCTCACTACGAAGCAGGAGGAATCGACTATCCCACCCAGGGCTTCGGACCTATTTGCAAAGAACACGATGAGCTTGTGGATACAGTCTGCGAGTTCATGGAAAACAACTGCGAAGCAAAGGAAGAGTACAAGCTCAGAGCCGACGACTTCTTTGCCTTTGACGATTACAACAACTGCAAGCGAATTTATGAGGAAATATTAAATTTCCTCGAAAAATAAACCGGAGATTGGAGTTGACCTCTTTGTCTCAGACTCACAGCATAAATACCCGAGCCTTTGTTGATACAGCAGTAAGCTGTGCCACAGAAGCAGTTTTGTCGGCAGCTCAGGGGGATATTTCCCAAAGCGAATTTGAAGCAGAGCTAAAAGAAAAGCTTACAGCGGAGTTGAATCACGAAAAGAACAATCAGGAAACTCTGAGAAAGCTTCAGCTTACAGAGCTTGAAATTCTCAAAAAGCTTGACTCCGTTTGCAGGAAGCACAACCTTCGCTACTACCTTGTAGGAGGTACATTAATCGGCGCAATCCGCCACAAGGGATTTATTCCTTGGGACGATGATATTGATGTTTCTATGCCCAGAGAGGATTTTAACAAGCTGCTTAAACTCGGCAAAGAAGAATTCGGCGACGGCTTTTTCTTACAGCATCAGAGCACCGAGAAGGGCTGCTACTTCTACTACGCAAAGCTAAGAAAAGAAGGCACCTACTTCGGAGAGGATAAATTTGAACACACCTCGATTCACAAGGGTATCTTTATGGATATTTTCCCCCTAGACTATATACCCGACAAAGGCTTTTTGCAGAAGTTCTTTTTCAAAGGCTTCAGCTGCCTGACAGGCTTTATCTGCTCAAAGGAAAAGACCACAGAATTTCTCTACAAAAATATGAGTCTGCCCTTTATTGTAAGCTTCAGACTTTTGCAATGCATTCTGCCCAAGGCATTTCTCAAAGCTTTGAGAAATCTTCTGGGAAAATGCTCAAACGCTCTTTCAGGCAAAAAGCTTTTGGCTTCCCTCAGCGGATTTCACGGATATCCCGTGGAGATGTCTCCTGCCGATTGGTGGGGTGACGGATGTGATGTTGAATTTGAGGGGTGTACCTTCAGAGCTCCCTCTGAATATCACACCCTGCTTACTCATATGTTTGGAGACTATATGACTTTGCCACCGGTTGAAGAAAGAGTAAACCACACCGTCCGGAGTGACAAAATTCTCTTTGAGGGCTGTACCGCAGATGATTACAAGCCGAAGATTATCAGAAAGCGCAGTCACCGTTACTACAGCACAGACTACGACATCCATCCCATACAAAGCAAATAACATACAGTAGAAACAGTAAGGCGGTCTTTCAAAAAGCTGAAAGACCGCCGATTTTTTATGAAATAATCAGTTAAGTGCAAGCTTCAGACTCTCGACATTTTTCTGCATAAGTGACAGGTAAGTCTCCCCTGAATCAAAGTCAGATTTCGAGATGTTGTGGCAGGAATAGAAGGTCAAAAGCTGTGCTCCTGTTTCCTCGCAAATTGTCTTTGCCACCGAATCGGAGCTCAGCTCAATTTTGTAGACAACAGGCAGATTTTCCTCTTTCACCTTGTCTATCAAAAAAGCTACAGTTGAGGCAGATGCCTCTGTATCTTCAGAGCAGCCCGAAAAGGCCGAAAAGCACTCAAGTCCGTATTCCTTTGCAAAATATGCCAAAGGGAAACGGTCGCCGAAAACAAGGGTGTTTCTCTCGGCATTTTCCGTTACTTCTCTGAAATCTTCATCAAGAGCCTTAAGATCAGCACTCAGCGCTTTGAGGTTTTCGTTATACTTGTCTGCGTTTATGCTGTCTTTTTCGCAGAGAGCCTTTGTTATCTTCTCGCAAATCTTTATGGAGTTTACAGGCGATGTCCAAATATGCTCATCTACCTCGTGCTGATGATTACGGTCAGCGTCCTCCTCCGACGTCTCCTCTGCCTCTATCGGTTCGACGCAGTCCATAAGAGACACCACCGTCATATCGGGATTATTAACATCCTCTAAGATGCCGTCTATCCAGGAATCCGATTCTCCTCCTGTGTAGATAAACACATCACACTTGCTGACAGCGATGATATCCGATGTGGTAGGCTCAAAGCCGTGAGTTTCGGCACCGGGTGTTACAAGCATAGTGACCTCTGCCAAATCGCCGGTAAGCTGCCGGGCAAAATCGTACTGCGGAAATATTGAGGCTATCACCTTGAGTTTATCGCTGTCGCTTGTACCGTCTTTGATTTCACAGGCAGACAGGCACATTAACGACAACATCAAAGCTAAAATTATTGCAATTATTTTTTTCATTGTGTACTCCCCGACGGAACGGATAACTCCGTCTATGCTATGTATTACTTACTAATAATACCACAGCTTGCGGCTATAATCAAATATCAGACAAAAAGTTTTCTGCAAGCTCGGGAACATGTATGGGAAACGCCCCATTCTCAGCAAGTAATTTCGTGAAGGCCTCCGCGGTTTCCATATCATTTGAAAAGTCCTCCAAAACACATCGTGAATTCGGGTCTCCTGCCCCTGTTTTTCCCTCAATATAACAGTCAATGCTGTAATTCTGACTGTCGCTTTTTATTATCTCATAGCAAATCACAGGCGAATAATAGACTTTGACTCTTTTCATGAATATACACCTCCTCAAATCCCTCTTCTATACTTACCGAGTATATCAAACACTATCTGCACTTTCTGACGAATACCCGTATTCTAAGAGAAAACAGTATAAAAAATCCGTCAAAACATCAAAACCGCAAAGAAAATAAGAAATTAAACGAAATTTGCAGTTCAATTGTTTGACGGATTTCAAAAGAAAAGGAAGCCTTTTTGAAAAGTCCGCAGACATCCTTTTCGGGTTTAGTTTAATGATAAGATTGCTTACTGTTTATTAATAACTCCTGCCAGCTCTTGGGCAAGGTTAGCCTTTTTAATCTTATCCGAATTCATATTTTTAATGAGCTCGCTTTGCGCCTTAAGAGAGTGCCTTCTGAATATCAGAGTGCGAAAAATTCGCCTTACCCAACACACGGGCAGAAGAATAGGTGCCTTCTCAAGTATTGGGTAAATATTCTTAAGAACATCGTAACCGAACCAATTACCGAAAAAATACTTTGTCTTGTCCCAAAATGTGAGTTTTGAGGGACGGTCGGCAGATACTCTGGTAAGCTTCTTCACCTCTGCGTCGCCGTGTTCGCCGCTTCTGAATACAAACTCAGCAATTATCTCTTCGTTCTCAGTCATCTCCTTCTGCTCAAAAAAGCAGAGAAGCATATCATTGATACTACGGTAGAAATCAGTAAGGCCGTACTCTTCCACCAACTGCGATACAAAGTCCATGTCCAAATCCGGGTGGTGCTTTCTGAAAACGTACAAATCCGTGAACAGTCGGATGCCGCAGCCCTCTGTGGCAAAGTGCTTACGCAAATGCACAAGAAGGTGCAAATAAAAATACTCATCTTTGAGCACATAACTGTGCTCGTCAGCACCGTCGCGTATAGATTTTTCAAAGGGATTTTCGAACATAGCAAAAAAGGGTGAACGCTCGTGAACAATCAGAGAATGAAGCTCTATGTAATAGTACTTATTCTTTTCATACTCATCGTGGTACGGAATTGTTGTCTCCAAAGTGTATCCCATATCTGCCATCAGCGTCTTGGCACTTTCTCTGTCCTCTTTACTCAGGCAGATATCAATGTCAGAAAATGTACGCATATAGGGTGCAGGATAGAGATTCTTAATAACAATACCCTTCATCTTTATGTAGTCATATCCGGCAGCAGACAAGGCAGAGAACAACTGCTGAGCTTCTATCTCCATCTTGGCTTCCCGTGCAAGCTTTTTGTAATGATCCTTTTGGAATTTTTCAAGCACCTCTGCGGGCATAGCAAAATCCTTAACTGCCGGGTAAGCAAGCACTGCAACATTGTGAAAATAGGCAAGCCTGTAAAACCGCTCCCAATCGAAGCCATCAAAAGGAAGGCTCGGAGCAGTACCGTTGATTACCGACGAAATTACATCGGTAAGATATTTGCCGTACTTTACTATTGTTGAATCCGTCAATATATTCACCGCCGATCGACTGTAACGATTATATCATTCGCTATGCCTGAAATCAACAAAAGTTGCAAAAATAACTCTAAAATTGTAAAAACGACCCTCTATAATTCTTAATAAGAACAATAAAAACAAAGTCCCGGTTTTTACATCGGGACTTTTGCCTGTACTGACTGTTTTGCTGTGTCAGCTTATGCAAGCTTCTCAGAAATGGGATAGGGTACCTCGATACTTGCACAGTACTTCTGAATAGCGGTGGCATCGTTAATATTCACAGCACCGTCTGCGTTTACATCGGCGCAGCGAGCTGCATTGCTGTTAAGGGTACATATATTCGCAACAGCTTTCTGAATCAAAGTTGCGTCCTTTACGCTAACATTTGAGCTAAGGTCTGCGTCACCGAGATAGAGGTCCTTTGCAGGAGGTGTAATCTCGCCGTCATAAGCTGAAAAGAATTTCGAAGAAAGCCAAGCTGTACGGGTGTTGAGCCAATCGACTGTGTAGTCATACTGCCCCTTAAAGCTGTCTATATTGTAGTATGTAGCCTTTGAATCAAGGGTAAATTCGCCTGTCTCATAGTCAAATGTACCGTTTACAAGGTTTGAGTGGTCGCAAATCCAATCGCCTGTTGTCAAAAGCCATCCCAACTCATAGTTCATAGCGGCAGAGCCCTCAAGGTAGCTGTAGTAAACATCCTTGGAGAAAAGCTCTCCCTCGGAAACGCCTTCTGAATTAAACGTGTTGATTGCAGGCAGGAACTCGTCAAACCATACCTGTGCGGCATAATCCATAATTGTAGTATTCATTGCGGCATAGCCGAGGATTGTATACTTTCCTGCTTTGCCGCCGCCCACACCCGGCTTATACATTACCCACCAGCCTGTAGGCTCCTCGTAGTCTGTAACCTTCATTGAGCTCAAGTCCCGCTTAACACCTGTGGCATTACCCAGAGAATTATCGTAATCCCAAACAGGAGAGCCAAAGAATTTCCAATTGCCGTCTGCATCCTGCTTATATGTAAAGTAAAGTGATGAAACGCCGACATCCCAGTTCTTGCTGAGCTCGTTAATAAGGTAAAGCTTTGTGAGAGAATCAATGTCAACTATCTCGCTGAGATTGTCTGCATCCGTACGGATAGCTGTGTGCATAGCGTCAAATTTAGTCTTAACAAAATTCAGTACATTATCATAGTTCGGGTCGCCTTTCTCAAGCTCAGGTCCCTTGACGGTAAGCTTGCATTTTGCAACCGATGACTGCGTCCAATAGTCGGTGTCGCCTGCGCCTGCGTCAACCTCAACAACAAAGGGGAAGTTCTCCTTGAGAGTACCATCTTCGTTCAGATGCGTGTTGTCGTCAATTTCGGGGATAAGATTGTTCTTTCCTATATCAATCTTCTGGGTAATCTGATAAGAGCCCAAATACTCACCGTTCATATATAAATCAACAAAACGGGAATCGGAAGCATAGGGCATACCTACTGCATCGGAGAGGTCCTGAAGAAAACGGTTGCGGATGAGAGCCGAGTCCTGATAGTTTGCGAGCAGAGAGAGTTTCTTTGTCTTCTGCATACCGTCAATCTCAACAGCTGAATCGTAGGTAATGTTAAAGGGCTTCTTATTTTTATCCCAGGTTGTGTTGCCTCTGCCCTTAATCTTCTTTATGGGAGTGTTATCGACATTTCCCTCATCATCAACAATAGCACCTGTTGCCTTTGCGCCGTTCTCTTTATCCATACTGAGATAGCTCAGAAGGTCTGTGCCGTTTCCGTCTGCATCGGTGTTGTTTACAAAAATCGAGGCCTCGGCAGTAGAGTACATAAACTTGAGCTTCTGCGTCTCTGTGCCGATTTTCACATCATAGGTTTTATTTGTACTGAAGCTTATCTCAGCATTGCCTCCTGCGGGAACGGTAACGCCATCTATAACGGCATCGGAGGAATAGGTATTCAAAACAATAACGGTGTTATCGTTAACACTTGAAGGAAGGAAGAAATACTTTTCTTCTGACACACCCTCGCCTGCTTTAAGACCTAATTCTCTGAGGTCATCTTCGTCATAGTCGCGGTAGCTGTCAGCGTGCTGCCAATTAATCCAAGACTCTGTTTCGCTTTCATCGTCAACAGCATGTGCGTAAAGCATATCAGCCTTAATGTAGTCGGGCGCATCGTCTGCCACTTGTGCAAACACTTCAAGCGACACAGCGCCCATACTCATAAGCATAAACAAACAAAGAATAATACTGATTAGTTTTTTCATAGATTGAGCCTCCTTTTCTAAGCACATTTTAACATACAAAAATTATCAACTCAATAGCTTATTTTGTGATAAACAATAAAATGTGTGAATAATACTGTTGTTGCAAGTTTTTCATATTTATGATATAATTTAATTAGTCAGAAAGGATGTGTAAAAATGTTTCTTTACGATAAATCAATTGTTAAATCCGATATGGATAATTTAATCGGCAGAGATTATATTCCCTATGAGCAGCTTCGCTCAAAAACCGTCCTTGTAACAGGCGCAACCGGTATGCTTGCCTACTATTTCACAATGGCACTTATGCATCTGAACTTAAAAAAGGACTACGGTATCAGAGTCATTGCCTTGGTAAGAAACGCACAGAAGGCAAAGGAAAAGTTTGCAGGCTTCTTGGGTGACAGCCGTTTTGAGCTTCTTTCTCAAGATGTTTGCAAACCAATTGAGATCGAAGGCAATTTGGACTACATCTTCCACGCTGCCGGTGCCGCAAGCCCCTATTTCATCAAAAATGACCCGACAGGCATCATCGCCGCTAACACTCAGGGCACAGTGAGTGTTCTTGAGCTTGCAAAAGAAAAGAAAGTCACCAACATCATCTACCCCTCTACAAGAGAAATCTACGGCAAGGTTGAGGGTGTTGAGTTCATCAAAGAAACCGATATGGGTATCTTCGACCCCTTGGACGCACGCTCCTGCTACCCTGAGAGCAAGCGAATTGCCGAGACAATTCTCAAGAGCTACCTTGTTCAGTACGGAGTGCCTTTCACCGTTGCGAGAATTGCCCACTCCTTCGGACCCGGTATGATTATTAACAGCGACGGCAGAGTTATGGCAGACTTCATAAGCGACGCTGTCAACTCAAGAAACATAGTGCTCAAGAGCGATGGACTTGCCGAGAGAGCCTTCTGCTATATTACCGACGCAGTTGCCGCGCTCTTTGCAATAATGCTCAAGGGTCAGTGCGGCGAAGCATACAACCTGGCAAACGAAACTGAGCCTACTCCTATTAAGGATGTTGCCCAGATGCTCGCCGACCTCTTCCCCGAAAGAGGAATTAAGGTTATCTTTGACATTTCAGGCGACAGAAGCGGCTACTGCACTTACACCCGTGTCGGCCTTGATACCTCAAAGCTTGAGTCTCTTGGCTGGAAGCCTGAAGTTAAGCTTGCTGATGGACTTAAGAACACAGTCCTCAGCTTCGACTGACAACACTTTATTAAGCATAGAGGAGGGAAAATATATGAAGCTCAAAAAAAGATTAAGAAAAAAGCTCTCGCATTATTTTCCTTCCGTTAAGCGCAAGGAGTTTGCTCAGAAGCAGGAGCCCGAAACCAAGGTGTTGATTGCAGGACTAATGAACGGCAATAATATGGGAGACAATGTCATCAGCGACTGTACCTCCTATTTGCTGAAGAAATCAGCCCGCGGAGCAGGGATAAAGAAGCTGAAAATCTCTACCGTAGATTTTCGCCGACAAAAGGATAAGAAAAGCTTAAACGCTGTGAGAAACACCGACCTTGTTGTTTTTCCCGGTGGCGGTTTCATTAAGTACAATCAGGAAAATTTTCCCGATGAGATGAACAGAATTGTCTCTCTTGCCGAGCATTACGGAATCCCTGTAATATATAACGCAATGGGTGTTGAGGGATACAGCGAAAAAAGCGAGGAATGCTTGAAGCAGCAGGATATGCTGTGTCTGTTTTCAAACCGTTACATTACCTCCCGTGATTTTTCAGATTTACTGAACTCTACCTATTTGAAGAATACAGCTATTAAGTCGAAACGGGTTGCCGACCCCGCTGTGTGGAGCGGTGAGGTCTACGGCATCGAAAGAGATGTATCCTCGGATGTTATCGGCTTGGGTGTAGCACGCAGAGGGCTCTTTGTTGACTACGGCGTTCCTCTGACAGGCGAGGACTTGCTCTCAATGTGGGCAAAGATAATCGGTATTCTCGATCAAAAGGGTATCAAATGGAAGCTGTTTACAAACGGCCTCAGACAGGACGAGGATTTTTTGACCGAGCTCATCGCTTACTTAGGACTTGAGGACAAACGAAGGGAAGTTTCATTGCCTGCACCTGCTGAGCCGCGGGAGCTTTTAAAGCACATTTCCGGCTTCAAGGGCATAATTGCCTGCCGTATGCATGCAAGCATCATTGCCTTTTCTCTCGGCGTGCCTTCTGTGGGCCTTGTCTGGAATGATAAGCTTCGGTACTTCGGCGAGAGCATCGGCCACCCTGAGCGGTTCCTTGAATACCGTGAAATAAAGAATGAGAATTTCATCGTTGAATCCCTTGAAAAAGCAATCAGCGAGGGATACAGCAAGGAGATTTTGGAAAAAGAAAAGGAATCGGCTTTTCGAAGCGTTGACGATTTCTTTGCTCCCTTTGCAAAAAATCTTCTCGAAAGCCGCAGAAGAGATTTGACAAAAATAAAGCTCGTTTGCTACGGACTTCCTAACCTTAAATCCGAAAAGCTCAACACAGAGCTCTTTCAGACAGAGGTTGCTTACTACATATCCGACTGTGAAAGTGAAATCGGCACCGTCTGTCTCGGAAAGCCCGTATACTCTTCAAATAAGCTAAAGTCTCATTTGAGGAAAAGGCCTTTTGTGATTGTAAGCGAAACAGTGGACTATACTCCTGTGGCACAGAAGCTTATGAGCTTCGGCTACAAAGAAAAGTATGACTTCACCAATATGCATTCCTACAAACGCTATGTATTCAAAAAAGGCGATGTATTTATTGACAGTATAGCGGCAAATACCAAAGGATAAACAAAAAGGAGCTGTAAAAAACTTTCGTTTTTTACAGCTCCTTAAGTATTTTCTGATGCTGATTATTCGGTCATAAAGAGAATACCGATGCAGCCGGGACCGCAATGGCTGGAAATTGTACCGCTGGCGGTTGTAACGAAAATCTCGTCAAACATATTCTTTGCTTTAACATGGTCAATGATCTTGTCAAGTAAAGCCTTGTCAAGAGTTGAGTAGGTGATAAAGCAATGATTTGTGCGGATATTATCGTAAGCAGCAAGGGTGTCGTCGATATAGTTAAGCACAACCTTTTCATACTTACCGCGATACTTCTTGCTTACTGCCATAGCTCCGTTTTTCTCGTTAAAAACCTTGATGCTGGGCTTGATACCGAGAAGATTTGCTCCAAAGGCCTCAACAGCAGAGCATCTGCCGCCTGCGCGCATAAACTCAAGTGTATCAAGAACAAAGCTTGCTCTGTTCTTTTGGTTAAGAGCGGTAACCTCCTCTGCAACCTGCTTTGCAGACATACCCTTCTTAATTCTCTCAGAAGCCTCAATTGCAAGCAAGCCTGCGCCTGAGCTGAGTGAACACGAGTCAATTGGATAAACCTTGCCTGAAAGCTCCTCAGAAGCAAGACAGCTGTTCTTGAAGCTTGAAGAAAGCGCTGAGCCGATGCTTATATAAACAACCTCATAGCCATCGTCAACATAGGGCTTGAGTGCACTGTGAATTTCTTCAAAGTTAATAGCGGCTGTCCTAGGAAGCTTTTTGGTCTTGTAGTAATGGTCAAAAATATCCTGACTTGTGATGTCAACGCCGTCCTCGTAAATCTTCTCATCAAGAATAACATGAATAGGAAGAGTGTGAACATCATACCTATCTCTCAGCTCCTTGGTCAAGTCGATGGAGCTGTCAGCAAATAATACGACCTTATTACCCATAATTACTCTCCTTTGTTGGCGAAACCTAAATTCCGGATACTATTATTCGGTTTCCCTAATAATTTTTATTGAAATGCAAGAAATGTTATGCTATACTTTTTTCACATATATTAATTATATACTATAATTTCCATTTTTTCAAGCAAGGAGAATAAATATGATAAAAAAATATTGCTTCGGCTCACCTTTTGAGACAAATGCCGTAATTGAAGCCGTTCCTCTTGAGAGCTCTCCTCTTCCCTATTTTTCTGTTGCAAGCGATGAGAAGCTTGAATTTACACTAAAGCTTCTTAGGAACGACGCGGTTTACGGCTTAGGCGAAGCCTCCAGGGGCATCAACAAACGCGGCTATATCTATGACAGCTACTGCACCGATGACCCGAATCACACCGAGGCTACCCGTTCGCTCTACGGCGCTCACAGCTTCATCGTTATTGAAAGCAAAGCAAACACCTTCGGCGCTTTCTTTGACTGTCCCTCAAGAGTAACCTTTGATGTTTCGTTTACTAAGTATGACACCCTCACCGTAAGCAGCGACAACAAAAATATGTATGTTTATATTGTCGAGGGCAAGAGTATTTATGATATAGTTAAGCGGTTCAGAAAAGCTATCGGACAGAGCTATATGGCACCTATGTGGGCCTTCGGCTACACTCAGAGCAGATGGAGCTATATGTCCAAGGAGGAAGTCAAAAATGTTGCCGATAAGTACCATGAGCTGGGTATTCCCCTTGACGCAATTTACCTGGACATAGACTATATGGAGCGCTACAAGGACTTTACCGTCAACAAAGAGACCTTCGGCGACCTTAAGGCATTTGCAGAAGAGATGAAGGAGCAGGGCGTCAGACTTGTTCCCATTATCGACGCAGGCGTTAAGATTGAAGAAGGCTACAGCGTTTATGAAGAAGGTGTGGAGAAGGGTTATTTCTGCACCGACTCCGACGGTAAGCCCTATGCCTTAGGCGTTTGGCCGGGTCTTACACATTTTCCCGACTTCTTAAATCCCGATGCAAGCCGTTGGTTTGGAGATAAGTATAAAATTCTCACAGATATGGGTATTGACGGCTTCTGGAACGATATGAACGAGCCTGCTATCTTCTACTCTCAGCGCGGTCTTGAGGCTATCTACGATAAGATGAAGAAATACTCAGCCGAAGAGCCCGACATCGACAAATTCTACGAAATCAGAGATATGGTAGGCAGTCTTGCTAACTCTCAGGATGACTACAACTCCTTCTACCATAACACAACTCAGGGCAGAGTTCTTCACAACGATGTGCACAACCTTTACGGCTATAACATGACAAAAAGTGCCGGTGAGTCTCTTGCAAGAATAAACCCCGACAAGCGCTTCCTGCTTTTCTCCCGCGCTTCCTACATCGGTATGCACCGTTACAGCGGTATCTGGACAGGCGACAACCACTCCTGGTGGTCACATATTCTCAACGAAATCCGCGTTCTTCCCTCGCTTAATATGTGCGGTTTTCTCTATGCCGGTGCAGATATGGGAGGCTTCGGCTGTGACGCAAGCCGTGACTTGATGCTTCGCTGGCTTGCCCTCGGCATTTTCACCCCCTTGCTTCGCAACCACTCAGCCCAGGGTACAAGGGTGCAGGAATTCTTCCGCTTTGAAGATACAGACGATTTCCGCTATATGGTTGAGCTTAGATATCGCCTTATCCCCTACCTTTACAGCGAGTATATGAAGGCAGCGCTTAACGATGAAATGTACTTCAAGCCCCTTGCCTTTGAATACCCCGACGATGAAACAGCCCGCCACACAGAGGACCAGCTTCTTATCGGTAACGAAATTATGATCGCCCCTGTTTATACCCAGAATTCAATAGGCAGGTATGTATATTTGCCCGAGGATATGACTGCTGTTAAGATGAGCAAGGGAATTCTCACAGAGACGCAGATGAAGAAGGGGCACCACTTCATAGAGGTTGCTGAAGATGAGGTTGTGTTCTTCATCAGAAGCGGTAAGGCTATACCTCTTTGCAAGCCTGCAATGAATACCTCTGAGCTTGACCTTGACACCCTTGAGCTTATCGGCGAGGGCAATGAGTACACCCTTTTCTTTGACGGCGGCGACGGCAAGGACTTTGCAAACCCCGACAATTACAGAACTCTCAAAAAATAAGCGTAAAAAATCTCCGCCGGGAATTCCTCGGCGGAGATATATAATATCACAAAGTAATATCAGCAAAACAATGCCGCAAATTAAGCGATGATTTCGCCTTCTGCTGTGCCTGCAAGACCTGCTGCATTAGACTCGTCTGTATCAATGTGCATTGCAGGGAAAAACTTGTCGCTTACTCTGACAACAACATCGCCGAAGGTTGTCTCACGGCAGCCGGGATTGCCGACCTTAACTGAGACAATCTGCTTATCCTCAACGCCGAACTCAGCAGCAGCCTCGGGAGTAAGATGAATGTGGCGCTTTGCAACGATAACGCAGTCGCTGACCTCAACCTCACCTGCAGGACCTCTGAGGATACAGCCGGGAGCACCCTTAACATCTCCGGACTCTCTGACAGGAGGATTAATACCAAGCTTTCTTGCATCGGTGAAGGCAATCTCAACCTGGTTTGCAGGGCGGAAAGGACCGAGGATTGACATAGCTACCTCGCCCTTAGGGCCGGCAACTGTTACCTTCTCTGCACAGGCAAACTGGCCGGGCTGAGAAAGGTCCTTCTTGTTTGTGAGTTTTGCATCCTTGCCGTAAAGGGCCTCAAAGGTCTCCTGAGTAACATGGATGTGTCGTGCTGATGTTTCAACCATAATTTTCATAACTTAACCACCAATTCTATAGATTTTTCAAGATATATTTTACACCCCAAGAGAGAAGATTTCAACACAAAAAAATCAAAATCAACATAATATACAAATTCCCCTGTAAATTTGCTTAATAATATAAGGAGTTGCGAATATGTTTGACAATTGGAACGAGCTCGAAGAGGCTTGCCTTAAATGTGAAAAATGCGAGCTTTGTAAGGACAGGACAAATGTTGTATTCGGCGTCGGCAATAAAAACGCCGAGGTTATGTTCATCGGCGAAGGCCCCGGCGAAAACGAGGACTTGCTGGGAAAGCCCTTTGTAGGCAGAGCAGGTCAGCTGCTTGACAAGATGCTGAGCGCTGTTGACCTTGACAGAAACAAAAATATTTACATCGGAAATATGGTTAAGTGCCGTCCGCCCCAAAACCGCGACCCTAAGCCCGAGGAGGTTGCCTGCTGTATTGATTGGCTGAGAAATCAGGTTTTTCTTATGAAGCCGAAGATTATCGTATGCCTCGGCAGAATTGCCGCCGCAAGGCTCATCAAGGAAGACATCAAAATCACCAAGGAACACGGTCAGTTCTTTGAGAAGAACGGTGTGCTGATGATGCCTATGCTTCATCCCGCCGCTGTTCTTCGCGACCCAAGAAGAAAGCCGGAGGCATTCAGCGATTTTCTAATCCTCAGAGATAAGATTAATGAAATCTGCGAAAATACATACATTGAATAAATAATCAGCTCCCGAGGGTATACTTCGGGAGTTCCTTTCTGAAAAATATGTCCGTCAGAAGCTGTTATATCATAAAGAACCTCAAAAAATTAGCCTCCCGAAGCGATACACTCGTCGGGAGGCATTAGTGTGCAGGTTCAATCATATTTTAATCTCCATTTCTGATTACATACATTTTAAGTTTGTTCTGTTCTTATTAAGTTGTGATTACAATATATTCATATGGTTGGTTGTTTCAGTTTAACTAAATCATCGGCTTAGTTCTCCCTTGCTAAAATCAGTGGTCAACCAGATATGTTCGGCTTTCTCAGAAGATAGTTTCTTTCAGGCTTCGTTTCATTAATGCTCATATTTTTCATTGGAAAAGTCCCACTACTTGAAGCTTATGAAATAAAGTATTTAGAAACACTGTCAATTGTACATTGGACTCACTCCGTTAAGATTCCTGAGAAAAGGGTTATTAAAGTTTTTGACTTATTGCTGAAACTGAATCTGTCGCTGACAGCTTGGCTACCATAACAAAACCTAAGTCTGTCAGATAGCTATTTGAACATCGGACTCACCTCCTAAAAGCATTTGAACTATTTAGTTTTTTATATTTAGTTCTTTTCTGTGATTAAATAATACTATATTTTTTAAACAATTGCAATAGTTTTTAGTAAATTTTACAATAAAATTCTGCACAATGTTTCTTTTACTAAGTAGTGCAGGTTGAACAAATAACAATAATTCTTTGTCGTATTGCTGCATTTTGCACAAAAAAAACAGACCTCCGCATAAACTTATGCGAAGGCCTGTTTCATCTTATTGCATCATAGATTCTCTCATTTCAATCAAATCTACACCAATGGGAAGTCCTGTGTCAATACCGGCAAGGTACTTCTGAATAGCAGTTGCATCCTTAACATTTATGCTGTCTGTATAAACAACATTTGCCGCAATCTGTGCGTATTGGTTATCAATGAAAACAATTGATGCTGAGTGCTTCTGAATAAGAGTTACATCCTTAACGCTTACACGGCCGTCAAGGTCGGCGTCACCGAACAAAAGCGAATCAATAATCGGCTCGTCAGGTGTAGACTCATCCGGTGTTGACTCATCGGGGGTTGCTTCATCGGGTGAAGCTGACTGAATAATTGAGTTTTCCTTTGACCAGTCAATATCACAATCGGAAGCAAGTATAATCATATGTGTCTCTTCCCTTGTAAAGCCAAGACTCAATCCCAGATTATCAATTAACTGCTGGTCTGTAAGTCCGGAATAGGTTCTTGCGTTATCAAGCTTGTTGTTGAGAAAATCGTTGAAGAGATCCTCCTCGGTTGTGCCGGGCACTAAACAAGTACCGACAACATTACCGATAGATGAAACCACCTTAATGGGGCCGTATTCCTCCGGGTTCATATTTCTCCAGAAAGCAGCAACAACCGTCTTAGCGCTGTCTTGGGGATTCTCATAGTGAGTATCGCCACAGTAAACTGTACCGCCCAAGCAATCGGTTGTAAGCAATGTGTCATAGGTCTGAGCACCTGTGTCAACACTGAAGATAACTCCGTAGTATTTACCCTCGGTAATTTCTCCTACCTTAGAGATGTTGTAAGAATACAGGTTATTGCCTTCACTTGTACAAGCTTCTGGTTTAGACTGCCAGTTTCCTAAGGCATCTCCATCGATTTCCCAGATGTGACAAAATACCTTCTTGACTGCATATTTTGCCCACTCCTCCGGCAGTTCAAAATATATTGTTGTTGAAGTCTCAGGCACTTCATCAGCCTCAGCAGCGGATACGCCGATAACTGCCATACCTGCGACTAAAACAAGTGCAAGCACAAAGGATAACATTTTTTTGTACATAACAATTCCTCCTAAGCTGTTTTAGTTTTTCGGTAAGATAATTATACAATAGTAATTTCTAAAAATCAATAGAAATAAATCAAAAACAAAAAGCCTCCTGCTTGTGCAGGAGGCTAAATTTGTAAATTAAGCTGTGTGCGCTTTCAGAGGATTACTCAGTAACTCTCTTCTTGCGGGCAATAACAACAACTGCTGCTGCAACAATCATCATTGCAACGCCGATGTAAACTACTGTCATTTCCTGACCTGTAGCTGTAGCGTTGGGGTTAGCTGCGATGCCTTCGTTCTTCTCGGGAGCCTTGGACTCTTCCTTCTTCCAGTCAACAGTGATACCTGCATCCTTGATGAGCTTCTCAACACTGTCCTGAGAAAGACCGAGACCCTTAGCCATATCGTCGATGATATCCTGGTCTGACTTTCCGGAGTATGTTCTTGCGTTATCAAGGTTATCGTTGAGGAATGTTGTGAAGAGTGTCTCAGCAGTCTGGCCGGGAGCGATGCAAGTACCAACGAGGTTACCGATAGAGGTTACCTGCATGATGGGACCGTAAGCTGATCTGCTCTGGTTCTTCCAGAAAGCTGCAAGAGCTGTCTTAGAGCTGTCCTGAGGATTCTCATATGTTGTGCCGTCACTGTAAAGTGTGTCGCCGTAGCAAGCTGCACCCATAAGAGTATCATAGGTCTGGAGACCTGTATCAACACTGAAGATTACACCGTAGTACTCGCCGGCAGTAAGACCGCCAACCTTAGAAATGTCGTAGGAATATATGCCGTTGCCTTCGTCTGTGCAAGTCTCTTTCTTAGACTGCCAGTTTGCGAGAGCATCGCCACCATAAACCCAGATGTGGCAGAATACTTTGCTGTAGTTGCTCCAGTTAGAAGGTACTTCGAAGTAGATCTTTGTGTCAGCTGCGGAAACGGAGCCAACGATAGCAGCCATACTTGCAAGTACCATCAGTGCCAGCACAAGGCTGATGATTTTCTTGAACATTGGATTTTCCTCCTAAAATTTCATTTCGAGATATTCTCGTCTTACATATTATACATCAATAGTTTCAAAACTGCAATACTTTTTGAAATTATTAGTATATACTTTTTGCACAAAAATGCAATCAAATAATTGTTATCCGCTAACGAATAATACGAGTAAAAAAGCAGTCGCTGCCGAGCTGAAGAACTCGACAGCGGCCTGAAGATGATTATGCAAAAACCGTCTGTAATTACTTAAGATATGTCTGACCTGCAGGGCCTATTGCGCCGTCGATGTCGGTAAAGCCCGAAGCACAGCAAACATAAACTCTCATATTGCCCTTACCTGTGCTTGAAACGGAGAGAGTGCCGTTTGTTACATTCTTAACATCACCTGTAACGGCGTCTACATATTTGCCGTTGGGGATATTCTTGAAGGTAGCTCCGTCGGTGATTGCTACGCAAGCCAGGCTGTCTATACCCTCAGAAGCATTTGTATATCTGCGGATGTAAGACATTTCGCCGCCGGAAACATAGCTGCTGTCGTGAGTATACTGACCCTTCTGAAGTGCGGGAATTGCACGGCGAATAGCGTTGAGCTTCTGCAGATGCTTTGAAAGCGGAGCATTCAAGGTATCAGCAACCTTGCCCGAAGCGGTATACCGGCTGAAATCAGTTGCGTTAACCGAGCCTTCGAGATAATCGCCGAAGTAAGCGCGGCCGGTTTGTGAAAGGGGAGCATTGGGACCAACGTCAATTACCAAACCCTTGGCGAACTCAACCTCTGAGCCGTAGTACAGACAGGGAATTCCACGGAAGGTGAAGATGAGGTTGAGGTTCTCTGCCCAAGCTTGAGTACCTACGCTGTAACGGGTTTTCTCCATTCCGTCAGGACCGTAGTCGTGAGAGTCAATATACATAACATTCCATGTGGAATCGTTCATGTAGGGATCTTCATTATATCCGGCTCTAACGGCACTGTTTGCATTTTCAAAGTTCCAATGCATTGTAAAGTCAATAACTCCTGTGCCGTTTGCCTTTGAATAATCAGGTGTGTGATATGTAATTCCGTTGAGGAACGCATTTGTAGAGGTGGGTGCTCCGCCGGGATCTCTGTGAGCGTCATAATGGTCGATTGACTTCTGAATGTTGGCTGTGGGGCTATTTGTGTCCCAATTGCCAATCCATGCGCTCTCGGTCTCTGCCCAAGTAAAGAAAGCGGGTGAAGAAGAAGGAATATTGTGATTCCAAGTCTCGCGAACACGTGAACAAACCTCACCGAAAATATAGAAGTTTTCAATATTCTTAAATGCAGGGAAATATGCGCTGTTGAGAGTCCAACGATTGATGTGCTTCTCTGTATCGAGACGGAATGCATCAACACCCATTTCAACATATTCGAGATATGTATCTGTAAGGTACTTGGCTACCTTGGGATTCTCTGTGTTAAGATCAACACAGTCGCCAGCCATTGAGCCCTGCTGTTCGATAGATGACTCATAACCCATTCCGGTTTCGTGATGATAGTGATTCTCAGTATCGTGCGGACCGTTTATGCCCTTATGATTCTTGAGAATATCAAGGCGTGCCTGGAACTGAGCGTCCGGATTCATAGAAGCATAAGTGGGATAAGATTTGTCAAGATCAGAACCGGCAATAACTTTCATTGATTTATCGGCATCTGCAAGATCCTGAATTGTGGAATACTCTTTGGTAAACATTGCTCTGAGATTAGCCTCACCGAAGTTTCCGGTGTGATTCCAAACAACATCCTGTACCAGCTTCATACCCTTCTGGTGAACGGCGTCAATAAGGTCTTGATATGTAAAATCAGAGGATTCGTAACGAACATCTACTGTTGTAAAATCAAAAGCGTGATATCCGTGATAGTCATAGCCTGACGCATTTGTTACAACAGGAGTAATCCAGATTGCAGAGAAGCCCAAAGCCTTGATATAATCAAGCTTTTCGGCAAGTCCCTTGAAATCTCCGCGCCATGCGGGGTCACTGTCGGGGTTGTTTGCCTGCTTATCGTCCCAGCAATGTACATTGTTGCCTGTGTCGCCGTCATAAAAACGGGTGGTGATTACGAAGTAGATAGACTCCTCACGGAAGTCACCGCGGTCTGCACTGACAGAATCGGCAGAGCTTCTCCAACGGTTATCCTTGTAATACCAGTCGCCCGAAGTACGGGTCAGCTCTCCTGTGAGCTGTCCTGAAAGCTTATCAGAACCGTCAGTAAACATCAGATTGATTTTTGTTGCGCCGGAGAAGGTGTACTTATACCAATTACTGCCGGATGCAGTATCGGAAGTCATCTTGACACCCGGATAAGTACTCTCCAAATTTTTGGGCAAGGCATTCCAATAGTAAACATAGGGAGTACCGCCCTCGTGATAATAGTGCACGGTAATTCCGGCAGACGCCTCAACCTCTGCTGCCTCGGTGTCTGCTGCAAAGACAGACAAAACGCCGATCGAGAGGCACAACGCCAAGCACAGAACAAGTGCAACTATTGTGCGTAATCGTCTCATTGATAATCCTCCTAAAGCATACTTTGCAGTATTCTCATACATTTTACATTATATCAGTACGCAGTAGTCAAATATTTCCTATATAGAATTATTTTTCTTTTCTCTATTGTAGACAACAAAAGTGTTCTCCTTTTGTTGATATTGTATTCTCATTTTTTATCCTATGTAAGGTGTTTCTACAAAACAGCCGGTGATTCTCTCATAAGGCTCCACTTTTTTTCTTCGAAGCAATGAAAAAACAGCGCTCTGAGAAAACTCGGAGCGCTGTAATTCAAAAAAGATTGTTTACGCAAATCACTTTAAGTAAGTGAGGTTTGTCTCGCCGATTGCACCGTCGATACGTGTGAAGCCCGATGCACAGCAAACATAAACTCTTGCGTTAGCTGTACCGATACTATCAACTGTGAGAGTACCGTTTGTAACATTCTTAACATCACCTGTGATAGCATCAATGTAAGTGCCGTTGGGGATATTCTTAAATGTTGCACCGCTTGAAACGGTAACAAGTGCCAAGCTGTCTACACCCTCGGTTGCATCTGTATAACGGCGAATATATGCCATATTGCCGCCGGAAACATACTTGCTGTCAGCTGTGTACTGACCCTTCTGGAGAGCGGGGATAGCACGGCGAACAGCGTTGAGCTTTGAGAGGTGCTTTGCAAGGGGAGAATCAAGGGTATCTGCTACTGTGCCGGAAGCTGTGTACTCGCTGAAGTCTGTTGCTGTAACATTGCCTTCGAGGTAGTCACCGAAGTATGCACGACCGGATTCTTCAAGGGAAATTAAGGTTCCCTTATCAATAATCGCACCCTTCTTGAACTCAACCTCAGAACCGTAGTAAACGCAAGGAATACCGCGGAATGTGAACATAAGGTCGAGGTTCTCAGCCCATTTCTGTGTACCGCCGGAGAAACGAGTTGTTTCCTGAGGCTGTTCGGGAGCATAGTCGTGAGAATCAACATACATTACATTGTATGTAGCGTCGTTGTAAAACTTGTCATTATCTTTTGCGAAGTTGTAAGCGTTTCCTGCATTACCAAACATTCTGTGCATCTGGAAGTCAATAGCTTCCATACCCGATGCCATAGATCTGTCAGGAGTATGATACTCAATACCATTGAGGAATGCATTATCTGACTTGGGCATAATGGAACTGAGATTCTGCTCGTAGTAATCTTCCTCAAGATAATGCTGAAGAACAACGTTCATATTGTTGTTTATATCTTCCTTGGATGTTCCCCAGCTCCACTGGTCAGCCCACTTAGAGTTAGACTCTTTCCATGTGTAGTAAGGAGTTGACTCCTCTGCGTGTCCTCTGTACCAAATCTGTGTGTAGCGTGTGCAGATTTCACCAAACATAAGGAAGTTAGTCTTGCCTACATTTTTAGCGTTATCAAGAATCTGCTGGTTATACATAAGGTTAAGGCTAAGTCTGGGAATGTGACGAACTGTATCTACACGGAAGCCGTCAACGCCCATTTCAATGTATTTTGAATAAGAATCTACTACATATTCAGCAACTGCGGGATTCTCTGTGTTAAGGTCAACACAGTCTCCTGCAATCTGACTGAATTTTGTTGTCCAGTCGTCATAGTTAGGACTCTGGAAATAGCCTGTATGGTAATAGTTGTTGGGATTATAAATATCGCTGTCCGAAATCTTATTCATTTCAAAGTCCTTGTCAGCAGGCTGAGGACCTGTACTGTTGCCGTTGTCACCGGCATAAGTAACATTCTTCATAAGATTAAGTCTTTGCTGATATTGAACACCGCCGGTTTGAGCCCAATACTCTTCTGCTGAATTGAGTCCGTAAGAGTTGAGAAGATAATCTGTAGGAATCAATTCTTCCTCAAGCTTACCTGTCTTTGTGATATCAGAATTAAACATAGCGTCATAATTCTTTGTGAACAAAGGACTGAAGAAAGCTTCACCGAAGTTACCTGTGTGCTGCCAAACAACATCCTGAATAATCTTCATACCCTTGTCGTGTGCGGCATCAATAAGGTCTTGATAAGTTGCACCCTCGGATTCATAACGAGCGTCGACTGTTGAAAAATCCATAGCGTGATAGCCGTGGTAATCATAGCCGGAAGCGTTAGTTACAACAGGGGTAATCCAAATAGCGGAGAAACCGAGAGCCTTGATGTAATCAAGCTTCTCGATAAGGCCTTTGAAATCACCGCGCCATGCAGGGTCAGAATCAGGGTTGTTAGCCTGTGAATCGTCCCAGCAATGAACATTGTTGCCTGTGTCACCGTCATAGAAACGGGTTGTAATTACGAAGTAGATGGTATCCTCACGCATATCGCTTGAATCATAGTCGCTGGGGATGTCGGGGTTTTTGCTGTACCATCTGGTGCCCTTGTACCACCATTCGCCGGAGGTACGAGTAAGTTCAGCGGTAAGCTGACCCTCAAGTTCAGAGGTACCGTCCGTAAAAATCATATTGACTTTTGTAATGTCGTCAAAAGTATACTTGTACCAATTTCCGCCCTGCTGTGTTGAATCAGGAGTCATAGCTTTACCGGGATACTCAGTCTCAATGTTCTTAGGCAAAGTATTCCAATAGTATATGTAGGGCTTTACATCTTCACTCTTGAAATAGACAGTGATTTTTGATGTTTCGGCAGCAACCTCTGCTACTTCTTCTGTAGCAGCGGAAACGCCGATAATTCCAACGGAAACCGTGAGGGCAAAAACAAGCAACAGAGCAAAAATTCTGTTTAGTTTACTCATCAATTACTCCTCCTTACCAATTCACATCAATATTTGCAAGGTGTTTCTGAATCATTGTTGCATCCTTAACGGTAATGCTGCCGTCGCCGTCAACCTCTGCATTAGCTAAGCCTTGCTCTGTGAGGACAGTAATATTGGCAACATGCTTCTGAACAGCTGTTGCGTCCTTAATGTTTACTGTGCCGTCACAGTCAGCGTCACCCTTATAAATCTTGGTGTCGGGATCTGTGTCGGGATCTGTTGTGCCTGTTGAAGCTGTAATAGTAGTCTTCTTCTCTGCAATTGTACCCACGCTGTCCTTAATTTCTACTACTACATCGTACTTTGCGCCCTCGGCAACTGTGAAGGAGTAGGTGTTATCTGTGGAGAAAGCCTGAACAATCTGTCCGTTAATGCTGAACTGATATGTATAAGGACCAACACCGCCGGAGCCGTTAGCAGAAATTGTAACCTCGGAGCCTGCTGTTGTTGAACCGCTTACAGAAGTTGTACCTGTGAGCTCGCCGGGAGCTGAGAACTCGTCAACGCACTGATATGTGTAGCTTCTTGAAGCGGTAGAGTTGTCAGAACCCTGAACATAAATATCAATTTTGTAAGCGCCTAAGGTTGTAGGTGTGAACTTATACTGATCCTTAAGAGTATAGTAAGGAACATTAGCAATATTTCCTGAGGGATCGGTAATCTTGACCTTGCAGAAAAGGAGCTTTGTGCCTGTGTTGCCGCCGCCTGCTGTTATGTCGATAAGAGCGGCCTTGCCCTTTTCAATCTCGTTTGCCTCAGAATTGGTAGGTGTAACGCCTACTGTCTGGATAACGGGCTTAACCTCAGCATTTATATCCTTAACTGTGTAAGAGATAGTCTTCTCTTCAGTCTCGCCTAATGAATCCTTAACAGAGAAGGTAAGTGTGTATGTACCTGCTGTTGTGGGAGTCCAAGAAACTGTGTTTTCAGAAGAGTAGTCGCTGATAACAGTTGAGTTAGCAGAGAACTTATATGTGAGGTCTCCCTCGCCGCCGCCTGCAGTCATGCTGAGTTTTACCTCAACGCCTGTGTACTGAGGAGAGCCGGGATCGGCGGTAAAGCTCTTGATATGAAGCTTTGAAGTATCGAAAAGTGACCACTTTTTGGCAGAGTTGTCATAGATATAGCCTGTACCGGGGTGTTGCATATCGTCTGTCTGGGTTCCGCTGCCATCGTTGAAAATGATGTTTGCGTATTCTTTGCTATACTCAAGCATCCATACATCATCTCCAATGTCTGTGGCTGTCTGACCGGGCCAAGCGTTGTTTTTGTCAGAGTCACTGTTCCACATATATACATTTACTGTGCTCCAGCCTGCAGAGTTTTTACAGTAAACAACATACTTATCACCGGGTGTAGGTGTAGGTGAAGTAGGTTTAACCTGAGATTCGGTTGCGGCAGTTGTACCGGGGGCAGGTGCATCTACTGTTGTCCATGAATCAGTCTGGTTGTTGTAGCAGCCGCCGTTGCCGGGATAATCTTTGTCTTCGGTCTTAACTGCGTTGCCGTTGTTGAAGATAATCATGTCGAAATTGCCCGTAACGGTGTAAGACCAAAGGCCATCCTCGCCCTTTGTCATCTTTTCGCCGGGCCATTTACTATTATCATTCTCTGTGCCTTTTATCCACATATAGCAGTAGACATCGCTCCAGCCGGCAGCGTTGTCGCAGTAGACTGTGTCGCCTGTTGCAGCAGATACTGATACCAATCCGATAACAGCAACGGAAAGTACCAATGCTACACAAAGCAGAAGTGACAGAAGTCTATGCGTTCTTCTCATAATAATTCCTCCTTAATATTTCGTTAAAATCAAAAAATCCTATTCTAACGCTTATAATTATTATATATAAATATTTCCATTTTATTTTTCTAATTCAGAATATTATTTTTGGATTAATCCACAATCTTTTTATGGACTTTTTATGAGAATTGTATAGTCATTTTTTATCCTGCAATATACTCTGCGCCTTTTTCTTAATGAGGCATATTGCCTCAGTATACATTTTTTGCCGCAATCACACAAAAAGCCCCGGCATTCTTGTGCCGAGGCTTAATAATCATTACTGTTCGGTTACATACCGTATTTGCTGCGAATTTTATCCCAATAAGCCTTAAAGGACTGTTCGTTTTTGTTGTCACCGTATTCGTAGTAAACAGCATCCTTCAGCGAATCCGGCAAATACTGCTGAGGAACAAAGTGGTCGGGATAGGAATGAGGATAGAGATAAAACTGGCCCGGAGTATCGTTGTCTGCCCCATCGCAGTGTTTATTCTGAAGCGTTCTGGGAATAGGTCCCGACTTGCCTTGAGAGATATCCTCCAATGCCTTATTGATTCCGTCGTGACCTGATGTAGACTTAGGAGCAATGCACACAAGCACAACCGCGTCCGCAAGGGGGATTCTCGCCTCGGGAAGTCCCACAGCCTGGGCAATATCCACACAAGCCTTAACAATGGGAATAATCTGAGGGTACGCAAGTCCCACATCCTCGCAGGCACAAACCATTAGTCTTCTGCAGGCAGAGGGCATATCGTCAGCCTCTAAGAGCCGTGCAAGATAGTGAAGAGCCGCATTGGGATCTGAGCCTCTCATACTCTTCTGATAAGCCGAGATGATGTCATAGTGCTCATCGCCGTCGCGGTCATATCTGAAGGCGCTTCTCTGTGCAAGCTCTTTGGCAAGCTCCAGCTCAACCTTTTTGACGCCCTCGACCTCAGGTGCCGAGATGCTGCACAGCTCTACCGCATTGAGAGATTTTCTCACATCTCCCCCACAGCTTCTTGCAATGTGCTCAATCGCCTCATCGGAAAATTCAACAGGAAGCTCACTCTCTGAGCTGATGATAGCCACTGCTCTTTTTACTGCCTTCATAATCTCCCCGTACTCCACAGGCTTAAACTCAAAGACCGTGCTGCGAGAGAGAATTGCATTGTAAACATAAAAGTACGGATTCTCGGTTGTAGAAGCAATCAGAGTAATTCTGCCGTCCTCAATAAATTCCAGAAGAGTCTGCTGCTGCTTCTTGTTGAAATACTGAATCTCATCCAAATAAAGGAGAATTCCGTTCATACCCGAAAAGGTATCAAGCTCTGCCACCACCCGGCGGATATCCGCAGTTGACGCAGTAGTGCCGTTGAGCTTCTTTAAGGTCATATTTGTTTTTCTTGCTATGTAGGCGGCAAGAGTTGTCTTTCCCACCCCGGAAGGGCCGTAAAATATCAAGTTGGGAATTTTTCCGCTCTCTATAATCCGCCTCAGTGCCTTGCCCTCCGAAAGCAAGTGCTTTTGACCCACAATATCGTCAAGACTTTCCGGTCTGATTCTGTCTGCCAGCGGTGATAACATATTCTCACTCCTTTACACAGAAATAATTGTAGGGGAGGCAAATATCGCCTTCCCCACAAAGAATCCGTTAATTAATATAAGGGAAATCTATCGCAGATATCCTTGACCTCTGACTTGATATAATCCTTCTTGTTCTCGAAGTCCTCAAGTGCAAGGTAGATAAGCTCAGCGATTTTCTCCATTTCTGCAACGCCGAAGCCTCTTGTTGTAACTGCTGCTGTACCGATACGGATACCGCTTGTTACAAAGGGACTTCTGGGCTCACCGGGAACGGTATTCTTGTTAACTGTTATGTTAACCTCATCGAGACGGGCCTCAAGCTCCTTACCTGTAACCTCGCTGTCGCGAAGGTCAAGGAGGAGAAGGTGGTTGTCTGTTCCGCCGCTTACAAGCTTAATGCCTCTGCTTACCAGTCCCTCTGCAAGAGCCTTGCAGTTCTTTACGATATTTTCGCCGTAGGTCTTGAATTCGGGAGAAAGAGCCTCACCGAAGCAAACTGCCTTTGCCGCGATAATATGCATCAAAGGTCCGCCCTGTGTACCTGGGAAAATTGCCTTGTCAATAGCCTTTGCATACTCCTCTTTGCAGAGAATCATACCTCCGCGAGGTCCGCGGAGAGTCTTATGAGTTGTAGTTGTAACAAAATCGCAGTAAGGAACAGGATTGGGATGAACGCCTGCTGCTACAAGTCCTGCAATATGAGCCATATCTACCATAAGATATGC
>JBJEOT010000055.1:0-25719 GCA_051880855.1 Ruminococcus sp.
AAAAAGAGTACTTTAATACACACTTTAAGATATATTTATGTAATCTTTGCACAAAAGATAGATAACACTAGTTATCTATCAATCATCAGTAAAAAAGAAAAACTCTTGAAATTGAAAGCATTTTTGTTGATTTATAGGCCGAAAATCAGTATAATATTCATAAATACGACTGAGAGGTATTGCCATGAATCTGACCCATATGAAATATGCCGTTGAAATTGCAGAAGCTCGCTCAATCAATAAGGCTGCCGAAAAACTTTATGTAGGTCAGCCTAACTTAAGCCGTGCACTTAAGGAGCTTGAGACAAGCTTAGGTATTACTATATTTGAACGCAGTGCCAAGGGTATGACTCTTACTCCCGACGGGGAGATATTTATCCGCTATGCCAAAACGATATTAAAGCAAATTGATGATGTTGAATCCATCTTCAAATCTGACAATGAAACAAAGAGCAGATTTGCAATATCCGTTCCGCGCGCAAGCTACATTACCGAGGCTTTTACACAGTTCAGCAAATCATTTGGCAAAAATGAACAGGTCGAGCTTTTTTACAGAGAGACCAACTCGATGAGAACAATAAAAAATGTTCTCCAGGATGACTATAAGCTTGGTATAATCCGATATGCTGAGAACTTTGATCATTATTATAAGAATATGATGTCTGAGAAAAACTTCAGCTACGAGCTTATTTCCGAATTCAGATATGTAATCTTAACGAGTAAGGACTCTCCTCTTGCAAAGCTTGAGAAGGTTACTTATGAAGATTTGGCAGATTATATTGAGGTAGCTCACGCAGACCCCTATGTTCCCTCTCTTTCCTTTGCAGAGGTTAAAAAGGAGGAGCTGCCGGATAACTCGACGAGAAGGATTCTTCTTTTTGAGCGCGCTAGTCAGTTTGAGATACTCTCTCAGAACACTGAGACCTTTATGTGGGTGTCGCCAATACCTCAAACGCTTCTTAACAGATACGGTCTTGTTGAGAGAATTTGCGACGAGAATCAGAAAATATATAAAGATGTGCTGATTTATCGCAAGGACTATACACTTTCTTCTCTTGACAACAGATTCATTAAATATCTGAACGAAGCAAAGAGAGAGATTATTGATAAAGGAGTAAAAGGATAACTTATGAAATGGTTTGTTGCATCTGATATACACGGCTCTGCTTACTACTGCGAGAAAATGCTCGAAGCTTTCGAGAATGAAAAAGCCGACAGATTGCTTTTATTAGGCGATATCCTCTACCACGGTCCGAGAAACGATTTACCCAAGGACTATAATCCTAAAGCTGTTATTGAAATGCTCAATAATTATAAAGATAATATACTTTGTGTACGAGGTAACTGCGACACTGAGGTTGACCAGATGGTGCTTAGTTTTCCTATTCTTGCGGACTACGCTGTTTTAGATATAGGAAAGAGACTTATCTTTGCAACACACGGTCACAAATATAACAGCGAAAATCTGCCTCCTATTAATAACGGCGATATTCTTTTGCACGGACATACTCATATTCCTAAATGTGAAGCAAAAGATAAATACACATATATGAATCCGGGATCTGTGTCGATTCCTAAAGAAGGAAGTCATCACGGCTATTTGATAATCGATAACGGCAATTTCGAATGGAAAGATTTTGAAGGAAATCAAATAATGTCAAGAAAAATCATATAATATGTCTTCCGGATTTTGTTATATCATAAATGATATAACCTTATTGAAAATAAGCATTTCCATTAAGACTTTAATTACTATATAATAAAGTTAAAGAGATTGTTAATTATTTAACAAGCTGTTTTGTTCTTCAATATTAGGGAGGAATTTTACATGGAAAATAAGAACTACGAGATTATTGACAGCGTAGAAAAATTAGAAGGTGCTATTGCTTCTATGCGCGTTGCTCAGCAAAAATTCTCAGCCTACACACAGGAACAGGTTGACAAGATTTTTCTTGCTGCCGCATCTGCTGCTAACAAAGCAAGAATTCACCTTGCAAAACTCGCTGTAGAAGAAACCGGCATGGGCATTGTTGAGGACAAGGTCATCAAAAACCACTATGCCGCTGAATATATTTATAACGCATACAAAGACACAAAGACCTGCGGTGTTATTGAAGAAGACAAGGCTTACGGAATAAAGAAAATTGCAGAGCCTATCGGTGTTATTGCCGCAGTTATTCCTACAACTAACCCTACTTCAACTGCTATCTTCAAGTGCCTTTTAGCGCTCAAAACAAGAAACGCAATTATTATCTCCCCTCACCCAAGGGCTAAAAATTCTACCATTGAAGCAGCAAAGCTCGTGCTTGAGGCTGCTGTTGAGGCAGGTGCTCCCGAGGGAATTATCGATTGGATTGATGTGCCTTCACTTGATTTAACAAACACTGTAATGAAGGAGGCTGACATCATTCTTGCCACCGGCGGTCCAGGAATGGTAAAGGCTGCTTATTCCAGCGGTAAGCCGGCAGTAGGCGTCGGAGCAGGAAACACTCCTGCTATTATTGATGACTCTGCCGATATTCTGCTTGCTGTTAATTCAATCATCCATTCTAAGACATTTGACAACGGTATGATTTGTGCTTCCGAGCAGTCGGTTATTGTGCTTGACAAGGTTTATGAAGCTGTAAAACACGAATTTGCTGCACGAGGCTGTTATTTCTTAAATCCCGAAGAAACCGAAAGAGTAAGAAAAACAATCATCATCAACGGCGCGCTCAACGCAAAAATCGTCGGTCAAAAGGCTTTTAAGATTGCAGAGCTTTCCGGTGTAGCTGTTCCTGCAGGTACAAAGATTCTCATCGGTGAGGTCGAATCTGTTGAGCTATCCGAAGAGTTTGCTCACGAAAAGCTCTCCCCTGTTCTTGCTATGTACAGAGCAAGTGATTTTGAGGATGCACTTCAGAAAGCAGAGCATCTTATTGCTGACGGCGGTTACGGACACACCTCCTCTGTATATCTGAATGAAGTAACAGAAACTGAAAAGCTCAATGAATTTGCCGCAAGAATGAAAACCTGCCGTATTCTTGTTAACACTCCCTCTTCGCACGGCGGAATCGGTGACCTTTACAACTTCAAGCTTGCTCCTTCTCTTACCCTTGGCTGTGGTTCTTGGGGCGGTAACTCTGTGTCAGAGAATGTCGGAGTTAAGCATTTGCTCAATATTAAAACTGTTGCTGAAAGAAGGGAAAATATGCTTTGGTTCAGAGCTCCGGAGAAGATATATATCAAGAAAGGCTGTCTGCCCGTTGCTCTCGATGAGCTTAAGACTGTCAGAGATGCAAAGCGAGCCTTCGTTGTCACAGACAACTTCCTTTATGAAAACGGTTACACAAAACCCATTACAGACAAGCTTGACGAAATGGGAATTCAGCATACAACCTTCTTTAATGTAGCACCCGATCCCACCCTTGCAAGCGCAAAGGAAGGCGCCGCTCTGATGCAAGCCTTCAAGCCTGACACAATCATTGCCCTAGGCGGTGGCTCGGCAATGGATGCCGCTAAGATTATGTGGGTACTTTACGAACACCCTGAAGCAGACTTTATGGATATGGCAATGCGTTTTATCGACATAAGAAAGAGAGTATACACCTTCCCAAAAATGGGAGAGAAGGCTTACTTTATTGCAGTTCCTACATCGGCCGGTACAGGCTCGGAGGTAACTCCCTTTGCGGTTATTACCGATGAAAAATCCGGTGTTAAGTATCCTCTTGCTGACTATGAGCTTCTTCCCAATATGGCTATTATTGACACAGACTTCCATATGTCTGCGCCCAAGGGACTGACTGCTGCTTCAGGCATTGACGCCGTTACACACGCACTCGAAGCTTATGCTTCTATGCTTGCTACCGATTATACTGACAGTCTTGCACTTAAGTCGCTTAAGGTTATATTTGAGTATCTGCCCAAGACATACGAAAACGGCCAAACAGATATAGAAGCAAGAGAAAAGATGGCTAATGCCGCAACAATGGCGGGTATGGCTTTTGCAAACGCCTTCCTCGGTGTGTGCCATTCTATGGCTCATAAGCTGGGTGCATTCCATCACCTTCCCCACGGTGTTGCAAACGCATTAATGATAGAAGAGGTTCTTCGCTTTAACGCTTGTGAAACACCTGTAAAAATGGGTACATTCTCACAGTATGACCACCCACACACCCTCAGAAGATACGCAGAGGTCGCTGAATATCTCGGTGTAAAAGGAGACAACGATACAGAAAAGCTTGAGGGACTTATTGCTATGATTAATGAATTAAAGGCAAAGGTCGGCATCAAGGAAACAATTAAGGATTACGGCATAGAAGAGTCTGACTTCTTAGATAACCTTGACGATATGGTAGAACAAGCTTTTGATGACCAGTGCACCGGTGCTAATCCCAGATATCCTCTTATGAGCGAAATCAAGGAGATGTACCTCAACGCATATTACGGCAAACATTTTACCGAAGAAGAAAAGCCTCAGTTTACCGACGGCTCAGTTTCCGATAATAAAGCGAATTACAAAGAAGCTTACAACCGAGCAAAAAACGGTATTAACAAGGCTTAAGAAGGAGGATAATTATGGATTTAGGAAAAATCGTAGCTGTAAGAAACAGCAAAACAGTTTACAGAGATTCCTCCCGTTGCCTAAAGGTATTTAACGAGGATTACTCAAAATCAGATGTTCTTAACGAAGCACTGAACCAAGCAAGAGTTGAAGAAACCGGCCTCAAGATTCCTAAGATTTTGGAAGTAACTATGATTGAGGGCAAGTGGACTATCATTTCAGAGTTTATCGAAGGTAAAACCTTAGCAAGTCTTATGCAGGAGAACCCTGACAAAAAAGATGAGTACTTAGAGTTTTTTGTAAATTTACAGCTTGAAATGCACTCCAAGACCTGTCCTTTCCTCAATAAACTCAAAGACAAAATGAACAGAAAAATCGGTCTTACCGACCTTTCTGCTACAATACGCTACGACCTTCATACAAGGCTTGACGCAATGCCCAAACACACAAAGCTTTGCCACGGTGACTTCAATCCCTCTAACATAATTATTACTGAGGACGGAACTCCCTACATTGTTGACTGGTCACACGCCACACAGGGCAACGCTTCGGCAGACGCAGCAAGAACCTACTTGCTCTTCTGGCTCAACGGCGACATTGACGGCGCTAAGAAATACTTGAATCTTTTCTGTGACAAGAGCAATACCGCAAAGCAATATGTTCAGCAATGGATGCCCATTGTTGCCGCTTCTCAATCTGTTAAGGGAAATGAGCAAGAGCGTGAGTTTTTATATTCATGGATAAATGTTGTTGATTATGAATAAAGTCTAATCAAAATATAAGGAGAAATCAGATATGAAAATAGTTGTATGTATCGGTTCATCTTGTCACATTAAAGGCTCACGCCAGGTGGTTGAGCAGCTGCAGTATCTTATCCGGGAATACAATCTCGGCGATAAGGTCGAGCTCTCAGGCACATTCTGTATGGGTAAATGTCAGCAGGGTGTTTGTGTAACCGTTGACGGAGAATTCTTCTCAGTTACACCGGAGAGTGTTAAAGAATTCTTTATTGAGAATGTTGTTGAGAAGGTATAACTAATGATCATACAGATTTGTGTAGGCTCTTCTTGCCATCTCAAAGGATCAGAGGAAGTTGTAAATCTATTCCAAAAAGCTCTTGAAAGATACAATCTCGATGCAGAGGTTACCCTTATGGGCAGCTTCTGCATCGGTCAATGTAACAGAGTCGGTGTAACCGTTACAATTGACGATGTTGTACATACAGGAGTAACACCTGAGATCTTTCAAAGCTTCTTTGAGGAAAATGTTCTGAAAGCTCTCGGAAAGGAATGTTGACGGAATGGATTGTCTTACTCTGAAAAAATCGAACTGCAAAAACTGTTATAAGTGCATCAGACACTGTCCCGTTAAGTCTATTAGATTTTCCGGTAACCAAGCATATATTATCGGAAATGAATGTATACTTTGCGGTCAGTGCTTTGTCGTATGCCCGCAGGATGCAAAACAGATTGTTGATGAAACCGAAAAAACAAGAGTTTTACTGCAAAGCGGTGACAAGGTAATAGTAAGCCTTGCGCCTTCTTTTGCTGCAAACTATAAAAATGTCGGTATAAACAAAATGAGAGAAGCGCTCAAAAAGCTTGGTTTTTACGATGTCGAAGAAACTGCCGTCGGTGCGACAATCGTTAAGAACGAGTACGACAGGATGATAAACAATGAAGAAAGAGATATTATCATCTCCTCCTGCTGTCATTCTGTTAACCTTTTAGTACAGAAGCATTTTCCGCAGCTGATTCCCTATCTTGCTGATGTGGTGTCTCCTATGCAGGCGCACTGTAATGATATTAAGAAAAGATATCCCGGTGCTAAGACTGTGTTTATAGGTCCCTGTGTCGCTAAAAAAGATGAAGCTCAGTATTACGAAGGAATTGTCGACGCTGTGCTTACCTTTGACGAGCTGACTGCTTGGCTCAAGGAGGAAAATATTGAGCTTAAAGAAGGCGTTGATATAATTGAAAACAGCAAGGCACGATACTTTCCTACAACCGGTGGAATACTCAAAACAATGACAAAGGATAATCCCAAATATACATATATGGCTGTAGACGGCGTTGAGAACTGTATTGCCGTTCTGAAGGATATCGAAAGCGGTAATGTTAAAAACTGCTTTATAGAAATGTCTGCGTGTGTTGGAAGCTGTATAGGCGGACCTGTTATGGAAAAGCATCACAACTCGCCTGTGCAGGACTATGTATCTATTGCAAAATTTGCAGGTAAAAAAGATTTTGAAGTAGAAACGCCTGATAAAACTTCACTTAGTAAAATCTTTACGGTTATCAACAAAAAGCTCCAGACTCCCTCAGAAAAAGAAATTGCTGAAATTCTGCGTCAGATGGGTAAAACTAAAGCTTCTGACGAGCTTAACTGCGGTTCTTGCGGATATAACACTTGCAGAGACAAAGCTATTGCCATTTATCAGGGCAAGGCTGAGGTTTCGATGTGTCTGCCTTTCTTAAAGGATAAAGCTGAAAACTTCTCAGACACCATTGCAAGAAACACTCCCAACGGACTGATCGTGCTCAATGAACAGCTTGAGGTACAGCAGATTAATCAGTCTGCTCAGAAAATTATGAACATTCGATATGCAACAGATGTTTTGGGCGATCAGGTTGTCAGAATCCTGGATCCTGCAGATTTTATCAGTGTACTCAGCACAGGCAGAGAAATCCGTGATAAGCGGGTATATCTGGCTGAATATCAGCGGTATGTAGAAGAAACAATAATTTATGATAAAGACTACCGACTCCTTCTCTGTATTATGAGAGATATCACAGAGGAGGAAACTCAGCGGGAAAAGAAAGAAGATATCAGCAGGCAGACAATTGAGATTGCCGACAAGGTTGTTGACAAACAGATGCGGATTGTTCAGGAGATTGCTTCCTTGCTGGGCGAAACCGCCGCTGAGACTAAGATTGCATTAACTAAGCTAAAGGAGTCCATCAGCGATGAATAACTTATGTGCTGACATCGGCTTCAAGAGTATAAACCACGAAGGCGAACAGCTTTGCGGTGACCATGTTGACATTGTTGAGCAGAATGAAAACTCTACAGTAATAGTATTGGCAGACGGTTTGGGAAGCGGAGTTAAGGCAAGCATACTGTCTACACTTACCTCTAAAATCATTTCAACTATGATGGCCAATGACCTTCCCTTGGAAGAATGTGTTTCTACCATTGCGGCAACACTTCCTATTTGCTCGGTGCGCGGTGTTGCTTACTCAACATTTACGATTATTCACCTAAAGGATAACACTACCGCCGAGATTATTCAGTACGATAACCCTAATGTGATTCTTCTGCGTAATGATGAAATATATGACTATCCTAAAGAAGAAGTCAACATCGGGAATAAGAAAATACTTAAGTCCGTTATCAAGCTTCAGGAAAACGATATATTTGTTGCTATGAGCGACGGCTGTCCCCACGCAGGAATAGGTCTAGCCTATAACTTCGGTTGGAAATGGCAGGATATTGCAGAATTTATGCAGACTGTTGCTTTGGCCGGCTACACCGCAAAGACACTTGCAACAATCCTTGTTGATCAGTGCAACAAAGAATACGGCTATAAGCCCGGTGACGACGCAACTGCTTGCGTTGTGAAAATCCGAAAAAGAGAACCTATGAATCTTCTCTTCGGCCCTCCGAGAAACCGTGACGACTGCAGCAGAATGATGTCTCTCTTCTTCTCAAAGGAAGGAAAACACATTGTTTGCGGCGGAACAACTTCGTCAATTGTATCTGAATATCTTGGTAAACCGATAAAGGCAAGCCTTAATTTCTCACCCAGCGGACTGCCTCCGACAGCAGAAATTGAGGGAGTTGACCTTGTAACAGAGGGCGTTATCACTGTTAACAAGGTTATCGAGTATGCAAGAGATTCACTTGATAAAAATGAGCTGTACGATGAATGGAGCACAGGCCGTGACGGTGCTTCAATGATTTGCAGGTTACTGTTTGAAGAAGCGACCGACATCAATTTTTATGTAGGCAGAGCAGTTAATCCGGCTCACCAGAATCCTGACTTGCCTATTAATTTTAACATTAAAATGAATTTGGTAGAAGAATTGTCCGCTTGTCTTAAGCAGATGGGAAAAAGAATTAAAGTTAGCTATTTCTAAAGGGAGAAAAGGTATGAGAAAGTTTGATACAAAAGTACAGCATCTAAAATATAAGGTACTGCGTGAAGTTGCAAGACTCGCTTGGCGTGACGAGCTGTTGGACAACATATTAGAGATACCGAAAACACTTGTACCCGGAAACACTCCGACAATGCGTTGCTGTGTTTACAAAGAAAGAGCTATTCTCAGTGACAGAGTCAGAATTGCAATGGGCGGTGACAAATCCAATCCCAATGTAATTGAAGTTATTGAAACTGCATGCGATGAATGTCCTATGGGTGGATATGACGTAACAAACTCTTGCAGGGGATGTCTTGCTCACAGATGTGAGGATGTTTGTAAGCGCGGTGCGATTTCATTCGATCACAATCATGTTGCACATATTGATAAGTCAAAATGTGTTGACTGCGGTGCTTGTGCAAAGGTTTGTCCGTACAGCGCAATTATTAACAGAAAGCGCCCTTGCGAGAATGCTTGCAAAATCAAAGCTATCAAAATGAATGAGCACAAAGCAGCCGCTATTGACAACAACAAGTGTATTCAGTGCGGTGCTTGTGTTTATCAGTGCCCCTTCGGCGCTATCACAGACAAATCATACATTCTTGATGTTATTGACATTATAAAAAAGAGTAAAGAAAACACCGAGTACAAGGTTTTTGCCGTTGTTGCGCCCTCAATTTCAAGCCAGTTTACATACGCAAAGCTCGGCCAGGTTATTACAGGACTTAAAAAGCTTGGTTTCCACACAGTAGTAGAAGCCGCTTTGGGAGCTGATATGGTAGCTGACGCTGAGTCACAGGAGCTTATTGAAAAAGGCTTCCTCACAAGCTCATGCTGTCCTGCCTTTGTAAGCTACATTGAGAAAGCTTTTCCTGAGCTTCTCCCCTATGTTTCTCATAATCTCTCACCTATGGCTACTATTTCAAAATATATTAAGGAACACGAAGCTCCTTGCAGGGTAGTATTTATCGGGCCTTGTACAGCTAAGAAAGCAGAAGTTCAAAAGGAATCCGTGAAACCTTATGTTGATGTTGCTATGACCTTTGAAGAGCTTCAGGCGCTCTTTGACAGCCGTGATATGGACATTACCGCTATGGAGGAGAATTATCTTGACAACGCCTCTTACTTCGGCAGAATTTTTGCACGCTGCGGAGGTCTTGCAGACGCTGTTGCTGAAGGTATAAAGGAGCACGGCAGAGAAGATTTTGAGCTTAAGGCTATATCTTGCGACGGTATTGAGGAATGTAAAAAAGCACTTTTCAAGAAATCGAAGAATCTGCTTGACAAAAACTTTATCGAGGGTATGGCTTGTGTTGGCGGTTGTATCGGAGGTGCCGGCTGTCTGACTCACGGTGAAAAAAACAAAGCCGAGGTTGACAAATACGGCAAAGAAGCTTACGAAAAGACCATTAAGGACGCTATTGCGTTGCTTAAATAATCTTTATTGCATAAAGTTAAATGAAATATTCCACATTAAAAAGCGGTTATCTGACATATATCAGATAACCGCTTTTATACTATTAAATTTGGATTTAGGTTGCTGACCTTAGCAATACGCTTGCAGTATCGCTGCTGCGGTATACCCAGCTGATTCCCGATGAATTGAAGTTGATTGTTACCGGAACATTTACATAAGTGTCAGCCGCAGGAACAACATCAGTAAAATCATAAGTGATTGTAAAATCATTCTCTGTCAAATTACCGATAGCGCTCTGTGTGCCTACAACAGTAACAGCAAAGGTTGTCGGCGCATCGTAGAGATATCCCTCCGGCACATTGAGCACCTTTATCCTTGAGGAAGGTACATCAAAGGTTTCTGTAGAAAGGGAGGAGAAATCAAGCTGAATTTTTACCGAATCGACTCCATCACTCTTATTGACAAGCTCCGTAGAGAGTATATCGTCAACATTAACTCTGAGGTTGTAAATCTCATTTTTATACTGCGAAAGTGAACCTATATCAATAGGAATTGTTGTCATGGCGTTGTCGCCGGTGATAAGGGCTTCGGGACCTGCTACTGACAGAGTAGAGGGTGTGATAGTGTAATAATCCGATGGGAGCTTCACGGAAGAAGGCAGGTACTTTACAGAGAACGGCATATCATCCTCAATCTGCAAAAATCTGAAGGAAACATCCAAGTCAGAGTAGCTGAGCGTCAGCAAATCCTTAGAAACCTCCTGAGCCTCAGGAGAAGTAATGTCTTCGTTATCGTACAGCTTAACGGAGTAGGTGTTGGTAACAGGCGCCGCGTTGGGGCTGTTAACATTTCCGCCGATATAAGCTGACTGAATCTTACTTACAACGGATTCAGGCCCTGTAATCTCGATATTCTCAGGAGCGTTATGCTCAACATAGAAGTTATCGGGTGAATAGGTAAAGTCACATATAAGCTTTACGGTTTTCTTAGCTTCACGGTCAATTGTAAGCGTAACATTAGAGGGCTCAATCTTGTCAATATCAAAGCTTACACTTTTGCTGTTATCAAGAAGCACAGGGAAACTGCCTGTGACAGGCTCTGTGATATCAGACAAATCAACATAGGCTGAGAAATCTTCAGCAGAGAGAGCGTCTACAGCAACACGCTTGCCGGTAACCGAAACAGTAACGCTATTTACATTTGAATCAAAGACCTTGAGCTCTGAGGACAGATTCTCTGAAAGGCTGTAACTTAAGGGTACATCACGAATTGTCTTTGCGATATTATCAGAGCTTGCAATCCAAAATATCAAGGACAACACCAAAGAGATAACGAGTACAACCTTCTTGTTGTCAAGGAGACGGCTGAGCAAGGATTTATTCTTCATCAGACTTATTCTCCTTTCTCTTTGAGTGTTTTGTGCGCTTTCTGTCAACATCGTTTTCATCCGGAAGCATCTTTTCTTCAAGGAAAGTGACAAGCGCCTCGCGGGTATAATCTCTTGTCAGAATACCGTTAAAAGCTACTGAGATATTGCCTGTTTCCTCGGAAACTACAACAATTACGGCATCGGACACTTCAGACATTCCTATAGCCGCTCTGTGGCGAGTACCTATATCGTGGATTGTAATTTCTTTACTGTTAAGAGGAAGAATACAACCGGCGGCGTAAATTTTGCCGTCACGGATAATACAGGCACCGTCATGCAGAGGAGCTTTGTTGAAGAAGATATTTCCGAAAATAGCGGTTGAGGTTTCGCAGTTCAAGGTTGTACCTGTTGAAGCAATGTCGGTGAGCTTTGTTTCACGCTCAAAAACAATGAGAGCACCTGTGCGTGTATGGCTGAAAAGCACAGCGCTGTCAGCAACATCGGAGATTGCCTTTAAGCCTGTTTCGCGGTCAGAATCGGTCATAAATCCGCTTTTGAAAATTTTGAGGAAGTTTTTTGTAATTTTTGAACGGCCGAGCTGTTCAAGTGCCTTTCTGATTTCCGGCTGAAAAATAATGACAATTATAATAACAGAAAACTCAATGATAACCTTCAAAATTGAAGTTACCATAGTCAAGTCAAAGATAAAAGCAAGTCCGTAAAACAAAAGAACCAAAATAATTCCCTTAAGCAGTTGTTCAGCTCTTGTGTCGCGGACAAAGGTAAGAATTCCGTATATTAATATAGCTACGATTGCAATATCAAAAAAATCTGTAATCTTAAAGGTTGAAAACAAGGAGACAATATTCCCAAACCATTCTGTAATAATTTGCATAAACTTCCTCCCAATCCATATATAAATATTCTAACATTATATGGATAATAATGCAACATTAATTAGGGATTTTTTTGCTGTCTGATATGATTTTTACTGCCTTGAGAAGATTGTCTACATCTGATGGAGAAGTAAATACAGACGGAGAAACACGCACCGTTCCCCCATCTTCTGTCGAAAACTGTCGGTGCGCCAGAGGACTGCAATGAAGCCCTGCACGAACAGCAATGCCGAATTTACTGTCTAGAAGCTGTGCTACATCTTCAGATAGCATATCGGCTACATTAAAAGAAAGCAAGGGCATATGACGGTCAAAGCTTGGGTAATTAGTGTAAAGAATTACTTTGTTATTCTTTTTAAGTCCGTTATAAAGAGACTCAATAAGCTTCATTTCGTGTTTGTATATAGCTTGAGGAGTTTTTCGGCTTACAAAGTCAATACCCGACGAAAGCCCCGCAATACCGTGAAGGTTCATTGTTCCGCTTTCAAATTTATCAGGTAAAATCAAAGGCTGAGAAAAGCTCAGAGAGCCGCTTCCCGTCCCGCCCTCACAAAATGAATCGGGGATTTTTTCAGAATTAATTATCAGCGCTCCCGTTCCCATGGGGCCGTAGAGGCCCTTGTGACCCGGCAGACAAATATAATCAGCTCCTAAATCAGTTACATTTATATCTGCAACACCTGCTGTCTGCGCCGCATCAACGCAGAATAGTATGCCGTAAAAACGGCAAAGCGCGGCAATTTTCTCTATAGGAAGCTTTATGCCGAAGACATTGGAAGCATGAGTACAAACAACAAGCTTTGTGTTTGGCTTAATCGCTTTTCTGAAGGAATCAACAGTTACATCGTCATCCTCCTCGTATACCTCGGCGACGGAATAGGTTAATATGCCCTTTGACTTAAGGCTCTCCATAGGTCTTAAGACAGAGTTATGCTCAAGTGACGAAATAACGGCATGGTCGCCCTTTTCAATTACGCCCTTTATTACCGTGTTCAAAGAAAAGGTACAGCTGCTTGTTAAAATTACATGCTCCGGATTATCGCAATGAAAAAAATCAGCAAGCTTTTGTCGGCAATTATATATGGTCTCTGCAGCTTTTATAGAAAGCTTATGGCCGGATCTTCCTGGATTTGCAGAATATAAAAACGAGTTCTGTGTTTGCAGACGAACACTCTGTGGTTTAGGATAAGTTGTGGCAGCATTGTCAAGATATATCATTAGCCTGACCTGCCTGTGGTGCCGAGAATTGTAAAACCTTTTTCGGTTAAAATTCTTTCTGCTTCATCGGCTCTCTGGGGTACAAACACACTGTAACCGCAGGAGTTTGCATTATTAATTTTCGGAGTTTTTTGCACATACGCATGGATACCGAAGGTGGCAAGTACATTCTTGGCACGCACTGCATGGGTTATGCTTGAAAGCATAATCAGTCGGTTTTCCATAATTTATCACCTCATACTTTTTATTACATACTATGATAAAAAAATATGAGGTGTTAAGGCAAAAATATTTAGTTTGTTAATAAGACGGCTGTGTAATCATCCGAGCATATCTTTCATACTGTAAAGACCTGCGGGTTTCCCTACTAAGTATTCGGCAGCTGACAGAGCGCCTGTTGCAAAAAGAGCTTTGGACTGCGCTTGATGAGTGATTGTAAGCACTTCGTCATTACCGGCAAATATTACAGAATGCTCCCCTACTATTGTACCGCCCCGTACAGAGTGAATACCGATTTCGTTTTTCTTGCGCTTCATTCTGTAGCTGTGTCGGTCATAGGTATACTGAGGTGGTTCCTGTAAAACTTCGGAAACACCGTCTGCTATCATCAGAGCTGTACCGCTTGGCGCGTCAAGCTTTTGGTTATGGTGCTTTTCGATAATCTCAATATCAAAGCTTCCGCCTAAAACAGATGTAGCTTTCTTTGAAAGTTCGATTAACAGATTAATTCCCAAAGACATATTACCTGAGAAGAATATGGGACAATTTTCCGAAAGGGAATTAAGCTTTGTAATTTGCTCTTCGCTGAGACCTGTTGTGCAGATAACAGAGGGCAGGGATTTTTCCTTAGCATAATCAAACAGATCGGCAAGCAAAGCCGGGTTTGAAAAATCAATAATTACATCTACCTGCTCAGAGACCTCAGAAAAGCTCTCGTAAACAGGATAACCGTATGAGGAAACACCGTAAGGGTCAACACCGCAGACGATTTTCATATGGTCACGCTGAGATATTGCATTTGTTACAGCCTGTCCCATTTTACCGTTGCATCCATGAAGAAGAATATTAATCATATTTACACTTCCTTATCATAAATAAAACTCAGGCGTGCCGAGAAATCTCTGCACGCCTTAAAAATCAAATTACTTTATCTTACCAATGAGGTTGTACTTGTTCATACAATCCTTAAGGTCGTGATATCCGTGGTAGCTCATAGGCACCAAGGGGAGTCTGCACTCGCCGCAGTCAAATCCCATAAGATTCATAGCAGTTTTTGCCGGAATGGGGTTAACATCGGAGAAGAGCATATCCATTAACTCAATATAGTAGAAATTGAGCTTTGCAGCATCTACAAAGTTATTGTCAAGGCAAAGCTGTGTAATACGGTGCATCTCAGCCGGACAAAGGTTAGCAAAAACCGAGATAACACCCAAAGCGCCCAAGGACATAAAGGGTACTGTCTGATCGTCGTTGCCTGAATAAATATCAAGCTTATCGCCACAGAGGGAGCGAGTCTTTGAAACAGAGGAAATATCACCGTTTGCCTCCTTAGTGGCAACAATGTTATCATGCTTACATAACTCAGCATAAGTTTCGGGTTTGATGTTACATCCTGTGCGCGAAGGCACATTATAGAGGATAATGGGCAAATCAACACTATCTGCAATGGTCATAAAGTGGCGAATCAAACCGTTCTGAGAAGTTTTGTTATAGTAAGGAGTAACACTGAGAATAGCATCTGCACCGTAGTTTTTTGCAGCTTTGGAGATGCTGATAGCGGTGGCTGTGTCGTTGCTGCCTGCGCCGGCAATAACCGGCACTCTGCCGTCTGCCTTGCGAGCAACATACTCCAGGACAGCGCAATGCTCTTTCTCGGTAAGAGTTGCGGCCTCACCTGTTGTGCCGCAAGCGATAATTGCATCGGTATTGCCTGCAATCTGATATTCAATAATTTTGCCGAGGGACTCGTAATTAACACTGCCGTCTGTATTCATTGGTGTAATGATTGCAACGCCTGAGCCCTTAAAAATAGGAGTTCTCATAAAATAACCTCCGGTATATTATATGTAGCGAATAAACAGTCGGGAGAGGATTAATCAATGTATCCCTCTGCACAGAGGAGCTCTGCAAGAAGCACAGCGCCGCCTGCGGCACCTCTGAGAGTATTGTGAGACATACAAACAAACTTATAATCGTACTGAGTATCCTCTCTGAGTCTGCCGACGGAAACAGCCATACCGCCCTCAAGCATACGCTCGGACTTGATCTGAGGTCTGTCAGGCTCTGTGAAGTAGTGTAAGAAATGCTTGGGCGCAGAAGGAAGCTCCAGCTCCTGTGCTCTGCCCTTATACTCACTCCAGATTTTAATAATCTCATCAATTGAGGGCTTATTATCGGAATCCTTAAAAGACATAAACACAGCGGCTGTATGACCGTTGGAAACAGGCACGCGCAAGCACTGTGAAGTAATTGAGATTGAGTCAGTGGGAACAATCTCTCCGTTTTCAATCTTGCCCCATATCTTGAGAGGCTCTTTTTCGGATTTCTCTTCCTCACCGCCGATATAAGGGATGAGGTTGTCTACCATCTCTGGCCATCTCTCAAAGGTTTTACCTGCGCCGGAGATAGCCTGATATGTACAGGCAAGCACCTTATCAACGCCAAACTGCATAAGAGGATGGATTGCAGGTACATAGCTCTGAAGAGAGCAGTTTGACTTAACAGCGATGAAACCGCGCTTTGTGCCGAGACGCTTCTTCTGAGCCTCGATTACCTGTGCGTGGTCAGCATTAATTTCGGGGATAATCATCGGAACATCGGGTGTGAGGCGGTGAGCAGAGTTGTTTGAGATAATGGGACACTCAGCCTTTGCATAAGCCTCTTCGAGAGCCTTGATATCTTCTTTCTTCATATCAACAGCGCAGAAACAGAAGTCAGCCTCTGACGCTACATTCTGCACATCAGCGGCATCCTTTATTACAAGGTCAGCCATATTCTCGGGGATAGGAGAATCCATAACCCATCTGTCCTTAAGACACTCTTTATAGGTTTTGCCGGCACTTCTTGCACTTGCAGCAAGGCAGGTAACCTCAAACCAAGGGTGATTTTCAAGAAGAAGAGCAAAGCGCTGTCCTACCATACCAGTTGCGCCGATAATACCAACTTTATATTTTTTCATAAAAACCTCCTGAAAAAACACAAAACAGGTTGTGTTTTTTGCTTTTATATTATATTATTATTGTGATGTTAGCGAGAATATCATTCAAGCCGCATATTCCCACTATGAAATATAATACCACTACGGCAAATTCTTGTCAATTGATTTAAGCTCAAATAGAGTATTAATTTTGTTACATTATAATCTGGAGATAAATAGAATGAAAACATCTGACTTTTATTACGATTTACCTGAGGAACTGATTGCTCAGACTCCCCTGTCTCAGCGTGATTCCTCCAGAATGCTTATACTTGATAAAAATTCCGGCAAGATAAAACACTCACATTTTTACAGCATTGTTGACGAGCTTCACGAGGGTGACCTTCTTGTAATGAATAATTCAAGGGTTATACCCGCAAGAATATTCGGCACCAAGAAAGATACGGGGGCAAATGTTGAATTTCTTTTACTGAAACAGGTTGAGAATTCTTGCTGGGAGGCTCTTGTTAAGCCCGGAAAACGAGCTAAGACAGGCGCTGAATTTGACTTTTCGGGAATCATGACCGGTAAGGTTGAGAGTATCGGCGAAGAAGGTATTCGCCTTGTACGCTTTGAATGTGAAGAAAGCATCTACACTGCTCTTGATAAAATCGGACAGATGCCTCTTCCCCCTTACATAAAAGAAAGCTTGCAGGATAAAGAAAGATATCAGACTGTTTACAGCGACCCTTTGGGTTCTGCAGCTGCACCGACGGCAGGTCTTCACTTCACAGAAGAGCTCATTGAAAAATTGCACAGTAAAGGCGTCAATACCGCTTTTGTAACCTTGCATGTAGGACTCGGTACATTCAGACCTGTTAAAGAAGACGAAATTACCGACCATATTATGCATAGAGAGTATTATGAAATATCTGAGGAAACGGTAGAAATAATCAGAAAAACCAAAGCACAGGGCGGAAGAGTAATTGCCGTGGGCACTACAACGACAAGAACTTTGGAGAGCGTAGCGCGGGACAAGGGCGAATTAACAGCTTGCTCCGGCTCTACGGATATTTTTATATATCCTCCCTATGAATTCAGAGTCCTTGACGGGCTTATTACAAACTTTCATCTGCCGGAAAGCACACTGATAATGCTTGTTTCTGCTTTTGCAGGCTATGAGCACACAATGAACGCCTACAAAGAAGCTGTTAAGGAACGCTACAGATTTTTCTCGTTCGGCGACAGCATGCTCATCATATAGGATTAAACAAATTAATAATTATTGCGTGCCAACGGCACATACTTATATAAAGTCGCAAAGCTGACACCGGAATTATTCACTAATAAATATTCATTCTTACGGCATTATATTTGCCGTAAGCTGCTCAATATTATAGTTTATTACATATTAGTTCAGGAGAAACGAAATGTTCAAGGTTATTAAAAAAGAGGGCAATGCAAGGCTCTCGGAATTCACAACGCCTCACGGCGTGATAATGACACCCTGCTTTATGAATGTTGCCACAGCAGGAGCTATCAAGGGCGGACTTTCCGCTTTTGACCTTAAAGAGCTCGGTTGTCAGGTTCAGCTATGCAACACATATCATCTTCACATCCGTCCCGGCGATGAAGTTGTTAGGTATTTGGGCGGACTTCATAAATTCACGCGCTTTGACGGACCCATCTTAACAGACAGCGGTGGGTTTCAGGTGTTTTCACTTGCAAAGCTTAGAAATATCAAAGAGGAAGGCGTCACCTTCTCCTGTCATATTGACGGCAGAAAAATCTTTATGGGACCTGAGGAGAGCATGAGAATTCAGGCAAACTTAGGCTCAACCATCGCTATGGCCTTTGACGAATGTGTTGAAAACCCTGCTGCTTATGATTATGCAAAGATGTCCTCTGAGAGAACAGTCAGGTGGCTCAAGCGCTGTAAGATTGAGCACGACAGGCTGATGGAGACAGGCTTTAGTACAAACAGCAAGCAGATGCTATTCGGCATTAATCAAGGCTCAACCTACAACGATCTGAGAGTTGAGAATATGAAAATGATCAGAGAGCTGGAGCTTGACGGCTATGCTATCGGCGGCCTTGCTGTTGGTGAAGAAGCTGAGGTTATGTACGAGGTAATTGAAGCGGTTGAACCTTTTATGCCTGCTGATAAGCCGAGATACCTTATGGGTGTGGGTACACCGCTGAATATCTTAGAAGGCGTCAGACGGGGTGTTGATTTATTTGATTGCGTTATGCCTTCGAGAAATGCCCGTCACGGTCACCTATTTACAAGCAAGGGTATAATAAATATCTCAAATAAAAAGTACGAGCTTGACAGCTCCCCTATTGACGAGGAATGTGATTGCCCTGCATGCAGGAACTTCAGCCGTGCTTATATAAGACATCTGCAAAAGTCACAGGAGGCTTTGGGACTTCGCCTTGCAGTTATGCATAATCTGAGATTTTACAACAAGCTTATGGAGGATATCAGAAAGGCACTTGAGAACGGTAACTTCGAGAGTTTTTACAGAGAAAAGAAGGATATTATCTGCAAAAGAATCTAAGTCACAAATTATTTACTTGATTTATAGAAGAAAAGCTGATATAATCACAATATCGTTTGTAATGAAAGGAATTAAGTATAATGATGAACAACATTCTTGCATCAATCAGTGCAATGCCCTTGATGAACACTGCTACTTCTACTACAACTACTGAAAGCACCGGCGGTTGTGTAGGCGGCTCTTACTGGATTATTATTGTATATGTGCTTGTTTTTGCCGCTCTCTACTTCTTTATGATCAGACCCAGCTCAAAGAAAAAGAAGCAGGAAGAAGAGCTTAAGAAGAACATTAACATCGGTGACGACATCACAACTATCGGCGGTATTACCGGCAAGGTTGTTGCTGTTCGTGACGAAGATGATGAGATTATAATTGAAACCGGCTCTGACCGTGTTAAGATGAGAATGAAGAAATGGTGCATTTACTCCAACAACACTGCTATCGCTGCTCAGGAAGAAGAGAAGAAGCGTGCTGCCGAAGAGAAGGAAAAGGCTAAAGCTGAGAAGAAGGCTAAGAAAGAAAGCAAAAAGAATCAGTAACATTTCTTTTCAATCAGTAATTAAATATCTATCCCCTGAATATAATTCTGTAGATTATAATTCAGGGGATTTTTATTTTGAAAGCTATTAAAACTACATTCTTCAAATCAGGAATTACTCTTTACATTAAGGCTGTAACAGCCGGAATTATTGCGGCAACTATTGTTTGCCTTGCGATGCTTCTTATAGTCTCCCTTATTCTTCTCATATCAGGCATTCTGCCAAAGGGCATCTTGGTATGGGTCGGTGTGGTTGTAAGCGCCTTATCGGCTTTTACGGGCGGTTATGTCTCGGCGAGGATAACAAAATCAAACGGCTTGCTTGTGGGCGCTGTATGCGGAGCAGTAATCTTCCTTATACTCTTTATAGCAGGGCTTGCAGGAACTGAAGATAATGTTTCTTACATAACCTTTGTGAAGCTTATAGCAGTAACTATCTGCTCGGCTTTAGGCGGAATAAAAGGAGTAAACAAAAAAGATAAAATACGAATTAAATAACAAACCGTGATAAAGCAATTTCTCAGGTCTCCTTACCTAAGGCTTGAAAGGTTAAAGATTTCAATTGCCTTATGTAAGGGGATATAGCTTTATCACGGTCTTTCTATATCGGATTCTATTAAGGCTTTCATATCCTGTGGGATTGGTGCGGTGACACTCACAGTCTCCGCCGTTATCGGATGAACAAAGCTTACTTCAAAGCAATGAAGCGCTTGTCGGCCAATACGCTCAAGGCTTCCGCCGTAGATATCGTCGCCTAAAAGCGGATGCCCGATATGAGACATATGGCATCTGATTTGATGTGTTCTGCCTGTTTCTAAGCAAAGGCGAACTACAGTTGCGTCGTTTAGTGCTTTTATCGGCTCAAAGTATGTTACGGCGGACTTGCCGTTTGGGTTGACTTCACGGCGGATTTTACTGTCTGCACTCAAAGCTATGGGCAATCTCACGCTTCCCTTTTCAACAATTTTTCCGTGGCAGACTGCGATATAATACTTCTTAACATCAATACTTTGCATAAGTGACGCTGTGTGTCTGTCCCGTGCAATTATAACTGCGCCTGATGTATCGCTGTCAAGTCGGTTTACAGCTCTGAAAACAAAGTCCGCTGAGGAATTCATATATTTATACGCTACGAAATTCGCTAAGGTATCGGTTTGGTGGGACTTAACAGGATGCACGGGAGTTGCCGAAGGTTTATTAATAATCAGAAGAGAGCTGTCTTCATATAAAATATCAAGCTCACCTTTAATGGGGGTTATAGCTGTCTGCTCCTGAGGGAGCGCAATTTTCACAACATCTCCGCTGTGTACAATATCAACGGTTCGCAGAGTTTTACCGCTTAGGGTAAGGCCGCCTTCTGTTTTTTTAAGCAGGGCAAGGGTCCGCGCAGAAAGCTTGCAAACGGTTCTGAGGAAAACTACTGCTTTTTTGCCGTCAAATTCATCTGTTACAGTAAAGGTCAGAACACCACTCATAAAATCCCCCTAAGATACATAAAAGCAAAAAACAAAAAGATTTCAGCTACCATTATAGCCGGCAGCCCTATCATAAATTTCTTCTTTCGTGTTTTATGACGAATAAGTAACATTGTGGGATACATAAGCACCCAGCCTCCTAAGGCAGAGATAATCAGCAGTGCTTTTTCTGAAATTCGCCATTTGCCTCTTATAGCGGCAATCTTATCGTAGACTGTTACAGTAAGAGCGACTATATTAACTAAAAAAAGATACAGAATAATATATTCGACATACCTGGGCATCGCTGCACCTCAAATCTAAATTAGGAGTGTTATAATTGAAAAAAGGAATAAGCTTTGCGGTTATTTTCACTGCGTTGTTATTAATAGTATCAGTGGTAATTTCAATGAATTCCGACAAAAAAGTCGAAAGCGAAAATACAGTAAAGGGTGTATCTGCAACTGCGGACGAGCTGAAACTGCCGAAGGGCGAGATGAGAGGATTATGGGTTTCGTATATATCACTTGATATGCAAGATACAGACAAGAGCTTTGAATCCTTTAAGGTAAAATTCGATAACATTCTGTCAGAAGCGATAAAAACGGACTGCAATACAATAATTGTGCAGGTAAGGCCCTTTTGCGATGCACTGTATAAATCGGAGATTTTTCCTTCTTCACACGTGCTTTCGGGAGTACAGGGTGTATCTGCCGGGTATGATGCACTTGAATATATGTGCAATGCGTCCCACAGCAAGGGGCTTTATCTGCACGCTTGGATAAATCCTTACCGTGTGAGAGCTGTCTCCACGCCCTCATCGCTTGCAAATTCAAATCCGTACTGCTTAGACAACACTATGGGCGTTGAGCTTGACTCGGGAATATATCTGAATCCTGCAAAAAGGTCGGTAAGAAAGCTGATAGTTGACGGAGTTACAGAAATCGTCGAGAATTACGATGTTGACGGAATCCAGTTTGACGATTACTTCTATGCTTCTGACTGCGGCAGCTTTGACGCTGAGGATTACAATGCCTACAAAAAAAGCTGTGACAGCTTTGCAAAGGCGATGACATTTGATAAATGGCGCCAAAACAATGTAAACCTCCTTATTGCAGAGGTTTACAGGAGAATAAAGAATATTGACAGCACAGTAGTTTTCGGGATTTCTCCTCAGGGAAATATCCAAAACGATTACTCTCTCTTTGCCGATGTAAAAAGCTGGTGCGCTTCGTACGGTTATGCAGACTATATTTGTCCGCAGATGTACTACTCCATAGAAAACCCTACCCTATCCTTTGAAGAAAGCCTTAAGGAGTGGAACGAGCTTGAAAAACACGGTGAGCTAAAAGTCTATATCGGTTTAGGCGCTTACAAAGCAGGAACAGACGCGGACTCAGGCACATGGGCAGAAAAGGAAGATGAGCTTGCAAGTCAGCTTAAGCTTATAAGAAAATACGGATACGACGGATATATGATATACGATTACAGCGCACTGATATCGGATAAAGCCGAAAAAGAGCTTGAGGCTTTCAGAGAGGTAATATAAGTCAGATTAACTCGCCGATACAGTAATCATCGGAAGCTGAAGTTATCTTTACATTCAAGCACTTAGCGGAAATATCTTCATCTGAGCTTACATAAACAGGAGTGTAATTGAGGCTATAGCCCTCGTACATTCCTGTTTCATTTTTATGTTCAAAGAGGACTTCGGTCAGAAGAGAGATTTGAGACTTGATAAACTCGGCTCTGTCAAGATTTGTTGCATCGGTCATAATCTTAGCACGGCTGTCCTTCACAGACTTTGTAAGCTGATTATCAAGCTTGTCGGCAACCGTACCCTCGCGTCTTGAAAAGGGAAAAACATGAACCTTTGCAAAGCCTACAGACTTTACAAATTCCAGTGACTCATTGAATTCCTCCTCGGTCTCGCCGGGGAAACCTACCATAACATCTGTGGTGACGCTTGGATTATCAAAGGCTTTTCTTAAACGTGAGACAATCTCCATATATTCAGCCGAGGTATAATGACGGTTCATACGCTTTAAAGTAGCATTGCACCCACTTTGCAAGGACAGGTGAAACTGCGGGCAAAGCTTTGTGCACTCTGCGAGTCTCTTTATTATATCCTCGGTGAGAAGCTCCGGCTCAAGTGAACCAAGACGCACACGGCGAACGCCCTGTACAGAGGCGACAGCTTCAACAGCATCGGCCAGTGTAAGAGATAAATCTGTACCGTATTTTGATAAGTTTATTCCCACAAGGACTATCTCGCAGTAGCCGTTCTCAGCTAAAGCTTCTACCTCGGTTATAAGGCTTTGAAGGGGCTTTGAACGGACTCTGCCGCGGGCATAAGGAATAATACAGTATGTGCAGAAGCGGTCGCAGCCGTCTTCAATCTTGACAAAAGCTCTTGTTCGCTCTGAGAAGGTTGTAACCTTTACTTCTTCAAACTCTTCGCTCTTTCTGTTATGTTCATCAACAGCGATTATTGGCTGTCCGTTCTTGATAAATGCCTTTATATACTCGGGAATTTTTGCACGGCTTGTGTTGCCTGTAACAATATCGCAATCTGTGAAATTACTGTATTTCCGCGGAAATGCCTGAGACATACAACCGCAGAGAAGAATGATGCTTTTTGGATTATTACGGCGAAGACGGTGCAAAAATCTGCGGCATTTTGAGTCGCTGACAGCGGTTACCGAGCAGGAGTTTACTATGTATATATCACATTCTTTGTCGCTTGCTGAAAGGGTAAAGCCCTCTTGAATCATCAGCTCACTGATGAACTCGGACTCATACTGATTCACCTTGCAGCCAAAAGAAAAAATGGAAAATGTCAAATTTTTGCACCTCTAATCATTAGATAAAAATCAGTCACCGAAAAGAGAAATCTGTGAGCTTTCGGGTATGCCTTTGAGCGCACCGATTTCCCTCAAGGAATCAACTACTGCTTTTGTTACCTTTGTCTTTTGCTGTAACTGTTCAACAGAGAAATACTCGCCCTGCTTTCCGCATTCCTCTAAGGAAAGCGCAGCGGACTCTCCTATTCCCTGTATGGACATAAAGGGAAGTCTTAGCTTGCCGTCTTCAATATTGAACTTCTTTGCTGATGATTTGTATACATCTACAGGAAGAAGCTGAATTCCACGGGCAAGCATCTCATTAATAATCTGAAGGGTTGCGATTTCGGTCTTCTCCTTGGCGGTTGCCTCAAAGCCTTTTTGCTTTATTGCAAGCATCTTTGCTTCTACTGCGCTTTTGCCCTTTATGGCAGTTACGCCGTCAAAATCTTCGCCGCGCACAGTAAAGTAAGCGGCATAGTACTCGATAGGCTTGTGAACCTTGTACCAACCGAGACGGAGAGTAGAAATCATATAAGCGGCAGCGTGTGCCTTGGGGAACATATACTTAATCTTCATACAGGAGTCAATGTACCACTCGGGCACATTGTTCTCTCTCATAGCTGCAAAATGCTCCTCGGTAAGAAGCTTTTTTGCGTTGCCCTTACGGACAATCTCCATAATCTTGAAAGACATAGAGGGATCAAGTCCCTTGTGCATAAGGTAAGTCATAATGGAATCTCGCGTTCCGATAACTTCTGAAATAGTACAGGTGCCGTTGCTGATAAGGTCAGCGGCATTCCCTATCCAAACATCAGTACCGTGAGAAAGTCCGGCAATCTGAAGCAAATCTGAGAAGGTCTTGGGCTTTGCCTCCAAAAGCATCTGACGGACAAAAGAAGTGCCAACCTCGGGCAGAGAGAATGTGCCTGTCTGAGAGTCAATATCTTCGGGCTTAACGCCCAAGGCTTCAGTTGAACCGAAGAGTGACATAACCTCAGGATCGTTCATAGGAACATCCATAACAGGTATGCCTGTGAACTCCTCAAGATAGTGATAAATTGTGGGCACATCGTGTCCAAGCTCGTCGAGCTTACAGATATTATCGTGTATTGAGTGGAAATCGAAGTGCGTTGTAATACTGTCGGAGTCGTTGTCATCGGCAGGATGCTGAACAGGACAAAAGTCGTAAATCTCCTTATTACGAGGCACAACAACCATACCTCCGGGATGCTGACCGGTAGTGCGCTTAACGCCTGTGAAACCTGCGGCAAGGCGAGTTTCTTCTGCTTTGCCCAGATTGAGTCCTCGCTCTGCTTCGTATTTCTTGACAAAGCCAAAGGCGGTTTTTTCGGCGAGGGTTGAAATAGTACCGGCTTTGAACACCTTATCCTTACCGAAGAGCTCTTCGGTATAGCGGTGAGAGCTTGCTTGGAATTCACCGCTGAAGTTAAGGTCGATATCGGGCGTCTTGTCACCCTTGAAGCCGAGGAAGGTTTCAAAGGGAATCTCGTGGCCGTCTTGCTTCATAAGTGTACCGCACTCCGGGCAGTTTTTAGGAGGCAGGTCAAAGCCTGAGCCGTAGCTGCCGTCGGTAATAAATTC
>JBJEOT010000056.1:0-24232 GCA_051880855.1 Ruminococcus sp.
TTATTCTACGATAGGGTCTTTTTTTCTTTGTCTACTTTATTGGATACTGTCCACTCTGGCAGGAGCTTTTTTGTTTTTGTCGAGCATTTCTTGAACCCGATTGAATGTTTCATCATCAACAATTCGAGGTATTGCATCTGGCGTTTCTTTTCCCCGGTATGTGTATGTTCCGATGTATCGTTTGTTTCTCAACATCCGATGCAAAGAGTTTTTGTTAAATTCATTGCCTCTTGATGTTAGAATGTGACGGTTATTCATTGTTGTTGTTATTTCTTCAACGGTTTTTCCGTTGGCGTACATACTGAATATTTCACGGACAATAGGAGCAGTTTCTTCATCAATTTGAAAATGCTTGTCTTTATCAACCCTGAGACCGAGAGCAACGCCGCCGCCAGTGCACAAACATTTCTCTCCGTTTATATCCATTCCGCGTTTTATCTTTTGTGACAATTCATCGGAATAATACTGAGCAAACGCCATTGAGATATTTCTATACATTCGCCCGGCAGGGTCGTCTTTAAATTCTTCTGTAGCCGATAACAAAATAACACCATTCTTGTTTAATATGTTTTCGTTTATAGCAGTCTGTATTACATTTCTTCCGAAACGGTCAAGGGCGTACACCAAAACTCCCTGAAAACACTTTTTCTTGCTGTCTGCAATCATTCGCTGAAAGTCTGGACGGTTATCTGTCTTTCCGGTAATAGCACGGTCAATATATTCTCCGACAACGGTATGCCCGTTTCTTTTTGCGTATTCATTACAAATCTTTAATTGTCCGTCAATGCTCTGCTCTGTTTGGCTGTGAGAGGAGAACCGGGCATATATTACAACATTCATTTTTCGTCCGCTCCTTCCGTTTTTTCCACATTAAAATATGAATACACAAATTCCGTTATAAGGCGTTGCATTTCAAAAGAAAGAAACCGCAAAGCATCGTTTTTTTCCATTAGTAAAATTCCTCCGCCTTCGTCTATAATATCGGTTCTTTCGCTCAACTGCTCTTTGTCCTGTATTCTTGTATATTCATTTCCGGCACGTAACAAAGAAAAAATTAAATCATCATTTTCTATCATTTTTGAAATGAAGTCAGTAACAAACGCCGAAGAACCGCTTTTACTCCATTTAAGCATTTTTTCTGCCGCTTCTACTGATAAACCTGTTTGTTCTTCTATATCGGCCGCCGCTCTATGTGGTGTGTCTATGTTTCCTAACAGAAAATCCATATCGCAATTATAGTAATTACATAGTTTTAATAATGTTGCAAAGGAAGGGGTTGCGTTTTCTGTTTCATAATTACTAATCGTTTGATATTGAGCAAAACCCATATCGTTTGCAACGGCAGATTGTGGAATGCTTCCTCTGGCTATTCTTAACCTTTCACCGCTGATTTTTGTATTTTTGTAAACAGGATTGTTTTTGTCAGCCTTGCTATATGTTCTGTCCATATATACACCTCCGAAAATAAGCGAAAAACCTTTTATACTGTATATGATTATAGCATATATTGTGTTAAAATGCAATAAGAAGAACGACAAAAACAAGTCGGAAAGGAGAAAAAATGAATGAGCAATCTTGATATTCGCAAAGCCGCCACAAATGCAGGTGTTAAGCTGTGGGAAATTGCAGAAATTTACGGAATAAGCGACACCAATTTTTCAAAGAAGCTTCGCCGTGAACTGCCCGAACCTGAGAAGCAGAAGATTTTTGCAATCATCGAGCAAATTCACAGCGAAAAAGCCGCCGTAAGCGGTTGACCTATTACCAGTCGGCAATACCTAACGAATAAAGCGGTAACGCAGGAAGGAGAATTTTATGCAAACGCAGGAAGCGGAAACATTCATAATAAGTCAAAAGCAAGCTCACGCTTTCGCCGTTGCTGTGTTTGCTGATATTCGAGCGTACCGTGAGGCACACCAAGCCGAATTTGAGGAATTTCTAAAAGCAGAACAGGAGAAAGGAGAGGGCGACAATGGGAAGGATTTTTGAACTGCTCCCCGAAGGTCAGGAAAACGCCATATCTCGTAGAGATTTAGCGGCTATTACCGGGCTGAATGACAGAGAGCTCCGAAGGGAAATAGCATCCGAACGCCGAGAGGGTGCCTTGATTTTATCATCGACCGACAGCGAACACAGCGGATATTTCCGCCCGGCAAGTGCTAACGAGCTACGGCGGTTCGTTGCTTCAATGACGAGACGAGGCAAAGCAACCTTTGCCGCAGTTGCACAGGCACGAAAAGCCCTTAAACGCATTGAGGCAGAAAAGGAGGGCAAAGCGGATGAACGAACCCAAACAGAAAAAGCGACCGGGCGTAATGATATATTTTGAAACGAAGAACTGCATCAAGCGGCTTGATTTAGAAGACAAAGGACGGCTCCTTGATGCTATTCTTGAATATGGAGAAAATCACACACCGCCCGATTTTTCGGAAGAGGATGATGTTGCTCTTTGTATTGCGTGGGATGTGATTTGCCCCAGAATAGACAATGATGCAAGCAGATATTTTGAAACGTGTATAAGTGCACAGTATTCAAATTATTGCATGAACGCAAAAAGCGAAGGGAAAGAACCTCTGCCCCGTAGTGAATGGGAAATAAAATATTCCATTCGTAACCGTTCGTAACCGAACGCAACCGAACGGAAGGAAAAATACCGTTTGTTTGCGATTTTTACCAACACAACATCAACTACAACCCATATCAACCCAACAGCAAAACAACATACAAAACATAGGTGTGTGTTTTTCGTTGTTCAGGTACAGGAAAAGCATACCCATTTATACAATAAACGTGCAATATTTCGTCATAGAAAGGGGAGGGACAGGAAATGAATGAACCGTTTTCAGAAAAAGAATTTTTGAAATTGCTGTCAAGACTTGATGTCCTGACGAGGGAAGCGGATGAAATATCGGCGGCGGCTCACCGGGTAAACGCCGAACTCGTCTCAATACAACGGGAACTATACCAACGGCTGAACCCGACAGCACAGGGGACAAATGAGACACACGCCTGAGAGCGTGAAAGCGTGGCTCCGTTCATACGGTGAACTTATTGCAGATATTGACAACCTTTGCGAGAGAGCCGAAATTTTAAGAGAGAAAGCGTCTTCCCCGTCTTCTCCAATTCTTGACGGAATGCCACACGAAAAAGGCGGTCATACGGACCGTATAGGGCACCTTGTAGCACAATGCGACTTTTTAGAGCGTGAAGTCTCCGAAAAATTGCAAAAATCAAGAGTGCTATATAAAGAAATCGACACCGCCATAAAGCAGATTAAGGGAACCGGATGGGCTTATAAAAAAGCAGTCCTACAAATGCGATACCTTGACCTTGCAACGTGGGATGAAACACTTGATATGCTATTTATGAAAAAGACTGACTTTTTAGATAAAGAAGACAGCTACCGCCGCCGATGCCACAAGATACACAAAGAGGCTTTGGAAGCCTTAACCGAAATATTAAACCAAAATACAGAAAGGAACTTACAAAATGATGAAACCTGAAACCAAATTCGACTTTGCCAAAATTCAAGCGGCTATTCTTACCTATGATAAAACATTCGCCGCATTCGATGAAGCGTATGCCGCTTTTGATACGGCGTACACCGGACTAAAAGAATTTACCGACAATGCAAAGGAACGCCTGAGACAGCAGAGAGAACGGAACCACGCCAGAATACACGAACTTGAATTACTGCTTGTCGTCTCTCCCTCTCAACAGTTGCGAGACATCGAGGCAAAAATCAAAATTCGCCGTGAAAAACTCAATGCAAATTGGGCGACATACGCCCCCGGACATCAGAGAGCTATTGACGAGCTTGAAGCAGAAAGGAAGCGACTTGTTGAAGAAATACGCCGAACCCCTGCAACACCTGAAGAGATTGAGCTAAAAGAATTGAAAGCCATTAAATATGTCTTTACTTCCGATGAGAAAGAGGAAATCCAAAGGCTTTATGATGTTGCTATGCACGAATACAACGAATTGTATCTTGCAAAAGAACATCTATTAAACAGACAAAAGGAGACTACAAAGGCAATAGAACAATGCCGTTTTGAACTTTTGAGAATGCCGCTTCTTGAAATGGGCCGCAGATATGTAGATAACATCAAAACCGAAGCGGATAGTCTTTGTGAGGAGGTATAATAATGCAAAGCAAAATTGAAGCAATGTTCAGTATTCTTCTTTATAGAAAAGCATCTGAGAACGGTGTTTCCGTTATAGCCGCTATTCCGCTTCTTCTCTCTGATGTCATCCCGGAAGAAATGAATCCCCTGCTCTGTGAGGAATACGGGATTTCATTGCCTGAAGGTGCAACCTTTTTAGATGCCCTTAATATTGCGACCAAGAAAGCGAGGTCAACCGGGAATGATTAAAACCGCCATTGAAAGACACAGCTACGCACTTGCAAGAGGTATTGAAGAACTGCATCAGCACACCGAACGGATGCAGACCGCATTTGACGAAGCACGTCAGAGCATCCGCAATCCTGATTACAGAGGCGGCAAGATGTCAGCTCACGAAATGCTGAATTTCGTTGTAAATATGGATATTGCAGAAAACGAATCCAAGGAAGCTCAGGGGGCAAGGGTGAAAATTGACCGCCTTGTTTCAACCTTAAACGCTGAACTGCAAGACATTCAGGCAGGTGCAGACCTTGTACTGAACACGACAAATATTGATTTGGATATATTCTCCTTAAAGAAGGTATTTGACGAAAAAGGCGGCAAGCATTTTGTTGAAGAAGCAAAGAAAATGTGCAGTCAACATTTAGGAAAGCCCTGCCCGAAAAAGTCAGCCCGGCTTCTTTGGGAAGCGTACAAAATACCCGTGTTTGGTGACATCACATACGAAACAGCCCTGAAGCACGTGCTTGACCGATACTCCAAAAAGAAGAAAAGGGGCGAATGATATATGATAACGGAACGACCGGAGCTCTCAATAATTGTCCCGGTGTATAATGTAGAGCTTTACCTTGAAGAATGTCTGAATAGCATATTACACCAGACTTTTGTAAATTGGGAATGTATTCTTATTGATGACGGTAGCAAGGATTGGAGCGGGTTTATATGCGACAATTACAGCAAGAAAGATGACCGCTTCAAAGTTGTTCATCAGAAAAACTCCGGCGTTTCCGTTGCTCGTAATCTCGGCATAGAGTTAGCATCTGCTCCCCTAATATCGTTTATTGACTCCGATGACTATATATCTTTGAATTATTATGCAAAAATGATTGAATGCGTAAAAGTGTATAATGCTGAATGCGTATGTTCAAATCGTTGCTTTGTAATTAACGATAAAGAAACAACAGAAGAAAACATTATTATGAACGAGCTCCGAAGAGCAACCGTGAGGAGGTTATTTGTCGGAAAAGAAGTGACAGACAGTTTGCGGCTGTTAGTGAGCGGCGGACCGTGGGGCTATGTATTTTCAAAAGAGTTATGGAACGGATACCGTTTCCCCGTTGGGTTTGATTTTGCGGAAGATGTTGCTGTCATTCCGTCTGTGATAACGTCAGCCAAGAGGGCGATATTTGAGCCGGAGGCGGTATATTTTTATCGTAAGCGACCCAAAAGCCTTATGACACAGCCCGTTGACAAAAACAGATTTATACGCTGTTTGAAAGCAACAAATATTATGTATAATGATGCCTGTTTGCATCATCCAGACCAGTTGCATAATTTTAGAACTATAAAATTTAATAGCGACATTGACCGCTTTATTGATTATCTCAAAGGCAATCCTTCAATTAACGGAAGTAGGTTGCATCACTTATGGCAATTAGCGGAAGAAACGAAAGGAGATGATACCCAATGAACGATAAGCAAAAGAGGTTTGCTGAACTATATGCCGCCAACCCGAACGCAACGGAAGCGGCAAAGGGAGCGGGATATTCCGAACACACAGCCCGCTCGCAAGGGCAAAGACTGTTGACAAATGCTGACATTCTGCAATATATTCAGTCTTTACAAGATGCGGCCGCCTCTGAACGTATTGCAAGCCTAACCGAAACAAAAGCGTTTTGGAGCGATATAATGCACGACCCAAAGGAGAAGACCGCTGACCGTCTGAAAGCTTCTGAACTTCTTGCAAAGTCTTCCGGGGCATTTGCTTCCGCTGTAACCGTCAGGTCCCGAAATGGTGATGCGGCATTGATAGCAACCGCCGCCGAAGAGGGCGGAAATGATGTTATTATCTATATGCCGCAGATTGACTCTGAAGAAAACTGTTCCGCTGAGGACGATTAAAACAAAATTGTAAAACCCTGCAAAGCAATTTACAGCCGTTTTGCGCGGCTTTAACTTTATATTATCCGTTTGCCCTCTCAAATATTTATCTCTCATTCTCGGTCGTTTTGTGAGATTTTAGAGGGGTTAAATGAGCGATACGGAAAGGACGGTTATTTTATGAAGAACGCAAGATATACGACAGCAGAAAAGGCATATTCGCAAATGATGACGAACTCCGGTAAGTCGATTTCAGCCAAACAGGGCCGAGAGCGGATGATTGAGCGACAGCAAGGCAAGAAAAATCCAAGCACACCGGAACAGAGCCGGGAAAGAATGATTGAACGGCATCGAAGACCGGGGAAACCAGAATAATAAAAGATACGCCAAAGGTTTTAATGCCTCTGGCGTTTTTTGATTTACAGCGGAGAGGGAGCGGCTTATTCTTCCGATGTATTTATGAGTGAAATATCGAACTGTATTCTTCCTGTAAAGACACCTGATGCCGTAGCTGTTTCTTTTTGCGGTATAACCTGAAGCGTTCCTATTGCGGTATCTTTGTTTTCTTCCGTAATGGTAACAAGAGTGTGAGGAGCGTTTTCTTTTGTGAGCTCTACCGCCTCCGCTCCGTTCTCGGATGCAAGAAGAGTACACTTCATTGTGCTTCTGTCAGCATCAGCGATTAACTCAAAATATCCGCTCTCACCGAATGAACTTTCAGGGATGCTGACAATTATGCTTTGTGTCGTTTTCAAATGTGCATAATCGGCAGAAACGGAAATTGTGTCTTTTTGAGTAAGCATAAGTGAAGAAGGAATGTTGACGGCATACTGACCGTAATTACTATAATATACGGTCGTGGTGCTTGATGAACTTTCTTCAACCGTTGCCGCCGATGCGGCGACCGAACACGACACCACCATAAGAGCGGCAATAATAAATGCAAGAAATTTTCTCATTATGTAACCTCCAAAATAAAATGAGTAGTTGCACCGTTCAACTCCGTTTTATTATCGAGCGAATAACAGTAATATGTCAGGGTGGCGGGGTATTCGCCTTTATCGAGAGGGGCGGCAAGGGTAAGCTGATAAATTGCTTTACCGGGAGCAATCAGCCCCGAACGGTATATTTCCGCTCCAACGTCAAGCGTTATAACCGCCACAAAATAACAATGGTTGTATTCAGGATTGAAGATGTTACAAGCAACCGTCTTTTGATTTGCGGGTATTGTCATCTTTTCAAAGCCCGGTATTGAAATACTGTCCGCTTTGCCTGCTGCGTTTATTCCTCCTGAAGCTCCGATGTCCTGAGCGTTGCTGTCTTCCGTCAGTCCTGATGTGTTCTCTGGCTTCCGCTCCCTTTCACCGTTATTACTGAGCAGGAGACCGACAGCCAAACCGCCGATAAACAGAATTAGTGCAATGATGATTATAAATACTTTATTCTTCATAGGTAATTCTCCCTCCGTTGTAAATCACAAAAATTATACATCTTCCGGGAACTGTTTACGAGGCAAGTCAGGTGGGCGAATTTTCCAACGGCGTATTGTGGAATTTTCCGCAGGGCAGTCATCCGACACACCGTCAACAGCGTTTTGTATTACATCCGCCTGATAATATTTCTTTGCAGTCATAAAAGACGGTAGCTCTAAATGCAGTATTTTACAAACGGGACATTTTAACCGCCGTAATCTATACCATTTAATTTGCCCTGTTTCGTCTATACAATGCCGCTCCCTTGTATCATGTCCCGACATTAGAGCTTTGCAGAGGGGGCAGAAGGGCGGTTCCTTGCTTTTGATTGTGTATTGCTCCCTCTCGGCCGAGTAAACAATTTCAAATTGAGATATAGCTATCACGGCACACGTACATATATGTATGGGTAACGGTTATGTTTACGGTATGGGTTACGGTTACGGTTATGCGTGGAAATTCCACGGACATTCCAACGGACAGTCCTATGGAAAATCCGCAGACATTCCAACGGACAAAAAAGAAAATAGCAGGACTTCATATCATAGTGAAGCCCTGCTATACTGTTGCTTGCAGTCTTTAGTTTGGGTTTGTGCCACCGTTCGGAACGGGGGTAATATGCAAATAATCGAGGAGAGCGGCTTCAAGGAGCCGTGAATAGTTTACGCCCTGCTGTTCTGCCGCATCCTTTAACCACGTGGGAAGCGTTACGTTCGTTTTTATACGGCGGTTGTCAAGTTCGTTTCTCACAATATCGGGAAATACTGTTACGAGCGATACAAGATAGCCGGGAGCCGTTTCTTCGTCTATATGCGGATTTTTAGAGGGAGCGGGAATTTCGTCCCCGTCCTTCTCCATTCCGTAAAGGTGAAGCCCCAAAGCATCAGCGGATTCTTTCTGTGCTTCTTCGTATGAATTGCCGTAGCTGATACAGCCGGGGAGGTCGGGAAAATATACGCTGTATCCCTCTCCGCTCGGTTCAAATACTGCAAGATATGATAATTTACGCATAGTAGGTTCTCCTTTCGTCAGGGGTTATTTCAACCCCGCTTGTTTCAATATACTGTTGAGTGTTCCGGCAGGGATGTCGCCCGAATGATTGGGAACAGTAACCTTTCCGGGCTTTGTCGGGTGCTTTAACTGTATGTGTGACCCTTTTGTGCGGTTCGGAACTTCCTGCCAACCGTCCCGATGCAATGTCCTTAATATTTCTTTTACCGTTTGCGGCATTCCCTCACCTCCTGATTACACTATTATTATACGCCTTTTTTATGCGTATGTCAATAGTTTTATGCGTATTTATTATACGCAAATGTAAATATTTTATGTAGAGAAAAAGCGAAGCTACCGCTCCGCTTCTCATTATTCCTCTGCTACGGCCGAGGCGTTGTCCCTCTCCATAGCTTCATCAATCGCACGGTTAATAAAAGAGTTGACACTTTCGCCCCTTCGTTCTGCGTGCTCCTGAATAACTTGCCTTTTTCCTTTGGCGGTTCTCACCTTGATGTCATCATAATTATTTTTAACGTACTTTGCAACCGCTCTTTGATTTGCCTTTGGAATTGCCACAATGTTCACTCTCCTTTACCGATTGGTAACCCTTATTCTTGATTACTATTATATCACAAAATCATAATGGGTACAATATACAAAGTACACAAATTTTTCGGCAAATATTCGTACAATATTGTACCCAATATATTTTGAAAACCCATTGACATATTGTACCCAATATGGTATACTATATACACAGGGACAGGAAAGGCGGACGGGAGTACCGAGAGGGAAAGCAAGAACGCAATGTAAGAGCGAGACCGGATAAGAGAGAGTGAGATTTGCAGAAGCAATAGATGTTTAATGCCTCTCGCCCCTCTCCCTGCAATAAATAATAAAGGAGTACCGAAAATGAGCGTACACGAAATTGAAATGAAAATCCGAGAACTAAGAGAGCTTCAGGCATTGATTGACTAAGCCGAACAGGAAGCAGAGGCAATCAGGGACACAATAAAGGCTCAAATGGGAGATGCAGAAGAGCTCCGAGCGGGCGAATACAAAGTGACGTGGAAATTCGTTACATCATCAAGACTTGACACAGTAGCACTCAAAAAGGCTCTTCCAGATGTCGCAGAGCGTTTCACAAAGCAGACATCAAGCCGCCGCTTTTGCGCGGCATAAAGAAAACCCGCTAAACCAAAAGCACAAAGGTTTAGCGGGCAACCACGCCCTCTTTGTGAGGTCGTGACTCTACGAAAATATTATACCATAAACGAAAGAAAATTACAATGAAAAATTTAGATAATGTTTGCATCAAATTTAATCAGGTGAACGAAAGCCTGATGTATGCTTTTGAAACCGCTCTTGTTGATGAATGGGAAACGGAAGAGGCGGCAGAACGGTCCATAAAAAGAGCAAGAGATTTGTTCTATATTGTTTGGGACAGCCTGAACCAAATCAAAAATGACCTTGACGAACTGAATGGGCGTATTAAAGTGTGTAATGCCGTCTATGCTGTAAACCGTGTGAACGAACTGAGGGAAGAGCTTGAAGCCCTGAAGGGCGGAGAGGGACAGAGCGAATAATACATATCACAGGCAACGAAAAAAGCGGCTCACCGTCATAGGAAAGTCGCTTTTTCTATGCTGAGTATTTAGAACCAAATCGTAACGGCAAAGCCGCCTTTGAAGTAAAAAGGTTCGTTTAATACTCCTTTGGTGGAGGCGAGGAGAATCGAACTCCTGTCCGAAAACCGCTCGCCACAGCTTTCTACGGGTGTAGTTGTCGTATTAATCTTTCCCTGAAATACTCCCGACAACGGGATTACCTCAGGGGCAACTCCTGAGTGATGACAGCGTACGGAGTGCTCCGCTGTTCACCTTTACCGCTAATCGACGCCCGAGCCCGAGCCGCGGTCCTCTCGGGGCGGACGAGCAGCATTAAGCTGCTAAACGAACTGTATTGTTGTCGTTTATTTTTAAGTTTGCGGATTTTATAGCGGGTCCGCACCGCTACCCGCTTACTGAGGTCTACAGTCCCCGTCGAAACCATTACGCCCCCATAAGTGGCTCAACATAAGTTGAGCCTTTCTATTATGCCCTAAATGAGCGAATTAATAACGCATATCTGATATCGGTATATTAAGCATTAAAACACCGGTTAACGAAAGCACCAAAAGAACAATAGCGATTATTGCCAAAAGCAGATAAACGCAGAAGTAAGATCTTGCATAATTGCGCTTGTTGATGTTGGATGTGCCGCCGACAGCATAAACGATGAGGAAGATGAAGCCGACTACGGGAATAGAGAACAAAATGCTGTGACCGAAGTAGCTCCAGGCGCCCATAGGCTTGAACTTTGCCGGAAGCTGGTCTGCAGAAGTGATGTTCTGAGTTGTGTTGTTATCCATACTGATACCTCCGTTAAAATATAATATTCTGACAGGCGGCACCGTGCCGCACTGCCTTATTGATTTTTTTCTTTGAGCGCTCTGTCAATGTCTCTCTTTGCAGAGCGTGCAGCCTCGGTAGCCCGTTTATCGTAGAGCTTTTTACCCTTGCAGAGTCCGACCTCAACCTTTACCTTGCTTTTTGAAAAGTAAACAGATAGAGGGATGAGAGAATAGCCGTCCTGCTTAACAAGAGCAAATAGCTTGTTAATTTCCCGCTTATGCATTAAAAGCTTTCTCACCCTCAGAGGGTCACGGTTAAAAATATTTCCCTGCTCATAGGGGCTTATGTGCATACCGTTTATGAAGATTTCGCCTTCAACAATTGAGCACCAGCTATCCTTGAGGTTCAGTCTGCCCTCGCGGATAGACTTAACCTCAGTGCCGAAAAGCTCAATGCCTGCTTCGTATTTTTCCTCTACGAAATAGTCGTGATATGCCTTTTTATTCTGTGCGGCAATTTTTATGCCTGAGTTGTTTTTCACAGTTCACTCCTGCCTTCCAAGGCTCTGGCGAGAGTTACCTCGTCTGCATATTCAAGGTCACCGCCAACAGGAATTCCGTAGGCAAGTCGGGTGGTTTTTACGCCTAAAGGCTTAAGAAGCCTTGAGATATACATAGCCGTAGCGTCACCCTCAACCGTAGGATTGGTAGCCATAATGACTTCCTTAACGGTGTCCCCCTGCAGTCTTGCGAGAAGCTCTTTAATGTAGAGCTGATCGGGACCTATGTTGTTAAGAGGGGAAATAGCGCCGTGGAGCACATGGTAGGTGCCATCAAACTCCCTTGTGTTCTCAAGGGCAATTGCGTCTCTTGGGGATTCCACAACGCAGATAACAGACTTGTCCCTGCCGGCATTTCTGCATACAGGGCAAAGCTCCTCGTCAGAGAAGTTACAGCAAACCTTACAGTATTTGATTTTTTCGTGAGCCTCCGTAATTGATGCCGAAAATGCCTGCGCCTGCTCCTTGGTCATATTAAGAACATGGTAGGCAAGGCGCTGAGCGGTTTTGCTTCCGATGCCGGGCAAGCTCTCAAATTGGTCGATAAGCTTCGCAAGAGGCGGTATATTATAGCTTGCCATATCAGAACAAACCGGGGATATTCATAGAGCCGAGACCGCCGGAAATTTTGCCCATGGTCTCTTCTTTATCTTTTGATGCGTTTCTCAGTGCTTCGTTTACTGCTGCCATAACCAAGTCAGAGAGCATCTCTACATCCTCAGGGTCAACAACATCCTCAGAAATCTCAATGGACTTAACCTCCATTTTGCCTGTTGCAACAACTTTAACGGCACCGCCGCCCGAGGCAGCCTCGTATTCTTTTTCTTCGAGTTCTGCGGTTGCGGTTTCAATGTCTGCCTGCATCTTCTGCGCTTGCTTTGCCAGATGCTGGAGGTTGGAGGTGCCGCCACCGCCGTAGCCCTGTGGTAATCTTGCTTTCATATCAAAAACTCCTTTAAGAATTAATTACTGTATTTTTACTCCTCGATAACCTCTACACCGCTTTCCTTAAGCTTAGCGGTAAGAGCATCAAGAAGGTCTGTTTCTTTATCTTCGGCTTCAGGTCGCTTGTAAGGACCGAGAATATAGCGTTTGCCTGTAATCTCCTGCACTGCCTGTCTCAGATTGTCACGCTGAGAGGAATTTTGCAGTAGCTTAAAGGGTATCTCGGTAGGTGCATCGATAAGCAGATAATCACCGCTGACATAAGCAGTTGTACCCTGGAAGGATGAGGCGATAGCTCTTGAATACTGCTTCAGGTTTGCCACAACCTCCGGCCAGGAGGACAGGGGAGAAGCGCCCTCCATAATGCTGTTCATATCCGCTTTTTTGCGAGGCTTCTGAGCAGTGGGCGGAGTATCCTCGACGGGCTTGACAACCTCCGGGGACGCCTTGCTTTGTACCTGAGTCTCTTTTCCTTCGACTTTTGCTTTGCCGATGGCTCTGTTACTGTTATTAGATGATTCTGACACATAACTCTCAGCTTCGGCAGTAACAGCTTCGCTTACCCTCTCGGTTGCAGGTGCAGGCTTGTCTGCGCTTGCGGGAGAAGTTACTGCACCGCCGCATCTTACCGCCTTTTCCAAGGCAGAAATACGGGCAAGGAGCGACTCAACAGAGCTGTCAAGCTCAGGCGCGCTGAGTTTGACAAGGGCAATCTCAAGCTCAATTCTGTTGTCAGCGCCTCTGCCCATACGCTCAAATGCGGTCTGAAGTACATCCATAGCGTAGACTATATCCGCAAGAGAGAGCACCTGCGCCTGGTCATATGCAGAGTCGTATTCTTCCTCAGACATAACTACAAGCTCACGGGGATTTCGAACAGTCTTGATAAGCATCAGGCTGCGGTAATGGCTGAGCAGCTCGTCGCAGAGCTTGGACATATCTTTTGAATCGTTATATAGCTTGTTGAGGATAGATATTGCTTTTTCGCTGTTTTTATTAACACAGGCTGATGCAAGGTTAAGAAGGTAATCCTTCTGAGCAAGGCCTGCTGCCCGCCGCACGGTATCGGCGTCTACAGAGGAGCTTAACGACAGACATCTGTCAAGAAGCGACAGAGCGTCACGGACAGCACCGTCGGCAATAACGGAAATAAGCAGAGCTGCATCGTCTGTTATTTCACAGCCCTCGTTTTCTGTGACAAATTTAACTCTCTGCGCCATGTCGGATGCGTTTATCCTGTGAAAATCAAAACGCTGACAGCGTGAGAGAATAGTGGCAGGAAGCTTGTGTACCTCGGTGGTAGCAAGAATAAAGATAACATGCTTAGGAGGTTCTTCAAGGGTTTTCAGCAGAGCGTTAAACGCCTCTGTTGTAAGCATATGAACCTCGTCTATTATAAACACTCGGTACTTGCCCCGTTCGGGAGTGTAAGAGATTTTATCGGTAATATCGCGGATATCGTCAATTCGTCTGTTAGAGGCGGCGTCCATCTCCAAAACATCGAATATTTCGCCGTTTTGAATTCCCTTGCAAATCTCACATTCACAGCAGGGCTCACCGTCAACAGGCGAGAGGCAGTTAACCGCCTTTGAAAGGATTTTTGCACAGGAGGTTTTGCCTGTACCGCGAGTGCCGGTGAAGAGATAGGCGTGATTAATTCTGCCCGATTTAAGTTCGTTTTTCAGTGTAACCGTAACCTGCGGCTGACCGATAACATCAGAGAAGGTTTTCGGTCGGTATTTTCTGTATAGTACCTGATAGGCAGACATAAACACACCTCACTTTTCAAAATGAAAAATGCAAGCACCTCAGTCATTTACATAAGCGAACGACAGACTGACTATATCGCATCAAGAAAACTGCTTAATGCTGCTCGGTTCCCCGCCTGACATGATTCACAGGCCTCAATCGTACAGGGCCTGCCGCTCGATTATATAAACGAAGCAGTTGAGCTTGCATTTATGAATATATTATATCACAAAGTAAAAATAAAATCAATAGCAATATAGGTATTTTCTTTTGGATGCATTTGTGTTAGAATAAACTCTGTCGGTTTATTTTGAAATTTGAAAAAAGAGGTAGATTATGAAATCAAAGCAGTGGGTTGGAGTTATTCTCCTGATTATTTGTTCGTTTTTATGGGGAAGTACTTTTGTTGCTCAGAGTGAAACAGGGGTTGAGCCTTTTACATATCTGATGTCACGCTCGGTTGTGGCGGTGGTTTTTATACTTCCCTTTGTGGTTGTTTCCGATGCAATTTCAAAGAAGCGAATGAAAAAGCTACCGTGGCAGGCACAGAATACCGAAAACATCAAGGGGAATAAGGATCTCCTTGTGGGAGGACTTATTTGCGGTGTTGCTCTTTTCCTTGCGTCTGCCGCACAGCAAATCGGAATCGACCGCGGCACAGATGCCGGTAAGGCAGGCTTTATAACCGCATTCTATCTGCTCCTTGTTCCCATATTCGGACTCTTTATTAAGAAGAGGGTTCGCCCCTTGCATTGGCTGTGCATCGTCTTAGCTCTTATGGGGCTTTTCCTTTTGTGTATGACAGGTGGTATCACCGAATTCTCCGTCAGCGCACTTTTCAGTACGAAAACGCTCTCATCACTTTCCTTTGAAGCCTGCGACCTTTTTGTTCTTGCAAGCGCATTTCTGTTCTCGGTACAGATATTGTTCATTGATAAGTATTCCCAGACCACCGATTGCCTTAAGCTCTCGCTTATTGAGTTTGCGGTAGTGGCGGTGCTTTCTGCAATATGTATGTTTATTTTTGAGAAGCCGACTTTAAGCGGTATTTTTGATTCTTGGTTTTCAATCATCTACGCAGGTGTGCTCTCAAGCGGAGTCGCTTACACCCTGCAAATCATCGGTCAGAAGTACACAAACGCCAACCTTGCGACTATGCTTATGAGCCTGGAGTCACCCCTTGCGCTTGTTTCTCAGATTCTGTTTTCACTTGTTGTTATGGGCACACTGAATCTTCCCACCGGGTATGAGCTGATAGGCTGTGCTCTGATGTTCTCGGCAATTGTAATATCCCAGCTGCCCGAAAAGCGCCGAGAGGTTAAGCCTTCAGGCACATAAAGCCATATGCAATAAATAATGAATAATAGCGCAAAAACCCTCCTGAGGTTACTCTTTACTGTACCGCAGGAGGGTGATTTTTTGTCCGTTTGCCGGACTTGTTCATTTTATTCACAGCCTTCATAATCAGACTTGTTTTAGAAGGCTTACCGAGACTTTGAGTGCCTCGGGTTTATAGCAAGATACAAGAGCTTATGCCCAGTTGAGGGTATCCTCGTAAACCACAATGTAGTCATTGGCGCTCTTGTCCCAGCTGTTGTTGCTCATCATTGCACGCCACATAAGTCTGTGCCAGCCTTCATTGTCATACAGACCCCAAAGTGCACGCTTAACAGCGTGACACATATCGCCTGAGGTGTAGTTTCTGAAGGTGAAGCCGTTGCCGTAGCCGTCAGCACTGTCAAATACAGAGTCTTTGAGTCCGCCTACTTCTCTTACAACTGGGATAGTGCCGTAGCGCAGAGCAATCATCTGTGCAAGACCGCAGGGCTCAGACTTAGAGGGCATCAGGAAGATGTCGGCACCTGAGTAAATCTTTCTTGCAAGCTCAGGTACAAAGCCGTGACAGAAAGAAACTCTGCCCGGATATTTCCACTGCATATCGTTGAAGAATTTTTCGTATTCCTCATCGCCTGTGCCAAGGATAACAAACTGCATTTTCTCTGTGTTGAGAAGATGTTCAAGACCTTCTCTGACAAGGTCAAGGCCCTTGTGAGAAACAAGTCTTGTAATCATACCGACAATGGGTATGTCCCATCTCTGCTCAAGGTTGAGTCTCTCCTGAAGAGCACGCTTGCACTCGCCCTTGCCGGACATATCCTCCTTGGTGTAATTGCGGTAAATCTGACAGTCGGTAGCAGGGTCCCAGTCAAGGGGCTCAATTCCGTTGAGTATACCGCAGAGCTTGTAGTGGTTCTTAATGAGGGGGTGGTGCAGACCGTGACTGTACCACGGGTCTTTAATCTCCAATGCGTAGCTGGGAGAAACGGTGGTAACTCTTACGGCGGTCTGAATAGCACCCTTTACCATATTGAGCTTGCCGTCCATCTCAAGAAGCTTAGTTTCTGTGGGGGGGATACCTACGCACTCCGTATTAACTTCCCAGCCGTACATTCCCTGATACTGAATGTTGTGGATTGTGAAGATGTTTTTGATGTTGTAGTACCAAGGATTCTTTGAGTAGAACAGGTAGTAGTATGTGGGAACAAGGGCAGTTTGCCAGTCGTTGGTGTGAATGATATCGGGGTGGAAGTCAATGTAGGGGAGCATCTCCAAAATTGCTCTGGAGAAGAAGGCGAATCTCTCGGCATCGTCGTAGAAGCCGTAGAGCTTGTCGCGCTTGAAGTAGTACTCGTTGTCGATGAAGTAGTAGGTGCAGTCCTTAGCTCTTGCCCAGAAAAGACCGCAGTACTGATTACGCCAAGCAACGGGCACGGTAAAGTTTGTGATAAATTTCATCTGGCACTTCAGCTCATAGGGAATAGTGCCGTAGAGAGGCATAACGATTCTGCAATCCTGACCCTTTCTGCAAAGGGTGTGGGGAAGACTTCCCGCAACATCGGCAAGACCGCCGGAGCCTGCAAAGGGGTTAGCCTCAGAGGTACAGTAAAGAATTCTCATATATAATCCATCCTTTCGGTTTGTAAAGAAAACAATTTAATCAGACAACAGCCTGCTTTTGAATGTAAATGGGGAAGGTATCTGTGCCGGAAAGCTTTTTGTTCTCACCGATTACAACATCCTTATCTACAATAACATATTCAAGCTCGGCGCCGTCGGCAATTTTTGTATCCTGCATAATAATGCAGTTTTTGACCTTAGCGCCCTTGCCGATGTAAACTCCTTTTGAGAGTATGGAGTTTTCGACCTCGCCGTTGATAACACAGCCCTGAGAGACCAGAGAGCCTGAAACAGAGCTTGTAAGACCGTAGCGGCAGGGAGCGTCGTCTCTTACCTTGGTGTAAATAGGACGCTGAGGATTGAAGAGCTCAGCACGGATATCGCTCTGCATAAGTCGCATATTTTCAATATAGTAGTCGGCAATTGAGCCAAACGAGAAAATATGGTCCTTAAACTCATAGCCGTATATGCTGAGGTTATTGACATTGTCCTGAAGAATATTCTTCTTAAAGTCAAGCTGATTGAGACTCATACATCTCTTCACAAGAGCCATAAGCAAATCGCGCTTAATAATCATTGAACCTGTGGAGAAGTTGCGCGGACCGGGCTTTTCGGGGTTGAGAAGTATCTGTGTGATGTGACCGTCATCCTCTATTTCAAATGCAAGATCATCGTATGTCCGGTCAGACTCTTCTCTGTTTTTGTAAACAAGGGTGATGTCAGCATCCATCTGCTGGTGGAAGTCAAAAACCTTGAGGTAGTCGATGTTTGAAACTGTGTTGCAGGCAGTGAGCAAGAGGTATTCCTCTTTAAGATGCTCGATATATCCGTGAAGATGATAAAGAGCCTCAATGCGGGTGTTGAAGGAATGACTGCCGTAGGGAGAGAGCATGGTAAGACCGGTGCGTCTCTTAGAAAGGTTCCAAGCGGTACCCGAACCCACATGGTCCATCAGCGAGTGGAAATTGTTTGTGGTTACAAGAGCTACATTGTTGATTCCTGCGTTCGACATATTTGAAAGAGGAAAGTCCACAAGGCGATATTTTCCGCCGAAAGGAACGCTTGCCAAGGTTCTCTTGGCAGTAAGCTCGGGTAGTTTCTTTTCATAAAGGTTTGCAAAGATGATTCCTGCTAAATTGCTGCCCATAATCACACCTCCACATCAGAATCTATCATAGCCTTAGGCGCAACCTTTGCACCGTCGGCTATTCTGAGTCCGTCGCCGATAACGGCAACGCCCCATTCGTCGCGATTGGGATAGTCTTCGGGATATCCGCCGACAACAGCATTCTTGCCAATGTGAGCATTCTCCGAAACAATTGAGTAAAGCACCTTTGCACCCTCTTCAATTACAGCGCCGGGCATAATTATCGATGAGTTGATTTCGGCGCCCTTGCCAACCTTAACGCCTGCAAAAAGAATGGAAAACTCAAGCTTACCCTCAACCTCACAGCCGTCGGCAATGAGAGAATTCTGAATTTCAGAGTCCTTGCCAAGATACTGAGGAGGCATCATTGGGTTGCGTGAGTAGATGTCCTTAAGGTCAAGAGGTACATTGGGGTTGAGAATATCCATATTGGCGTCCCAAAGGCTGTCGATAGTGCCGACATCCTTCCAATAGCCGTCAAAGTCGTATGCAAACATTCTCTCGCCCGACTCAAGCATAAGCGGAAGAACATTTTTACCGAAGTCGTGGTCTGATTCCTTGTTGTTTTCATCGTCGATAAGGTATGATTTCAGCTTTTTCCAACTGAATACATATATACCCATAGATGCCTTTGTGCTCTTGGGGTGAGCGGGCTTTTCGTCGAATTCATAAATCTCGCCGTTTTCATAGGTATTGAGAATACCGAAGCGCGAAGCCTCCTCCAAGGAAACATCAATTACTGCAATGGTGCAGGCGGCATTGTTCTTCTTGTGAGCCTTTATCATCTTGGAGTAGTCCATTTTGTAGATGTGGTCGCCTGAGAGAACAACAACATATTCGGGATTGTATCTGTCTATGTAGCTGATATTTTGATAAATGGCGTTTGCTGTGCCTGAGTACCAGTCGGCACCCTCAACAGCCTGATAGGGGCTGAGGCAGATAACGCCTGAGTTCATACCGTCCAGGTCCCAGGGCTGGCCGTTGCCTATATATTCATTAAGCACCAATGGCTGGTACTGAGTCAGCACACCAACAGCATCAATGCCGGAGTTTACGCAGTTAGAAAGGGGAAAATCAATGATTCTGTACTTACCGCCGAAAGGAACAGCGGGTTTAGCAAGCTTTTTTGTGAGGACGCCGAGGCGGGAGCCCTGTCCTCCGGCAAGCAGCATAGCTACGACTTCCTTTTTAGGATACATAGCAATACCTCCAATATTCTGAATTTAGGAAAAAAGAAACGGGCGGAGCGGAAAAGCTCCGCCCTTGATTATACTATCCGGGATAGCTTTTATTTGTCGGAAGCTGTCTTCTTAACAGCAGGCCTTTTAGCAGCGGGCTTCTTTGCAGTTTCTGTTTTCTTAGCAGGAGCCTTCTTAGTGCTTTCTGCTTTCTCTGCTGCCTTCTTAGCGGGAGCCTTCTTTGCACTTTCTGTTTTCTCTGCTGCCTTCTTAGCAGGAGCTTTTTCTTTTGCTTTTTCGGCGTCAGCTTTTTTTGTGCTCTTCTTTGCAGGCTTCTCCATAACCTTTGTGCACTTGAAGAACATTGCGCTCATAGGAGGCAGGTTGAGTACAATGGATTGGTCAAGACCGTGCTGTGGTTTAACGGAGGTTTTAATCTTCTGACCGTTTGTGATACCGGTACCGCCGTACTGAACATCGTCGGTGTTGAAAATTTCGGAGTAAACGCCGTACTGGGTTACGCCGATGCGGTAATTCTCTCTGTACATAGGCTGGAAGTTGCAGACAACAATAACATCGTCGCCGTCCTTGTCTATTCTGCGGAAAGCAATTACACTCTGGGTGTAGTCATCGTGATGAATCCAGTTGAAGCCTTCCCAATTGAAGTCAACCTGATGCATACATTTGTTATCTCTATAGAACTTGTTGATGTCAGAGAAGAAGTGATTGAGCTTTTGATGCTTCTCAAACTCAAGAAGATTCCACTGTATTTCCTCGTTAACATTCCATTCGTCAAACTGACCGATCTCAGTGCCCATAAAGGTGAGCTTCTTGCCGGGATGAGCCATCATATATGCAATGAATACTCTCACGCCTGCAAACTTCATATCGTAGTCGCCGGGCATTTTGTTGATAAGCGAACCCTTGCCGTAAACGACCTCATCATGAGAGATAGGCAGGAGGAAATTTTCTGAGAAAGCGTAAAGGAAGCTGAAGGTCAGATTGTCGTGATTAAAGGGTCTCCAAAGGGGATCAAGGGACATATAGTGGAGCATATCGTTCATCCAGCCCATATTCCACTTGTAGTCGAATCCGAGACCGCCGTCGGAAACAGGACGGGTAACCATAGGCCAAGATGTGCTCTCCTCGGCAATCATCATTGCGGTGGGGTGGTACATATGTACAGCTGTGTTGAGTCTCTTGAGAAATTCAACTGCCTCAAGGTGCTCCTTGCCGCCGTATTTGTTAGCTACCCACTCGCCGTCCTTGCGGTTGTAGTCAAGATAAAGCATAGATGCCACAGCGTCTACGCGGATACCGTCAACATGGTACTTGTCAAGCCAGAACATTGCAGAGGAGATAAGGAAGCTTACAACCTCGTAGCGTGCAAAGTCAAATACATAGGTTCCCCATTCTTTGTGCTCGCCCTTTCTGGAATCCTCATACTCGTAGCAGTGAATTCCGTCAAAACGGCCGAGACCGTGAGCGTCTTTGGGAAAGTGTGCAGGCACCCAGTCAATAATTACGCCGATACCCTCCTCGTGGCAACGGTCGATGAACTCCATAAGGTCGTCGGGAGTGCCGTAGCGTGAGGTAGGAGCATAGTAGCCTGTTACCTGATAACCCCATGAGCCGTCGTAGGGATACTCGGTAATTGGCATAAATTCAATGTGTGTGTAACCCATCTCCTTAACATAGGGAATAAGCTCCTCAGCGAGCTTTTTATATGAGAAAACATTGCCGTCGGCGTATTTTCTCCAAGAGCCTGCGTGTATTTCATAAATATTCAGAGGCTCTTCAAAATGATTGGTTTTGCTCTTCTTCTCGAACCAATTATCATCTCTCCACCGGTGATTACCGAGCGAGTAGACCATAGATGCGTTGTCGGGCCTTGTCTGGCAGTGAAAAGCATAGGGATCTGTTTTGAGAAGCTTCTCGTGCCAAGGTGTCTCGATGCAGTACTTATATATTTCATACTCACCGACACCTTCGATGAACAGCTCCCAAATACCGCCCTCAGCAATCTTATACATATAGTTTGCGTCCTGATTCCAACCGTTGAAGTTACCGACAACGGATACAGAGAGTGCATTAGGGGCCCAAACACGGAACACAACGCCCTGTCTGCCGTCCCAATTCTCAACATGCGAGCCGAAGAACTCATAAGCTCTTATTGCGTCGCCGTCAAAGAAACGTTGTATGTGAGACCTTTCATCGTTAAAAGAATAATTCATAAAAATCCTCCTTATTACGGTGTATATCATAATATACAAATTTCCTCTTATATTATATCAAGTCTCTCTGTAAATTTCAATGAAAATCAGAAGAATGATTTACAAAAAATAGTTTGATCTTTTGGTCGATTTGCCGAATATGGTGGTAACTTACAACAGATTTTTTTACAAAGGTTTGACATTATCAACATTAGGTATATAATTCATATTATATGTAATGAATGAATCAGATATATGTAAATTCGTGTGTTTTTCGGTGCCTTTTTGACATAGACAGGGAAGAGGGGAAAGTAAGTGAGCAAAACAGAGAAAAGTGACAATATGCTGAGCGGATCAATTGCCAAGAGCATTATTCATTTTGCGTTGCCTGTTTTCTTAGGCAATCTGTTTCAACAGCTTTACAATACCGCCGATTCTCTTATAGTAGGTAACTTTATCTCTAACAGAGCGCTGGCGGCGGTTACATCAACTGGCATGCTGATTTTTCTGCTTGTGGGATTCTTTCAAGGCATCGGACTCGGTGCAGGAGTAGTTATTTCTCAGTATTACGGCGCAGAGGACAAGCAAAGCCTATCCCTTGCCGTACATACTCAGATTGCTTTATCGCTTGCAACGGGAGCATTTCTCACCGTTGCCGCCACTCTTCTTGCACCTCAGATTCTTTTGCTGATGGGCACGCCGGCTGAGGTTATGCCTGAGGCGGTTGAGTATATCCGAGTGTATTTCTTAGGCAGTATGGGCCTTGTAATGTATAATTCCTGTATGGGTATAATGCAGGCGGTAGGCGACAGCAAGCACCCTCTTTATTATCTGATAGTATCGTCTGTTATCAATATTCTCCTTGACCTTCTCTTTGTTTTTGGCTTTGGCTGGGGTGTCTGGTCAACAGCTTTTGCAACTGTTATTTCTCAGTTCGTCAGCGTATTTTTGTGCTTTTATAAACTGATGCGTACAGACGAGGCTCACAAAGTCTGCCTCAGAAAAATCAAGTTTAATATGAGAATGCTGAAAATGATAATCAGAATAGGACTTCCCACCGGTGTGCAGAATTCTATCATAGCCTTTGCAAATGTGGTTGTGCAGTCGAATATCAATCATTTCGGCGAGATGGCAATGTCGGGCTGCGGTGCTTATTCCAAGATTGAGGGCTTTGCCTTTTTGCCCATTACAAGCTTTACAGCCGCCATTACTACCTTCGTAGGCCAGAATTTAGGAGCTAAGAAGTACAGTAGGGTCAGGAAGGGTGCTCGTTTCGGCGTTATCTGTTCCATTGTAGTTGCCGAGGTTATCGGAGTTTTATTCTATCTGTTTGCACCTGTTCTGATAAAAGCTTTTACAAGAGAGTCTGAGGCGGTTGCTTTCGGCGTTGATAAAACCCGAATATGTGCTCTCTTCTATTGCTTGCTTTCGGCTTCCCATTGCTTTTCGGCGGTGCTCAGAGGTGCCGGAAAAAGCCTTGTGCCTATGATTACCATGCTTGCTTTTTGGTGCGTACTGAGGGTTTCGTTCCTGCTGATATTAGTTCCCGTTACAAACAGCATCGACGCCGTGAATTGGGTGTATCCTCTCACCTGGACAATGAGCACAATAGTGCTGGCTGTCTACTACCTAAAGGCGGATTGGATGCACAGCTTTATAGCTAAAGAAAAATAGAATAGTATTGTGCGCAATGAAATATGCAAAAGAAAATTCTGTGCTTATGTGTCAGTGAATTTTGCGATAGAAAGAAGAAACAGCCACCGAGGTGTTCCTCGGTGGCTGTGTTGCTACTGAATATTCAGTTGACTTCAAGACTTGTAAATCAGAGAGTCTTGTCAAGCTCAGCAAAGTACTTGATTGTACGAACCATCTGAGATGTGTAGCTGTTCTCGTTGTCATACCAAGAAACAACCTGAACCTCAGTTGTGCCGTTGTCAAGAGGCATAGCCATTGTCTGAGTTGCGTCGAAGAGTGAACCGTAAGTCATACCGACGATGTCGGAAGAAACGATCTGATCCTCGTTGTAGCCGTAGCTCTGGTTTGAAGCAGCCTTCATTGCAGCGTTGATTTCGTCCTTTGTAACGTTACCCTTAACAACTGCGAAGAGAAGAGTTGTAGAACCTGTGGGAACGGGAACTCTCTGAGCGGCGCCGATGAGCTTGCCGTTGAGCTCGGGGATAACAAGACCGATAGCCTTAGCAGCACCTGTGGAGTTGGGAACGATGTTAACAGCACCTGCACGAGCGCGTCTGAGGTCACCCTTTCTGTGAGGACCGTCAAGAATCATCTGGTCGCCTGTGTAAGCGTGGATAGTTGCCATGATACCGCTCTCGATGGGAGCAAGGTCGTTAAGAGCCTTTGCCATAGGAGCAAGGCAGTTAGTTGTGCAGGATGCAGCAGA
>JBJEOT010000057.1:0-23915 GCA_051880855.1 Ruminococcus sp.
TTCTTCGAAATATGCCTTGATGTCTTTTCCGGTCCATGCACCGCACCTGCACAGGTAAACGGACTTTCAATCTTCAATAAAAAGGTTATCCTCTACGGCGGAGAGGGAAATGTCAAGGTGTTCACAAGCGACACTAAGGCAGACAAGATAGACATAAAAAAATGTATGGAGAGAACAAATCCCAAGGTAGCCGTGCAGGTAGCAAGACCTATTGCACTTTCTGCAAAGCTTACAAATATCCCAAGGCCTCAGCCTCCCGTGTGTGCAATTCCCGACAAGATCTCCGAGCATTTCTGCGGCGGATTTGACGGCAAAGCAACACGCGCTGTAACTATAACTCTTGGCGTATTCTCCATAGTTCAGATTGAGCGCAATGTTCAGCTTTTGATTCCTTCCTACGATTTCTGTATTCCCGAAAAGGAGTGCAAATGTTCATCAGACAATCCCTGCGAGGTTTTCTCACGCCTTGAATTCCCCAGAGATGAGTTCTTCCCCAGAAGCGTAACGGATACAAACGGTCAAGAGGGCTGCGGCTGCCAAAAACACCAATGTAAGTAAATGAATTATATCTCCCGCAGTTTGAACAGAGCTTTTGCGTATTAGCAGACAGAATATAAATAAGAGTACAGAATTTTCTGTTTTGTGCTCTTAGACAGTGTATCAATCAGAGTACAGGTTTTTTTCCCTGTGCTCTGTTTTTTTTGTTGCTTTTTAATTCACTTGGTGATAGAATACCTTTTAATATGCGTATTTACAGTTTATTCATAAAAGAATAGCATAATATTAGCAAATTTATTTATTTGATATGCTAAAATCTATGAGAATTCAGAATTGGAGGTATGTGCGTGTTACAGATTAAAAATGTCAGCAAGCGCTATGTTACAGGCGAGCTTACGCAGACTGCCTTAAACGGAGTTTCATTAAGCCTTCGCGATAACGAGTTTGTATCGATTCTGGGACCATCAGGCTCAGGCAAGACAACTCTGCTCAATATTATCGGCGGACTCGACCGCTACGACAGCGGTGACCTTATTATCAACGGAATTTCCACAAAGAAGTATAAGGACAGAGATTGGGACTCCTACCGCAACCACACAATAGGTTTTGTTTTTCAGAGTTACAACCTCATTGAGCATCAGTCAATTCTCTCAAATGTTGAGCTTGCTCTTACAATTTCCGGCATTAAGCGTAAGGAGAGGAGAGAAAGAGCAAAAAAAGCCTTGGAGCGAGTAGGTCTCGGCAATCAAGTACACAAGAGACCGAATCAGCTTTCAGGCGGACAGATGCAGAGGGTTGCCATTGCAAGAGCCTTGGTTAATGATCCGGATATCCTTCTTGCCGATGAGCCTACCGGTGCACTTGATACCGAAACAAGTATTCAGGTTATGGAGCTTCTTAAAGAGGTTGCAAGCGACAGATTAGTTGTTATGGTTACTCATAATCCTGAGCTTGCAGAGCGGTATTCAAGCCGAATTGTTAATATCCGCGACGGCAAAATTGTTGGCGACACAGACCCCTTTGAGATTGACGAAAAAGCACAGCCCAAGCCTCAGCACAAAAATATGGGCAAATCCTCAATGTCGTTTCTTACCTCCCTCTCGTTGAGCTTTAACAACCTGCGTACAAAGAAAGGCAGAACACTTCTCACATCTTTTGCAGGCTCAATCGGTATTATAGGTATTGCTCTTATCCTTTCCCTTTCAACAGGCGTAAACAGTTACATAAACGATATTCAGCGCAGTACAATGGCGTCCTATCCAATAACGATTGAAGCACAGACTATGGACCTTTCAAGCTTTATGGAGATTGGTATGCGGGCGTCGTCTGTTGATGAGATTTCTCATGACCGGGATGCTGTTTACTCCGACGGTACAGCTATTGAGATGGAATCCAGCATCAACACCAGCTTTACCGAGAATAACCTGACTGACTTTAAGGCTTACCTTGACGATAAGAACAGCGAAATACATCAGTATATAGGTGAAAACGGCATTGTATATACCTACGACACAGCCTTCTCTGTTTTTTCTTACGACCCTGAGGGCGTGCTCGTAAATACCGACGGCTCTAACCTTTACACCACAAAGGTAAATCAGGTAATCAGCATGGAGAGTGAGTTGTATTCAAGCTACAGCAGTGCCTTTGCCTCTAATTCTATGATGTCGTCATTTAACTCAAACAATTTCGATGAGCTCTTGCCAAGCTCCGATGAGTCAGAACTCAGCCCTATCATCACCGATAACTACGAGCTTGCATACGGAGACTGGCCCAAGGAGTACAACGATGTAGTACTTGTCCTTAACGAGCGCAACGAAATTCCAACTACGGTCCTCTATCAGCTGGGTGTTATGCCCTCTGAGGAGTACGAGGAGATTATGAAGAAAGTTGACAGCGGAGAAGAGGTCAGGGTAGATACAGAGAGATTTACATATGATGAGCTTTGCTCAAAAGAGTTTACTCTTATTCCTGCCTGCGATTTCTATATAGAAAACGATAAGGGCTGCTTTGACTATGTAGGCGATGACGATAAGGAAATCGAGAAGCTTCTTAAAAACGGCTTGAACCTCAATATCACAGGTGTCATCAGACCTAAGGAGGGAGCAGAAAATCTCACCATCGGCACAAATGTGGCTTACACCCGCGGCCTTACAAACTATCTCATTGATTACACCAATAAAAGTAAAGTTGTAAAAGCACAGGAGGCAAGCAAGGATGTAAATGTAATAAACGGTATGAAGTTTGCACCCGAAAGCGATGCCGACAGAATTGAGGATACCAAGACTTATATTGCTTCACTTGGAATTTCCGAAAAGGCAAAGCTTTGCAAAAACATGGTCTTGATGTCAGCGTCAAGCGACCCCACGGTTACCGCTCAGATGATGGCGCTTGACGAAGTAGCCCTTGCTCAGATGTTCGACTCATATATGCAGAATCCTGAGGATGATGTACTGCTTTCTATTTACGATGCCTACATTTCCGCAGGAGATTATGATGACAATATGCAGACATTTGGCGTAGTAAGTACATCGGCACCTACAACAATCAGCATTTATACGGAGAGCTTTGAAAATAAGGATAAAATCTCTGCCTGTATTGATGATTATAACGAAACTGCTTCAGAGGAGAATAAGATAACCTACACCGATTATATAGGTCTTTTGATGTCCTCTGTTACCACCATTATAAACATCATCTCCTATGTGCTTATCGCCTTTGTAGGCGTTTCCCTGGTGGTTTCATCAATTATGATCGGCATTATCACCTATATTTCTGTTATCGAGAGAACTAAAGAGATTGGTATTCTCCGTGCAATGGGTGCTTCCAAGCACAACATCTCACAGGTATTTATTGCCGAAACTTTCATTGTGGGACTCTGTGCCGGACTTATAGGTATAGGAATAACGCTTCTCCTGCTTATTCCCGGAAACGCTATTATTCACGCTGTTGCCGGCACCACCGCCGTAAGTGCTGCATTGCCTTTTGCAGGGGGAGCTATACTGGTTGTACTCAGCGTTCTGCTCACAATCATCGGCGGAGCATTCCCCTCAAAGAAGGCTGCCCGTATGGATCCCGTAACCGCTCTCCGCTCAGAGTAATTATCCCTTTCAGATGCAAAGCATCATATCTTTTATATCATACAACCCCTAAATATTATGAAAAAGGCACGGTTTGTACCGTGCCTTTTTTCTTTAGCCTTTTTGTTTTTAATCTACATTCAAAATCTCAATTTCATTCTCGCCGTAAGTGTCGTTGAGAGCCTTTCTCATCAGCTTTGCAATGTCGGTGTTTTCTATCTTTTCGCCGGTGATAAGGCTGCCTGCCTGAGCGCCTGCAGAGAAGAGCTTAACATCGGCGCCTGTGTGCTCGCCGTCTGAGGTGAAGCAGGAGTTGTTTACATCCTCTGCCTTACCGCTCTCGGGCACTGTCACTCCGCCTGTTTCGTGGTCTGCAGTAACAAGAACAAGCGTGCCGGGGTGATTCTCTGCCCATCTGAGCACATAGTCAATGCATTTGTCAAAGGCCTGCATTTCTACCATTGTTCTGTCCATATCGAGCTTTGACTCGAAGATGTCAATGTGGCTTGCTTCAACCATAAGGAAGAAGCCCTCGTCTTCTGTGTTCTTTTCAAAATGCTCCAAAGCCTTCTGAGTCATTGTGGTGAGCGAAGGATTTACATTAGAGGTGAAGTCCTGGTAGCTAAAGCATCCCAAAACTCTTTCTTCGCTGCCGTTGAGTGCTTGAAGCTCCTCAGCGGTTTTGATGTATGTATAGTCGTTTTCAGCGATTCTCTTTTGCATTTTGGGGGTGTCTGCGTATTCTGTACCGCCGCCAAAGAGTATGTCAACCTCAGCCGAAAGCATCTGTCTGAAAATTGAGTTGTAAAGTCCTCTGTAATTTTCGTGAGCAATCATTCCTGCAGGGGTGGCGTGGGGTACAATTTGGGTTGCAACGAGACCTGTCTGCATATCCTTTGCTTTTGCGAACTCCACTATGGTTTCAACTGCATCGCCGTTTTCGTCAACGCCGATGTACTGATTCCTTGTCTTTATTCCACAGCTGATGGCAGTTGAAGCTGCCGCTGAGTCTGTTGTGCCGGAAAGAGAGTCTGTGCCTACATAACAACTATGCGGCATATAGCTCATAGCGAGCTTTTCGCCTTTTACAATCTCGGCGTTTTTGATGATGTTTTCGCCCATACCGTCACCAATCATCAGAATTATGTTCTTTACAGGCTCGTCTTCTTTTAGGTTGTATCCGCCGGCGCTTACCCATTCAAGCACATCGCTCTGTGCTTCGGTAGCGACCTCTGTTACGGCAGTTGCCGTGGGAAGAGTGCTTGTGCTTGCGGTTTTGTCACTATTGTCTGCTGTGCAGGCAAACAGGCTGAGAGTCAGCAAAATTGCCAAAAGCAGAGCTGCGGTTTTTTTGATAGCTTTCATTTGATAATCTCCTTTATGTATGTAGGTTATTTGAACTTCCAATCTGTCAGCTTTTCGCCTTTTACAAGATATGCTTTCTTTGCAAGCTCTGCCATGGGGGTGTCTGAATAGCTGTCTGAGTAAAATTCGTCAACAGTCTCGGTATTGTAGAGCTTTGCAAATCTTCTGACTTTTTCTTCGCCGTGGCAGTTTTCTGCGAGAAACCTGCCTGTGCTCGGGTCTACCTTTGAGCAGATAAGGTGCTTTATGCCAAGCTCCTTGCAAATAGGCGACAGCAAAAATTCCGGCGAAGCCGAGATAATTACATCGTCAGGCTTTTGATTTTCAAGATAAAAGGCTTTAATCTTGTGTTTGTTAAGCGCCCAAAATTTCTCTGCCTCTTTGGGCGCATCAATGACTCTGACAAAACTTGCCATTTTGCTTTTGAACTCCGTTTTGGTGCCTTTTCTGAAGATGTAGTATTTTATGAATCCGCCCAAAAGCCGGGGAAAAAACTTCAGAATTTTGGGGTGTCTTTTCAGACAGTAGAAGTAAAAGTCAGCCGTACTGTCGTTTTTGTAAATGGTTTTATCAAAATCGTATGCGTTCATCTAGTGCTCCTAATATACATTCTTTACTAATTATATCTTTTATATGGTCGCATTTCAACTCTTAATATATTAAAATTTACAGGATGTTAATCTAAATTCTCTCAATATAGGGTATTATATAGATAAAATGGGAGGTGGTGCGGTGTTCGGTTATGTTTGTATAGATAAGCCGGAGCTGAAAATAAAGGACTACGAGGCATACAAAGCGGTCTACTGCGGACTTTGCAAACAGCTGGTGCGTGAGTACTCGCCCTTATCTGCCATTTTGCTCAATTACGATTTAACCTTCTTTGCCCTGTTTTCAGTTGCCGTAAGCGAACAGCCACCTTGTTTTCATAAGGGCAGGTGCAAATTCAATCCCTTAAAAAAGTGCAGTTACATTAAGTCTGCAAAAGTTCCGCTTGCAAAGGCGTCGGCATTGCTGATGCTGATATCCTACTACAAGCTTCTCGATAATATGCGTGACGGCGGTTTTTTTGAGAAAATTGGCTGTACCCTGTTAAGACCGCTGTTCTCGTTCTGGAAAAAGAAAGCTTCAAAAAAATTCCCTGATTATTATATTCTTTGTGAGGATATGTACCTTGGTCAGATTGAAGCGGAAAAAAACACCGCAGGTATTGACGAAGCATCAGAGCCTACGGCAAAGCTCCTTGCAAAGGTGTTTTCATACGAGGCGGACTCAGAACATATTAAGCCGGCTTTTTATGAGTTTGGCTATCACTTGGGAAAATGGATTTATCTTATGGATGCTGTAGATGACTTAGCAGAAGACGAAAAGAAGGATAACTTCAACCCTCTTAGGAATATAAAAGAGAAGAATGTAAAAGAATACTGCGACGGTGTTCTTTCTCAGTCGGTTTTTCGCTTGACCTCTGCCTATGAGCTTATTGATAAAAACTCCTTTAAGGCTGTGCTTGACAATATAGTTTTAGTAGGGCTCACAAAAAAGCAGAAGAATATTTTATATTCCGGAAAGGAAATTAAGAATGGATAAAAACCCATATACCGTGTTAGGAGTAGCAGAGAATGCTACCGACGAACAGGTTAAATCGGCATACAGGTCTTTGGCAAAAAAATATCATCCCGATAATTATGAGGACAGTCCTCTGCGTGACCTTGCAACGGATAAGATGAAGGAAATAAACGAGGCTTACGATGAGATTATGAAGCTGCGTAAAGAGGGTAAAACCTACTCCTCTGACAGGGCGTCACGCACAAACGGCGGATATACCGCAGAGGGTTATACACGCACCAACTATCCCGATGTAAGGAATTATATCCGCGCGGGCAGACTTGACGATGCCCAAGTTATCCTTAACGGAGTACCTGCGGACAGGCGGGATGCCGAGTGGAATTTCCTTATGGGCCTGATATATTATCGCAGGGGCTGGACTGACGAAGCCTACAATTATTTCAGAATTGCCTATGAAAAAGAGCCTCAGAATCCGGAATTCAGACAGGCTTTCGACAGAATGAACCGTCAGAGAAGCTATACCTCAACAGAGTATAACAAAACATATCCCTCTTCAAACAGCGGCTGCAGCAGTTGTGATATCTGCTCTGCGCTCTGCTGTGCCGATACTTGCTGCGAGTGTATGGGCGGAGACTGTATCAGGTGCTGTTAAGCACACTTGAGGAGATGCGAGCTATGAAGAAAACAAATACATTAAGAATAGCGTTTTGCGCGGTGATAACAGCAGCTTCCGTGGCATTTATGCTCCTGACTTCGGTTATCCCCATAGGTACCTACGCACTGCCCTGCATAGCGGGAATTTTCCTCTGTGCCGTTGTTATTGAGTTCGGATATATCTGGGCGGCTGCTGTGTATGTCGCTGTTTCGGTGCTTAGCTTTCTCTTGGCAGCAGACAAAGAAGCCGCTCTTTATTACACAGCCTTTTTAGGCTTTTATCCTATGCTCAAGGGGCTTTTTGAGAAGCTTTCTAAAAAATGGCTTCAGTGGATACTGAAGCTTCTGCTTTTTAACCTGTCAATGGTAGTTGCTTTCTATGCGAGCCTTTTTGTTTTGTCTGTACCTAAAGAGAGCTTTTACCTTTTCGGCTTCTATGTGCCATGGGTATTTTTGCTTCTCGGCAATATTGCCTTTTTGATATACGATTTACTGCTCACCCGACTCATTACCGAATATGTAGTTAAATGGCGAAAAAAGCTGAAATTTAAGTGAAATAATCGAAAATTAATTGAATAAAACATATATTTGTGTTATGATTAAAATGAAGATTAATATGCGTATCTTTGCCGTTATCCAATACTTATGTTGAGCCTGCGCTCAATGTAATTCAAACAAGAGGTGAGAGGAATGAAAACATATATCATAAAGGCATTGTCGGTCTTGTTGGTATTAGCCACTTTTTTTTCTTTGATGTCTATATGCCTTGTGTCTGTCAGCGCAAGTACACCTAAGGTTAAGACCACCGATTCTGTCAGACTCCGTTCCTCTGCCCTTATTACTTCCGATAATGTCATTACCACCTTGGGCATCAATGAGGAGCTCACACTTCTTTCAAACAGCTCAAACGGTTGGGCTTATGTCAGCCGACAGGACGGTACAAAGGGCTTTTGCTCCGTTGATTATCTTTTTGTTGTCAGCACATCCCTGATTGACTTTGTCGGCAAAACCACAGACGATGTGAATTTCCGCAAAGGACCTTCCACCGATTATGACTCAATAACCGTTCTTGCCACAGGCACTTCCTTTACGGTTCTCGACAATTCCTCTGAGCTTTGGGTCAAAGCTTCTGCACAGGGAAGCAGCGGCTACATCTACCGTGCCTATACCTCTTTGGAGCTGAAAATCAAAGAGACGGAATTCACTCAGGCCGATGACCCCGATACACCCGACTGGTTTGACTCTTCGGCACTTGACTCTGTTGCAGGCTCTGAAAACAGGGTAGAAGAGCCTGTGCTGTCTGCCGATATAGCTCTTTCAACAAATGAAATTTCCATAGAGCAGGGAAGTAAATTCATTCTCTCTGCCTTTGTTACAGGCGGCGGCTCAGTTCAGAGCGCTGTCACCTTTACTTCCTCCGATAAAAATGTGGCAACTGTCACAAACGGCGGTGTTATCAAAGGCGTCTCTGTGGGTACTGCTACCGTTACCGCATCTCTCTCAGGCTCAGGCAAAACTGCCGCCTGCAAGGTCACGGTTTATGAATCTGTTACAGAGCCTGCTGAGGAGAAGCTTGTTCTTTCCGCCTCCTCTCTGACTCTGCCAATGGGCAACTACGGTCATCTCAAAGCCAACCTCAAGGTTACCTGGAAAAGCTCCGATACCTCAATTGCCACTGTAAGCGACGGCATAATTTCGGCAAAGGCAAAGGGCACCGCTACAATTACCGCCTCAACTTCTCAGCAGAGCGTTAAGTGCACAGTCAAGGTTACCTCAGCCTCAACAGGCGTCAGCATTGAGAAGACTACCGCCACAGTCACCGAAGGAAAAACCTACTACAACGGTGCGTCTTCTTCTAATTCCGTAAGTTGGACAAGCTCAGACGAGAATGTCGCAACTGTTAAAAACGGCTTTATCACCGCTGTTTCAGTGGGCAAGGCTGTTGTTACCGCAAAGAATTCACTCGGTGAAAAGACCTGCCTTGTTACCGTCAAAGAGGCAGAGCCTGTGCGCTTTGCTTACAACGAGCCTAACACAGCTAAAATAGGCGAGACCGTAACCCTCTACGCCGTAACAGACACCGAACGGAAAGCAGTAAGATTTGACATAAAAGTCGGAAGCCAAACAGTAACTGTAGGCGCAGATTCAAAGACTTCCGATTCCGGCACATATGTATGGACTGCCAAGACCACCCTTTCCTCAGCCGGTACATTTACGGCTACCGCCTACGCTAAGGGTATGGATGACAAATGGAGCACCTGCTCAGCAGGCTGCAGCGATGCAGTTACCTCGATTTTTGTTCGGGAAAGTGCTGATTTGAAGGCAGAAACCTTGGAAACCCGCCGTGCATCCGACGATGTAATTGAGCTGATTTCAAAGTTTGAGGGTTACAGTCCCAGCGTTTATATTGACACAATAGCCAACAATATTCCCACTCTCGGCTACGGTAAGGTTGTTTACATAGGCGACAGCTTCTACAACTATATGACCAAGCGCGAGGCTTATGCTTACCTTGTGCAGGCTGTCAATAACGACGGCTATACCGATGCTGTCAATAATTACCTTAACAAGTACAGCATAAGCCGTAACCAGCAGCAGTTTGACTCTCTTGTTTCCTTTGCATATAATTTGGGCGCATATGTATTTGACGGTGATACCGACTTCCGTGATATCTTCCTTGCAACAGGCAAGACCGAAACCGTCAAGCCCTCTGACACGGATGCCTATATAAATGCCACCAATGTCAACCTTCGTAAAGAACCTTCAACAAGCTGTGATGTTCTGGCTTCTCTTGATTACGGCGCAAAGCTCACCCTTGTGGAGAAAGAGCCTAAGAACAATTGGTACCATGTCAAAACCGTAAGCGGCATTGAGGGTTATGTCTATGCGGACTATGTCACAAAGGGTACTCTTACAACCACATCCAACCCGACAGGCTGTTCCTTAGGCAAGGTTAATAAGAGCGACTTTACAAAGCTTTTGCTGCAATATCACCATGCGGGAGCAAGCTGTGTTTACGGCCTTTTATACAGACGCGTAGACGAGCTTGATGTGTTTTACTACGGCGAATATACCCGCAACGGCTCGGAGAATATTTACGGCTATAAATTCACTTGTTCTGTAAACACATCTACAAGTATTTCATAAATTATTTTTTTGGAGGGTACTATGAAAATCGGATTTATCGGCGGCGGCAATATGGCTACTGCAATTATTCTGGGACTTTTGGGTTCAGGCACAAATGCTGAGGATATTTCAGTCTATGATATTGACCGTGAAAAGCTCAGCGTCTTTTCTAAAAAGGGAGTCGGAATTTCAGAAAGCGCTCAGAACCTTACAAAGAACAGCGATATTATTGTTCTAGCTGTAAAGCCTCAGAATTACCGCGAGGTGCTCATCTCTGTTAAGGACAGCGCCGACGGGGAAAAAACCTTTGTTTCAATTGCGGCTGGTATTACTGTGGGTTTTGTCAGAGAAATGCTGGCTCTTGAGTGCCCTGTTGTGCGAGTTATGCCCAACACTCCTCTGCTTTTAGGCAAGGGAGCAACTGCAATTTGTCCCACAGAAAATGTTGAGTCAACGGTTCTTGATACAGTACGCAGTATGTTCTCGGCAGGGGGAGTTGTTGAGGAGTTTTCCGAGGATAAGATGGACGCTGTAATTTCATTAAACGGCTCATCGCCTGCATACTTCTATCTTTTTGCAAAGGCTATGGCAGACTACGCCGAGAGCGTCAACATTGACCGCGACAAGGCGATGAAGCTTATATGCGCCGCTATGGAGGGCAGTGCCGAGATGCTTCGCTCATCGGGTGACGACCCGGATACCCTCATTAAGAAGGTTAGCTCCAAGGGCGGTACAACAATTGCCGCACTTAATAAATTCTACGATAATTCCTTTGAAGATATTATTTTCGAAGCTATGTCAGCCTGTACCAAACGTGCTTCTGAGCTTGCAAAGGAAGCATAAATTCCCTTTTTCTCTCATAAGCTTTACTAAAATACGGACGAGCGTCCCAGGAGGTATAGCTTATGAAAGGATTTGTGTTCACACTATCACCGAGAAAAAGAGGCAGAAGCCGCAAGAATATAAGAAGCTTTTCCGATGTTTCCGGATTTTTGAAGCGCTACGGAGCTGTGATACTTTTTACCTTGATGTTTGCAGTCGGTATGGTTATGGGCTCTGTTTCTGCCACAGGCGCAGATGCATCAATACTTCACAGCTTGGATTTTCTCTTTAATACCAATTTAGAAGCAAGATTAAGTCAACCTATGTATTTGACCTTTGTGTCAAGCTTTGCGTCTAACTTTATCTTTCTTCTCTTTGTCTTTATGTGCGGGCTCTCCTGCTGGGGAATGGCGGTCTCTGCTGTTGCACCGCTTCTGAAGGGCTTCGGTACCGGACTCTGTGCAGGCTACCTTTTTATTACATACGGCTTCAAGGGAGTGGGCTTTTACCTTCTGGCAATGCTTCTGGGTACGTTCCTCTTTACCTTTTCGCTTATAATCGAATGTGCTGAAGCATACAGCTTATCCTGCAAAATCGCAGTTAGATTGTTTTCCAAGAAACAGGGGATAGAGCTAATTAATGTTTATATCAGAAGCTTCTTGCTTCATTCTCTTTATATGCTCCTGCTTGCTTTCGGAGCGTCTTTTACGGATATGCTCCTATGGAAGGCTTTTTCGGGGCTGTTCTTTTAGTTCTCAAAAGTTTAAGGAAGTGCAAAATGGCTAACGAAAGAAAGAAACTCGGCTTTGAGATTTTACTTGATAACTTCTTCTCTAATCTGGGACGGATGATTCTTGTAAACCTGATATACGCAGTACCGCTTTTTATTTGCCTTGCAGGTACATTCGCCCTTTACCGCGTTGTTTTACCCATAGCGCCTGTGGTTTTTCCTTTGGCGTTTCTCTTAACAAGTCCCTTCTTTAGCGGTGTTGTTGTGCTTTCCCGTGAATTTTCCCGCGGTATGGTGCCTGAGGAGGGTATCTTCAAAACCTACCTTAAAGCCGTTAAAGAAAATTGGCTGAGATTTTTAATAGGCGGTATTTTTGCTTATTTTGCCTTTGTAGGTTGTTTTTTCAGCGTATCGGTTTACAGCTCTCTTGCAAAAGCAAGTTGGATTTTCTACATTCCGCTTTTTATTGCGATTTTAATTTGCATTTTCTTCCTTTTCTTCTTTTATGCTCTGTTTTTAATAACCGCTTCCTTTGAACTTAAGCAAAAGGCAATCTACAAAAACAGCGCTTTGATGACCTTCGGCGAATTAAAGCAAAACTTTTTTGCCACCATCGGTGTGGCGGCTGTTCTGGCGGTTGTGCTCTTGCCCTGCATAGTAATTCTGCACCTTTCTAATTTGCTTCCTGTCTCAACCGTTGAGATTATCTTCTTCGCTTACCTTGCTTTTGCTCTGTGTGTTTTAATTCCCTCGCCCTGTGCTATGGTAGTCAGCAACTTTCTCTATCCCAATATGAAGTCGGTCATAGCAGGCATTGATGACTCTAAGAACAACTCAAAGGCTCCCGAGCCCGATATCAAGCCCAGAGGTTATGTCGAGGAGGAAGAAGTGGAGAAGAAGCTTACCGACGAAGAGTTTGATGCACTTCTCAAGGGTGATGATGAGGAATATATTTTCTATAACGGAAAAATGATAAAAAGAAAAGTTCTGCGCCGGCAGATAGAAAAGGACGGTAAAGATGATGAAGAAATCTAAAAGAATTTTATCACTGATGGCAGCAGTGCTGCTTATTTGCACTTGCCTTATGTTTACAGCCTGCAGCTGCAGTGACAACGACGGAGAGCCTGATGCCTCAACCTCGCCTGTTGAGACCGCATCAGCCACAGAAGCTACAACAGAAGCAGTTGCAACCACCGAGACAATTGCCGTTCCCGAGCTAAAGCTTTCGGCAAAATATACGCCTGTCAGCGCCTATGACGCTCAGGGCAATCAGGTATCCCTAAGCCTTATTTACGGCACAGCCTTTCTTGAGTACGGCGGTGAGCTCAGCTTTACCGATAACAGCTATTCACTTTCAATGGGGGCTTCTGCCAAAGGGCCTGAAACAGGAACATATAGGATTACCGTTGAGTCACAGGTTGAGCTTACAGCCTCTGACGGCGATGTAGTTCTTGCCGATGTAAATGAAGTGTCTGAATCAAACACCGTAACTGAGCTTTCTCTGCCTCAGGGCGATTACAAAGTCATTTTCACAAACAACTGATAAATTGATACAGAGCACCGCAGATTTTGTTTTCTGCGGTGCTTTTTGATATATTTGTGAATTAACTTCCCATTTGCACAATTTTGTCGAAATCTGCACTATTATGTAATTGTATATTTTAATTGTGCGGTGAAGTTATGAAAAGAGTATTGCTCCCGAAAACAATTACTGTCTTCATATTAATTGCATCTATATTTGTTTTATCACTTTTTGAATTCGATGCTTCCGCTTTTGATGCGGTGTATCTGGTGGACGCTTCAACTGACCTGCCTTACACCGTAAGCATCAAAAAGGATAAGGCAAGCATTTCGGGAAGTGCCGAGGCAAGCTTTTTTCTGGACTCCAATGTCTTTGATTGCTGTGTGGCGGAGGGTGTGTTTTATTTTCTCAGCTACACTGCCGACTTAAGCGGTTATTATCAGACAACTTTCTATGCCTTTGACCTCTCCTCTGAGGAGCTTTTTTACTATGTAACGCCTGAGAGCGGTCCTCGGTATAAAAACCTCTTTACAGCCGACGGACGGGGAAATGTTTATTTTTGCGACGGTGCGGATTCCTCTCTGATTTATTGCTATCACGGCGAGGAGTTTGTCTTTAGCACAAATACTGATAATTATATTTATCAGATTAGCTGCTTTAATTCAGAAGAAGTGCTGTTGTTTTCTATGGAGGGAGTTTATTCCCTTGAAGGAAAGAGCACAGCAAAGCTCAACACCAAGGCTTTTTCTTACCCTCTTTGCTATGTGGGTAATGACAGTGTTGCAGACAGCACAGGTAAGGTTATAGGCGTGGATTTTCTGTCATCGGCGGATGCTGAGGCTACAATCCCTTACGAGAACAGCTCCGCGGATTCGAATATTTCGGTAAAGGGTGACTGCGTAACAGTTCCCAAGGATACGACGGTTGCGGTTTTAAGAAAGTACTTCGGTGTTAAGAAAGAGGATTTTTCGGTAAAACGAACAGACGGAAAGCTCATCGCAAGCGGAAAGCTCGGCACAGGTATGCGCGTGAGCTTCAAGGAATTCAGCGGTTATATTATAGTCACAGGTGAGCTTACCGGTGAGGGCAATATCAATTCCCGCGATATAAAGGCTCTGATGAAGCATCTCTCAGGCGAAGAAAGCCTGAGTTCGGTTCCCTTGCTTGCTGCCGATGTAAACTCAGACGGCAAGGTGAACACCAAGGATTTGCTGATGATATCAAGAATGTATTAATAAAAAATGCGGTCTTCAATTACGAAGACCGCTTTATTATAGCTGATTCTGATTATTTAACTGCTTTGTAACCGATACCGCCGATAACAAGATTATCGCCGTCTAAGTAATACTCGAAGCTGCCGTCATTTGCAGTACCTGTGAAGTTGGGCAGAGAGACAAGCACCTGATCCTCATAGATTGTGTACTTGAATTTACTCTCAATACCGTAGCCCATGCCGTAGTACTCAGAATACTGATAGTCAATTACACAAGTGCCTGTACCGTCTTTGTTGAAGGTGTATGTGCCGTAGGTTTCTTCTGACCAAGAGCCTATGATAGCTTCATCAATGTTAAGGCTTGTAATACCTAATTCATCAGCAGAAGCGTGGGTGATTTCCTCAGGCTTAATATCAAGCTCAGGCATCTTTTTCTCTGCAAGGTTAATTTCTCCTGCTTCAAAGGTAAGGGTAAGAATATCCTTTTCCTTTTTAACCTCAGCTTCACCGCCGTAGTAAGAAAGAATGTAGAAATCTGACTTAAGAATTTCTACTCCTTTATCGTTTTTCTCTGTTGTGTATGTACCGAAGTAGGTAGTACCGCCGTCGGTCATAGAAACATTGCCGTCTTTATCAAAGATAAAGTAAACAGATGCGTCTGTATCCTCAGCCATAACGTAAGTGCCAACAACAGGTGAGCGGAAGATAGCCTTATAAAGTGAGATACCTCCGAATACAATTACAGCTACAAGTGCAAGTGCAACTGCGCCGATGATGATGGGTGTCTGAATCGGCAGTTTTTTCTTATTCACAGCAGTACTGTTTGCATTTTCCTCGGTATCAACAGTACCGTTTTCTTCGGTGCTGTCAATTCCGTACTGCTGAAGCTCCTCGTTAATGTCCTCTGCAGTTACATCAAGAGTTGTGTAATTCTCCGGTTCGTCGGCTTTGCAGGCTTCTCCGTTTTCGCAAGCCTCGCAAGCTTCTTCTGCTTCGCAGTTTTCTGTTACCTCTTCAGGCTCACTGCCTGTTTCGGGAATTTCTTTTTCGTTTATATCCATAGTTTTCTCCTTTTCAGAATAATACATATATTCTACTATGTTTTGCTTGTGAAATCAACATTTTTTATCTGATGTTTTGGTGAACATACAAAATTACTTCGATTAACACAGCTATATATGGTCAAAATACCATTGAAAAAATTTTTTAGTTATGGTAAAATATTTCTTGATTTTTGATAAAATTTAACAATATTTATATATGAGGTTAATTTATGAATTATTTTGATCTTTACAACGAATGGTTGAAAAACGCAACAGATGACGCCGAGCTTACAAGTGAGCTTGTTGCAATCAGCGGTGACGAAGAGAAAATTCACGACCGCTTTTACAGACAACTTGAGTTTGGTACAGCAGGACTCAGAGGTGTGCTTGGCGCAGGTACTAACAGAATGAATATCTATGTAGTCCGTCAGGCTACACAGGGACTTGCAAACTATGTTAACAAGCAGGGAGGCGGTTCTGTCGCTATTTCTCACGACAGCCGTATCAACGCTTCTCTCTTTATGCAAGAGGCAGCAAGAGTTCTGGCTGCCAACGGCATTAAGGTTTATATCACTAAGGAGCTTGAGCCTACACCTGTGCTCAGCTACCTTGTCCGTCATTTCAAGTGCCGGGCAGGTATTATGATTACCGCAAGCCATAATCCCGCTGTGTATAACGGCTATAAAGCCTACGGTGAGGACGGCTGTCAGATGACAGACGCTTCTGCAAGCGCGGTTTATAAGGAAATTTGCAGTATTGATATGTTCACAGGAGTCAAGCTTTGCGACCTTGATGAGGCAGCAGAGAAGGGCATGGTAGAGTATGTCGATGACAGCGTTTATACAGAGTATCTCTCAGAAGTATTAAAACAGCAGATTAACCCCGGCGTTTGCAAAGACTCCGGTGTTACAGTTGCATACACTCCCTTAAACGGCACAGGTAACAAGCTTGTCCGCCGTGCACTTGCCGAAATCGGCGTTGAGAATGTGGCAGTTGTTAAGGAACAGGAGCTTCCGGACGGCAACTTCACAACCTGTTCTTTCCCCAATCCCGAGCTTGCAGAGGCTATGGAGTACGGTCTGAAGCTTGCTTCGGAGACTGGGGCAGATGTGCTTCTTGCAACCGACCCCGACGCAGACAGAGTTGGTATTGCCGCACCTGATTCTGACGGCAGCTACCGCCTTATCACAGGTAACGAGGTAGGTATTATGCTTGCCGATTATATCCTCAAGTGCAGACTTGAAAAGGGCACGCTTCCTGAGAATCCCGTAATTGTAAAGACTATTGTTTCCACTAAGCTTGTAACAAGAATTTGTGAGCACTACGGCTGTGCTCTCAAGGATGTTCTGACAGGCTTTAAGTATATCGGTGAGGTTATCTTGGGCCTTGAAGAAAAAGGTGAAGAGGATCGCTTTATCTTCGGCTTTGAAGAGAGCTCCGGCTACCTTGCAGGCACCTATGTCCGCGATAAGGACGCGGTTGTTGCATCTATGCTCATTGCCGAGATGACCGCTTATTACAAGAAGCAGGGCAAGACTCTCTGCCGTGTTTTGGATTCTCTCTATCATGAGTACGGTTACTATTACAATAAAACTCTCAATTTCTACTTTGAAGGCGCAGAGGGTATGAAGAAGATGAGTGATATTATGACATCTCTCAGAGAGAACGCCCCCACGGAGCTTGCAGGCTACAAGGTAGTAGGTGTCAGCGATTATCAGCAGAGCGTGTCAATTGACAAGGAGACAGGCAAGACCGAGACAATCGACCTGCCTCGCTCCAATGTTCTCTCTTATGCTTTAGAGGGCGGTAATGCGGCTATTGTCCGTCCCAGCGGTACAGAGCCTAAGATTAAGCTTTACCTTACCTCTGTTGGCAAGGACAAGGACGACGCCTTGACTATTATGGCAAATATCGAGAAATCCGCTGAGGCACTTCTTGAAATCTGATTTCAGCGTAAAATCTTTTCAGCTCAAACTGTTTCAAAGCTGAAAAGCGCAACTGAATATTGATAAATAACGCCGAGTGTTTTCCGACACTCGGTATTTTTATGCCCGAAATCAAGTGGTTGATACGAAAAATAGAGATAAAATCCCCTTGACATTATCGAACAAGTGTTCTATAATACAAATAACAAGAACAGATGTTCTAATGAATATATGAAGCATTCAGAAAAGAAAGAAGTCCTTAGTATGCGAATAATACTTCACAGCGATTGCAACGGCTTTTTTGCAAGTGTAGAGTGCCTTTACAATCCCGATATACGCTCAAAGCCTGTGGCAGTCTGCGGTGACGCCGATAAACGCCACGGCATAATCCTTGCCAAAAACGAGATTGCAAAAAAGTACAATGTTAAAACAGGCGAGGCTATCTGGCAGGCACAGCAAAAATGCCCCGACCTCTATATAGCCGAGGCTCATTATGACCGCTATCTGCGTTTTTCTAAAATGGCAAGCCGAATTTATTCCGATTATTCCGACCTTATCGAGCCTTTTGGCCTTGATGAATCCTGGATTGATGTAACAGCAAGCGTCAGAAGCTTTGAGGACGGCGTAAAGCTTGCAGAGGAAATCCGCCGTAGGGTAAAGTACGAGCTTGGCATCACCGTCAGCATCGGCGTAAGCTTTAATAAAATTTTTGCAAAGCTTGGCAGTGACTACAAAAAGCCTGATGCGGTTACCCTGATCAGCCCTGACAATTTCAGAGATGTGGTTTATCCTTTACCGGCGGAGTGCCTTTTGGGTGTGGGCAGAGCTACCAAGAAAACCCTTCTTACCCTGGGGATTCACACAATAGGTGATATTGCCGGTGAGCCTGTGGAGGTGCTTCGCTCTCGTTTGGGCAAATGCGGTACAACCTTGCACACCTTTGCAAACGGCTTGGATTCGTCGCCTGTAAAGCCTTTGGGCTTTAAGAATTTGCCTAAGTCTATCGGTAATTCCACAACGCCCTCACGGGATATGAGAAATCTTGAGGATATCAAAATCGTTCTCGGCGTACTCTGCGACAGCGTTTGCCGCCGTGCAAGGGAGCAAGGTCTTTCGGCAAAGACCGTTTCCGTCAATATCCGGGACAAAGACCTGTATATCATAAACCGCCAGGAAAAGCTTTCTCGCAGTACCAATGTCACACAAGAGGTAAGAGAAATCGCGGTAAAGCTTTTTAAGGAGAATTACACCTTCGGCAAGCCTGTGCGAAGCATAGGTGTGACGCTTTCTGATTTTATATTTTCTTCAGAGCCTGAGCAGATTTCTATATTTACCGATGAAAAAAAGCGCCGGCGTCAAGAGGAGCTTGACCGCTCTACGGATATTCTCAAAAAGCGTTTCGGAAGCTTCTGTGTGCGTCCTGCAAATATGCTGAAGGACAGGGAGCTTTCGGGATTTTCTACCAAAGAGGAGCACATTGTTCACCCTGTGGGATTTTTCGCCTGAGTATAAATTTAATTCAGAAAAAGGAGCGATATAAGTGAAGCAGTATGTTTCGGTTACGGCACGCTTTGATGCCGACGGAAACCTTTTACCCATAACTATCCATTGGCAGGACGGCAGAAACTTTAATATAGACAGGATTCTGGATATCCGTTACGCCGCTTCCTTAAAGGCAGGCGGTGCAGGAATCCGTTACAGCTGTCGCATCGCCGGTCAGGATAAGTATCTCTTTCTTGAGGATAACAAGTGGTTTGTGGATTCGAGCGCATAATACTTACCCTGTGTGACAGTCTCTTAATATATAAGTAAGTATGGCTTAAAACGGTGAGGCTTTTTGTACCGGACGCAGTTTTGAGTGTCCGGCTATATCTCTATGTCAGTATATATACACTAAAAACACAAAACCCTGCGGTGAAAATTCAATCACAGCAGGGCTTTGTCAGCTTATTAAGTTGATTTTGATTTGCTTTGCAGATGCTTAGCCGCAGCTTTCACAGCCACAGCCGTGTTCGTGATCGCATTGCTCGATTGCACCTACAATGGGGAGCGGGTCGATGCCAAGGCGAGTGTAGTAATCTGAAAGAGCAGCTTTGATTGCCTGCTCGGCAAGCACAGAGCAGTGCACCTTCACAGGGGGAAGTCCGTCAAGAGCCTCCATAACTGCCTTGTTGGTAAGCTTTAGAGCTTCGTCAATAGTCTTGCCCTTAATGAGCTCGGTTGCCATAGAGCTTGTTGCAATAGCGGCACCGCAGCCGAAGGTCTTGAATTTACAGTCAGTGATGACATTGCCTTCGACCTTGATATACATTCTCATAATATCTCCGCACTTGGAGTTACCAACCTCACCAACACCGTCAGCATCGGGAATTTCGCCGACATTGCGAGGATTGGAGAAATGGTCCATAACCTTTTCTGAATATGCCATAATTATGTTATTCCTTTCCGCTTGTAATTTTGTCCCACAGGGGAGAGAAGCTTCTGAGATAATTAACAATTTCGGGAATTACCTTCAAGAGATAATCAATCTCTTCTTCTGTGTTGTCATCAGAGAAAGAGAGTCTGAGACTTCCGTGAGCAATCTCATGAGGAAGACCTAAAGAGAGGAGCACATGGCTTGGGTCAAGACTGCCCGAAGTACAGGCAGAGCCTGAGGAAGCGCTGACGCCTGCCAAGTCGAGTCTGAGCAAAAGACTTTCACCCTCAATTCCCTCAAAGCACATATTAACGTTGCCGGGGAGCCTGTGCTCACGGCTTCCGTTAACTCTTGAACGCTCAATCTTAAGCAGACCGTCAATGAGCCTGTCTCTCATTTTAGAGAGCCTGTCCGCTCTTTCATCCATAGTAGAGATTGCAAGCTCCAAAGCCTTTGAGAGTCCTACAATGCCTGCTACATTCTCGGTGCCGGCTCTGCGGGAGCGCTCCTGAGCACCGCCGTCGATGAGGTTTTGTAACCTTACTCCGCGCCTGATATAGAGAGCACCGCAGCCCTTGGGACCGTGGAACTTGTGGCCTGTGAGCGAGAGAAGATCAATATTGTCCTTCTCAACATCAATGGGAATGTTTCCCATTGCCTGAACAGCGTCTGTGTGGAAAAGCACCCCTGCCTCACGGCAAATCTTTCCTATTTCGGCGATAGGCTGAATTGTGCCTATTTCGTTGTTTGCATACATAATTGTAACAAGGGCAGTTTCGGGTCTGATAGCCTTTTTAACATCCTCAGGCTTAACTAAACCGTCGGAGTAAACCTCAAGGTAGGTTACCTCAAAACCCTCTTTCTTCATTGCTTCGCAGGTGTGAAGCACGGCGTGGTGCTCAAACTTAGAGGTGATGATGTGGTTTTTACCCTTTTCTTTAAGAACACGGCAAACACCCTTAATAGCCCAGTTGTCTGCCTCAGAGCCTCCTGAGGTAAAGAAAATCTCATTAGGTGACTTTGCACCGATGAGCTTGGCAATATTTGCTCTTGAATTTTCAACGGCCTCCTTTGCCTCAGCGCCGATTCTGTAAAGGCTTGAGGGGTTGCCGTAAATCTCGGTAAGGTAGGGAGTCATAGCCTCCAATACCTTAGGTGACAAGGCGGTTGTTGCCGCGTTGTCTGCATAAATCTGCATATATGATTCTCCTTAGGAATTAAAATTGATGTATCTGCTCAGCTCATAAACCTTTGTGATTGAGCCACAGCCAAACGGTCACAGCGTTCGTTTTCGGGGTGTCCTGCGTGTCCTCTGACCCATACGATATTTACCTTGTGTTTATCGTACAAGGCAAGCAGCCGCTCCCATAGGTCGGGATTCAGCGCAGGTTCCTTGCGGTTACGCATCCAGCCGTTTTTCTGCCAATTCTTTGCCCAACCGCGGACAAGCGCATTGCACACATACTGAGAGTCAGAATAAAGCGTAACCTCACAGGGTTCTTTGAGCAGCTCCAATGCGCTGATAACAGCCATAAGCTCCATACGGTTGTTGGTGGTGTTAGCCTCTCCGCCCGAGATTTCTTTTTCGGTTTCCTTGTAGCGAAGTATAGCTCCCCAGCCGCCGGGACCCGGATTGCCGCTGCAAGCGCCGTCAGTAAAAATCTCCACCTGCTTCAAAGCCGAAACCTCCTTTGTGCCAAGCCTGATATCAGAGCGCTGAATTAATAACACAGTCACAGATGAATAACTCACTGCTCCTATATTACCATCCTATATTATATCACTGAAAAATCCATTTGCAACCTTTATTGATATTTTTTAGCAGGTTTTGTGTTAATATTCTGTGAAGCACAAGTCAATAATATTATTACTGTTATTATTACCTTATATTTTTTCCTTTATATTTCCTTTCTTGCCTTGACACTTAAGCTCTAAAAGGGTAAAATAAAGTGATTAATTATGTTAGGTACATATACCTTTTTCTAAAGAAACGAAGAATAAATTGCCTAGACTTGTTTGCGCAGGCAAGCGCTGACTATATAATTTTTTATCTTTACATAATTCCCCTTTCAAAAACATTAAAGGCGGATAATCAATCAGAAACGGAGGACGAATAGTGAGTCAAAATTTCGCATATTCCAAACAGAATAAGCAAAAATCAAGTTCGCATAAGAATGCATCTCAAAATACCAAAACTCCTGCAAAGACAGGAAAAACAGCTAAGAAAAAACCGGCAGTTATCAATAACGCACTTCTTGATGCAGACGCTCAGGAGAAGCCGAAGAACACTCCCGAAAAGAGCTTTTCAAACAGCAACAAGACATCCGGCGCACCTCGCCGTACCCAGTACAAAAAGGGTTCAAAGCCCAAGAGAAAGCCTCAAGCGGCGGCAGAGAAGCCGCCTGTAAGAATCGCTTTTTTAGGCGGACTCAACGAGATCGGAAAGAATATAACCCTCTTTGAGTGTATGGGCGATATGGTGCTTCTCGACTGCGGAATGGCATTTCCCGACGGAGATATGCTGGGAGTCGATTTGGTAATTCCCGATTTCTCCTATGTTATTGAGAACAAGGATAAAATTAAAGGCATTGTTATTACTCATGCCCACGAGGACCACATAGGCGGACTTCCTTACCTTTTGGGCAGTGTTAATGTGCCTATATATTCCACCGCTTTAACAAACGGAATTATAGGCAACAAGCTTCGTGAGCACAGTTTGCCGAAGCCTGCCGAGTTGATTGAGGTTAAGGCAGGAGATACCATTAAGCTCGGATGCTTCGATGTTGAGTTTATTCGTGTTAATCACTCAATTCCCGATGCAGTAGCAGTTGCTTTCCATACTCCGGGAGGTACTGTTGTGCATACAGGTGACTTCAAGGTTGACTACACTCCCACCTGGGGTGAGCCTATCGACCTGAGCGCCTTTGCGCGCCTTGGCAGCGAGGGAGTGCTGTGCCTTTTGGCAGACAGCACCAACGCCTCCCGTCCGGGCAACACTCCCACGGAGCAAACGGTTTCTCAAAGCTTCGACAGCCTTTTCAAGAGCGCAGAGAAGAAGCGTATCATCATCGCTACCTTTGCTTCAAATATCGGCAGAGTACAGCAGATTATCAACTGTGCCCACAAGTACGGCAGGAAGGTAGCTTTCTCCGGCAGGAGTATGGTCAACTATATGTCTGTTGCCCGCGAGCTGGGTTATCTTGATGTGCCGGAGGGACTTCTCATTGATATTGATATGCTTTCCCGGTACAGCCCTGAGCAGATAGTGCTCATTACCACAGGCAGTCAGGGTGAGCCTATGTCGGCTCTTTCAAGAATGGCTTACTCAGACCACCGCAAGGTGTCGGTAGGCGAGGGAGACTGCATTATTATTTCCGCAAATCCCATTCCCGGCAACGAGAAGAATGTAGGCAATATTGTTGACGAGCTCTTAAAGCGAGGCTGTGAGGTTATTTATGAATCTATGTATGAGGTTCATGTTTCGGGCCATGCACGCCAGGAGGAGCTTAAGATTATACAGTGCCTTACCAAGCCTAAGTATTTCATTCCCGTACACGGCGAGCAAAAGCATCTCAGAGCTTCAGGCTCAATTGCTGTGTCTATGGGTATGCCCAAGGAAAATGTCTACATCGGCGATATCGGTAAGAATGTTGAAATAACCGATAATTATATCAAAGAAATCGGAAATGTACCCGCAGGCAAGGTCTTTGTTGACGGTCTTGGCGTCGGTGATGTTGGAAGCATTGTCTTAAGAGACAGAAAGCATTTAGGTCAGGACGGTCTTATTATCGTTGTTGCATCACTTGATGTGTACGACGGTCATGTTATCAGCGGTCCCGATATTGTATCAAGAGGCTTTGTTTATGTTAAAGAAAGCGAGCCTTTGTTCGACGAAATCCGTCATATTGCCCTTCAGGTCTTGGAGGATTGTGCAGATAGGAATATCCACGAGTGGGGTGTT
>JBJEOT010000058.1:0-66474 GCA_051880855.1 Ruminococcus sp.
GTCAGCGCCCAGCATAAGACCTGTTACCTTGTCCATCTCCTGTGTTCTTGCGGAGAGCATAATAATTCCGATACTGCCGTTTTTGTTTCTCAGCTCCTTGCATACCTGCAAGCCGTCCATACCGGGCATCATAATGTCAAGGATAGCAACATCAAAGTCACCGCCTTGCTCCTCATATTTTTGCAGACCTGCCTCTCCGCAGTCTGCCTCAACAACCTCATAGCCCGCACGGCGAAGATTGATAACAACAAAATCGCGGATAGCAGCCTCGTCCTCGCAAACAAGTATCTTTTTCATTTTTGTACCTCCGTCTCTTTTCGTATATTTAAGTTGAATTATTTGTCGGTTGAGCGGTAATTATTTATCAATAAGCCGGAACGAAGCTTGTACCTGTTCGTTGGTAAGAAGCAAATCGTTGTTTACCGGCGGTGTCATAAAGGAGTAAACATAGGAGTCGTTTTTGGTAAGCTCTGTGTAGCCCTTTGCCGAGACTCCGTCATTCCAGCTTTTATCTGTGAACATCTTGATTACAAGCAGAACATCCTGAGGACCGAGCCTGTCATCCCACTCGTAGAAGATTACCTCGTTGGTGGAGTAGTTTACATAGGCTGTGAATTTTCCCTCCCAGCTGTCGGGAACGAAGAAGTAGAAGCCGTAAACAAGACTCGTGGCAGCCTTTGTATTAATCTCAAGTGAGCCGTCTGCTGTGTATTCACACCAATACACCAAGGCGGCAGGTACTGCGTCGGTTTGAGTCTGGTCAATGTTCATCTTAAAGGCATTCGGGATTTCTATAATACCGTCTCCGTCGATATCCTCGCTGAGAACAGCGTAGTTGCGAACAGCCTGATTGTCGGGAGCGTCTCCTGTGAAGCTTACTCGCACAAGAGAATCGTAGTAACCGCTGTAATAGAAAATCTGTGTGTTGTAGGTGCCTGAAGCGTTAACGCCGTCAATAACAGCGCCGAACTGTGAGTAGAAAACCTCACCTGTCTGAACCTTAGCAAGTGAAATTACATCGCCGTCAAAGTCGGTTTCCGCAATGGAGTAAATGCTGTTTTTTGTGTCATTGAGGGTTACAAGTGAAGCGGAGGCAGGTCTGTCGGCTGTGTAAAGCGAGATAAGCAGAAGCTCCTCCTTGCCCTGTTCTCTGAAGTCACCCTGAAGAATATTTGAGTAGGTGCTTGCAGAGGTAACCTCTTGGCTTTCGCTTCCGTTAACAAGGTAAACTGAGAGGTCGTTTACAAGGGCGTTATATGTACTCCAGCCTACGGTGATTTCAGAGATGCCGTCGCCGTCAAGGTCCGTGAACATAAGTCTGTCAACAGTACTGCTCTTGCTGGGATGGTCGCCGATGACTACCCAGTCACCGTCAACCGTGTCCATAATTATGATGTGAACGGTCTGAGCTTCTCCTGCCGGCAGATAAAAGGCAACGGCCTCATCGGTGTTGTCTGCGTCAATATCAAACGAGGTTATGGCTGAGCGGTGAGTTCCGTTTTGAGGGTACTTAAGTGTGTATCCCTTGCCTGCGTAAGAGTCAATAAGCTCCTGAATCGCGGCATTTTCACCTGTTGCCTTAGGCGGGTGCATAAGCTCGGAAACATTGAGAGTTATGGAGTCGCATCCGCTGAGAGTAACCGCCATTAAGACGGTAAGGAGCAGAATCAGTATTTTGTTTTTCATCGTTACCGTCCTTTCTCAAATAATGTATCAGTTAATTTTTGCGACTAAGTATTTGATTAGGATGCCCTCCTCGGAGAACATCTTTTCGTGCTCTGTGACAATGTTGTCTTTAACATCGCTGTGGTGTAAATCCCTTGTGATGTAGGTGATTTCAAAGCCGGAGTCATTAAAGTAGCCAATGCTGTCCTCAAAAAGCTCGTCGTTGTCGGTTTTGAAGTGAACCTCGCTGCCAAAGCTCAGAAGCTCCTTATACTGCACAAGCTTTGTGGGGTGGGTGAGACGGCGCTTGTGGTGTTTGCCTCTGGGCCAAGGGTTGCAAAAGTTTATATAGAGCCGTGAGATTTTGTCCTCGGGGCTTATAATGTCGGATATCTTGTCTACATTGTAGGCAGTGAGACGAATATTTTTACATTCCGTTTCAGCTTCACCGAAGACCTTGACAATGTTTCTTCTGGCAACACCGAGCATATCGCTTTTAATATCTACAGCAATGAAATTTCTGTCCGGATTTTGCAGAGCCTTTTTTGCAACAAAGGTACCCTTGCCGCAGCCTACCTCAAGCTCGATGGGATTGCTGTTGCCAAAGGCTTCCTGCCATTTTGAGCGAAGGGCTGCAGGATTATCAATAAAGAATTCACAAGCCTGAAGCTCGGGAACTGCCCATTTCTTTTTTCGAATCCTCATATTTTTCTCCAAAATATACTAAAAACATAAAAAACACAATACTTATCATTAATCAGTAAATATTATATCAAAATATAGTGATGTTTGCAATGTTTTTTCAATAAATATTTAGTTTGTTTTTACAATATTTACAAAGTTTATTTCATAACGGTAAAGCTGTGACATTGCTGTTACCGATTTTTTATTTTCGGTTCACTTTTGCAAGAAAAAATAAAGGCCGGCGATTTTTTCGCCGAGCCTTGAAAAACATAGTATAAATTAGGTCAGATTTCCTCTGCCACCCAGGTGTGTTTCGCCGATTTGTGAAAGCTTATGCCGGGGAAATGCTCAGAGAGTTTTTCCTTGAGAGGCACAATAGCAACATCTTCTGTGTGGAAATGCCCTGCCGTAATAAGGGCAATGCCGTGAGCACAAGCCTCTAAGTATTCGTGGTGCTTTGCTTCGCCTGTTAAAAGGGCGTCTGCGCCCTCTGCTTTTGCGGTTTCATATATACTGCCGCCGGCACCCGAGCTGACCGCAACGGTTTTTATTTTTCTGTCACCGTCGGTGAAGCTTATGTGAGGTGAGCCGAGGGCACTCTTTGCGCTTTTTGCAAAGGCTCTGACGGTGGTTTCTTCGCTGAGTTTTCCAAGCGCAAAATACTCCTCGGGATAAAGAGTTATCTCCTTAAGGGCAAGCGCCCTTGCAAGGCTCATATTGACTCCTGCGTTGTCCGAAGAAGCATCAAGATTTGTGTGCAGACAAAGAGCAGATATTCCGGACTTTGCAAGAAGGTAGGGGACAGAGTCCGATGAAAGTGACTTAAGAGGGGAGAAAATAACAGGGTGATGGCTGATAATCAGCTCAGCGCCTAAATCCTCTGCTTCCTCCACAACCTCCTTTGTGATATCAAGAGCTAAAACCGCACAGCTTACCTCGGCGTTTTCATCGCCTGCAAGCAGACCGCTGTTGTCCCACTCTGCACAGGTGCAAAGGGGTGCGAAGGTTTCGGTAAAATCCAAAATGTCTTTAACGGTTGTCATTGCTCACCCAGCCTTTCCGAAAGCCTGTTTGCCAATTCTCCGAAGTGAGGGTCGGCGTTTGCTTTCTTTCTGAGAGCTTTGATTTGTTTTTCAATGTATCGCCTGTCGGTATCGCTTCTTTTGAAGTCAAGCTTTCCTGTGTATGTAAAGCTTTCGTCAAAAGGGACGGCCTTGCCCGAAAAGCTAACCGCCATGGCGGTGTAAATCTTCCTGTCAGCCTCGCAGGTTTTTTGGCAGATAATCTCAAAACCGTTTTTGCAGAGGTATTCAATAAGAAGCTCTTGCTTGCTCATAGGCTGAAGAATAAGCCGCTTTTGACTGTCTTTCAGCCAAGGCGCATTGTCAATGATAGATATAATTGTTTCTCCGCCCATACCGGCAATAACAATGTCGTCAACCTCATCGGGTGAGATTGAGTCAAGTCCGGGGCAGAGCCGTGTTGTTACCTTGGATTCTGCGCCGAATTTCCTGACAGTAGCCTTTCCCTTTTCAAGGGGAAGAGGATTGATGTCGGCGGCAATGGCAGAAAAAACCTTCCCTGTGACTGTAAGATACACAGGAAGGTAGGCATGGTCTGTACCTATATCTGCAAGCCTTACTCCCTCGCGGCAAAGTGAAGCGCAGAGGGACAGCCTGTTGTCAAGTGAAAAAAGCTTTTTGCTCTCAGGCATTGACTGTTTTGATGAGCTTTTCTACAAGTGCGTCTGCGTCTGCGCCGTGTACCTGACAAGCCTCTTCAATGGTTTCGCCTCTTGAAGCGGGGCAACCGAGACAGTGCATACCCATCTCAAGGAAAAGAGGTGCTGTATCGGGGTACATATCCAGAACATCGCCGATAATTGAATTCTTAGAAATAGTCATAAAATACTCCTCCAAAATAAGATTGATTTACATTGAATAGATATCTTATTTTAAGTATACCACTAAAGAGAGATAATTTCCATACTTTTTTCGGCGAATTTTCCAAAATAAAGCACAGAAGAAGAAAACTTTGTAAAACAAAACAGAAAGCACCTCGGATAATCCAAGGTGCTTGTTTCACAAAATATAATCGAATCTATGTCCGAAGAATTATTCTGCGTCTGTACCTGCGTTTCTCTTTGCAAAGCATTCTCTGCAATAGTAGTCCTTGCCCTCCATAGGAGTAAAGGGAACGGAATCCTCTTTGCCGCAATCTGCACAGATAATTGCAGAGCGCTCTCTCTGAGGTCTGCCGGCGTTCTTGCGTGCTGTTCTGCAAGCCTTGCAACGCAGGGGCTCATTTGTAAAGCCTTTTTCAGCGTAGAATTCCTGCTCGCCTGCGGAGAAGATAAATTCCTCGCCACAATCCTTGCAAATGAGTGTCTTGTCTTCGTACATGAGATTTTACCTCGCTTTGGAAAATATAATAAATTTATCCCTTGGCGGAGTCGCGCCGCCGACTGTAAAAACAGAGGGACATATAGCATAGTTAGGTACAGATACGAATAAGCTCAGAATAAACTCAGGGGCTTATAAGCTTTCTGCGAATTCGCTGCAAGGCATTGTCAACGGATTTGGAGCTTTTGCCGAGAAGCTCGGAAATATCTGCGTAAGAAAGGCCCTGCAGATAAAGCCTGAGCACCTCAAGCTCCAGCGGTGAGAGCTTTTGGCGAATTGTGTTTTGAAGCCCGATTGAAGATTCTTTCTCAATAAAGAGAGTTTCGGGGTTCTGGGTGTTTTGGTCAGAGATTTCTATGTCGTCATAAGAAATGAGAGTATCGTCGGGGATAGCTCCTTTGGCGTGTGCCTTGCGAATGACGGACATAAACCGACGGCTGATACACAAAGCGGTATAGGTGCGGAAGCTGGCACAGCCCTCGCTGCTGAAGGATTTACAGGCAGACAGCAGAGCAAGGAGACCTTCCTGCATAAAGTCGCTTCGGTCAAAGCCTGCGGCGGAGTACTTGGCGGCGATGGAATGAATTATTCCCGAGTATCGCTTGGAGATTTCTTCAAAAGCAGAGTCGCTTCCTTGACGGACAAGCCGGGCAAGCTCGGAGTCCGTTAAAGTTTTTAAGTTCTGCTGAGAGTTAAAATCAGCCAAAATAAGTCCTCGCTAACCAATTAATAATTGCTTATATTTTATCGCATAAAATCGGATTAGTCAATAAAATTTTATAAAATTTGGCAATGATTTGCTATAAATTATACAAATTTACTAAATTTCTCCGTTGATTTTTGTATAGCTAACAAGACAAACTGATGGTATAATAAAAAATAGTGTAAAGAATTATAAAAATTGCTCATAAAATCTGAGCCTGAGATTCTGAATTTCAAGGGAATTTCAAGAGGTTTCAGGGCAAAACGGGGAGGCTTTTTATGGTAGCTAAATGTAACAGCGTCGGACTTTTCGGGCTTGAAGGCTGTCTTGTTGAGGTAGAGGCCGATGTTTCAAACGGTATGCCTGCCTTCGATGTGGTAGGTCTTCCCGATACGGCGGTTAAAGAGAGCCGTGACAGAGTTCGCTCGGCAATGTTCAACTGCGGTTTCGGGTTTCCTGTTTCAAGGGTGATAATCAACCTTGCGCCTGCGGACATTAAGAAGGAGGGACCCCTTTACGATTTGCCGATTTTTGTGGCTTTGCTGAGGGCAACCGACCAAATCAGATCCGACCTAAGTGACTGCGCTTTCATAGGTGAGCTTTCACTCACAGGCGAGGTCAGAGCCGTCAGGGGAATTCTGCCCATGGCAATCACGGCAAAGGAAAAGGGGATTAAGCGACTCTTTGTGCCCGATGAGGGAGCTTTGCAGGGTGCGGTTGTAAAAGACATTGAGGTTTACCCCGTGAAGAATGTAACAGAGCTTATCCGTCATTTGCAGGGTAGGGAGCAGATAGCTCCCATTGTTGCCTCACAGGAGGATTATCCTTTGATTGCTACAGGTGACTTTGCGGATGTTAAGGGTCAGTACGAGGCAAAGCGAGCTTTGGAAATTGCCGCTGCCGGCGGACACAATATACTGCTTATCGGACCTCCCGGCTCAGGCAAAAGTATGCTTGCAAAAAGGCTTCCGTCAATCTTGCCTGTGCTCAGCTTTCAAGAGCGAATTGACACCTCGAAAATACACTCTGTTGCAGGCATACTTCCCAAGGGACAACCGCTTATTGCAGAGAGACCTTTCCGAAGTCCCCACCACACGGTTTCGGCTGCGGGACTTTCAGGCGGAGGCTCTGTACCCCGCCCCGGCGAGATTTCCCTTGCTCATAACGGTGTACTGTTTTTGGATGAGCTTCCGGAATTTTCGAGGAATGCACTGGAGGTGCTCAGACAGCCTATAGAGGACGGCATAGTTACGGTTTCCCGAGTTCATTCTACGGTGAGCTACCCTTGTTCGGTTATGCTTGTGGCGGCGATGAATCCCTGCCCCTGCGGTTACTACGGTCACCCGAAGAAAAAATGCTCCTGCAGTGAAAAAAGCATCAAAAAATACCTCGGCCATGTGTCGGGACCGCTGCTTGACAGAATTGACATTCATGTTGAGGTACCGCCTGTGGAGTATGCAGAGCTAAGCTCAAAGGAGAGAGCGGAATCCTCCGAGAGCATACGCAAAAGGGTAAACAGAGCAAGGCAAATTCAGAGCGAGCGGTTTCAGGGAAGCGATATCTTCTGCAATGCCCGAATGACTCCTGAGTTTATTCGCAAAACCTGCAGGGTAGACGATAAAGCAAAGGAGACGCTCAGCCTTGCCTTTGACAAGATGGGACTTTCTGCAAGAGCCTACGACAAGGTGCTGAAAATATCCCGTACCGTAGCTGATATGGAGGGCTGCGAGGTCATATCCCAAGACCATGTTTTAGAGGCTGTGCAGTACCGAACTCTTGACAATAAATATTGGGGAGAGTAGCTTCAGGCGCGCTGTAATAATATGGCAAATATTTAATAGGCTCTTGGCATTTTTTCATTAAATTACTTCTATGTGGGAGTAATTGCGTACAAGTTTACCAAAAAAGTGTTACAATTCAAAATATCGGTTGACAAGAAGCCGTTTCTGTATTATTATTTTTTCGTAGTGAATGGTTAAATCAACTAAATGTGCCTGTTTGCTTTTGTGTAATACCCACAAAGCAAATTTTGTAAGCGATAAGCTTCGACACAGGGATTTTTCCACACTTTGTATTGAGTTTCAGCGAAGTATTTTCATATACTTCTTTTAGATTACATTTGACTATTCTTCATCAATAATGTAACCCCCTGATTTTCTAATTATCGGAGTGTGCAGATTTGGAAAAATATATAATTAACGGCGGCAATGTGCTGTCAGGTGAGGTAACTGTCAGCGGTGCTAAAAACGCAGCTGTGGCAATTATCCCTGCCACCATCCTTTGCGATGAGCCTTGCCGTATTGAAAATATACCTAACATCAGTGATGTTACCTTAATCGCAAATATTCTTAAGAGCCTGGGCGCTGTTGTGCGCAGAGTTGACAGAACAACTCTCGACATTGACCCAAGGCATATTAACACCTTCTGTGCGGTTGACGATGCTGTCCGCGGTATGCGTGCATCCTATTACCTTTTGGGTGCTCTCATCGGCAGATTCCACAACGCAAAGGTTGCACTTCCCGGAGGCTGTAATTTCGGCATCCGCCCTATAGACCAGCACCTTAAGGGTTTTACCGCCATGGGCGCAAAGTGTGAGCTTATCAACGGTGCTATTGTTGAGGCTAAGAGCGACAGGCGTATGCAGGGCGCTCAGATTTACCTTGACACAGTTTCTGTGGGCACTACTATGAATCTGATGCTTGCCGCTGTTAAGGCAGAGGGTCAGACTGTTATCGAAAACGCCGCCAAGGAGCCTCATATTGTTGACCTTGCTAACTTCCTAAACTCTATGGGTGCAAACATTCGCGGCGCAGGTACGGATGTTATCAAAATCCGCGGAGTTGATTATCTCCACGGAATAACATATTCAATTATCCCCGACCAGATAGAAGCAGGCACATATATGGCTGCCGTTGCTGCTACAAGAGGCAAGCTCCTTGTTAAGAATGTTACTCCCAAGCACTTGGAGTCCATTACCGCAAAGCTTCGTGAAATCGGCTGTGATGTCGAGGAGTATGACGAGGCTGTTGTCATTGACGCAACCAACCGCGATCTGGGTCGCTGTAATATCAAGACAATGCCTCATCCCGGTTTCCCGACTGACTGTCAGCCGCAGTTTGTTGCTCTGCTGACTACTGTCAAGGGCACAAGCATTGTTACCGAAAATGTCTGGGACAACCGCTATCAGTATATCAGAGAGCTTCTGCTTATGGGTGCCAATATCTCTGTTGAGGGCAGGGTTGCCATTATCGACGGGCAGACGCTTCACGGCGCTCCCGTCAAGGCTACCGACCTGCGTGCAGGTGCGGCGCTTATTATTGCCGGCCTTGTGGCAAACGGCGTTACCGAGGTTTCGGGTGTGCACTACATTGAGCGAGGCTACGAGGAAATTGTTGATAAGCTCAGAGCTTTGGGCGCAGATATCAAAAAAGTTCATGTCCCCGACGAGGACATTTCAGTTACAGCTTAATCACCAAGGGGGTACGGATGTACCCCTTTTTTGTTTCATTAGAGATAGGCGGAGCACAGCAGTCCGCCTTGGGGAAAGGGAAATTCACTTTGGCAAAATTCGTTACACTTTTCAGTTCAAGCGCCGGTAACAGCTACTACATAGGAAGCTCCGGAGAGGGCGTGCTCATAGATGCAGGCAGAAGCTGTAAGCAGATAGAAGCCGCTATGCAGTCAAACGGTCTTGATATGCGAAATGTAAGGGGTATTTTTATTACTCACGAGCACACCGACCACTGTGCAGGACTTAAGGTTTTGGCGGCAAGATACGGCATAAATGTCTACGCAAGCTCAGGCACGCTGCAGGCTCTTGCAGAGAGCGATAAATTGGACAGCCGGTTTTGTGCAGATGTTATTGAAACAAAGCTCAGCATAGGGGATATGCTTATTGAGCGCTTTAACACTCCACACGATGCCCGTGAAAGCTGTGCATACAGGGTGACAACCGCCGACAACCGAAAAGCTATGGTGGCAACCGATATGGGCGTTATGCTTCCGTCGGTAAGGACTGCGCTCTCTGAGTGCGATATGGCTGTGGTGGAGTCAAATCACGATGTAAATATGCTGATGACAGGAGGATATCCCTATCCTCTGAAAAGACGGATTCTCTCAGATAAAGGACACCTTTCAAATGTCGCTTGCGCAGAGGAGCTGCCAGACCTTGTAAAAGCGGGAGTAAAGCATTTTGTTCTCGGGCACTTAAGCCGTGACAACAACACTCCCGATGTAGCTTTCGTTACCGCACTCTGTGCGTTAAAAGAAGCAGGTATGGTCATTGACGAGGACTTTACCCTCAGGGTTGCACCGCGGGAGCCCGACGGAAAATCACTGCTATTCTGAAAAAGCAAGGAAAGTTTTTCATTCAGTAAAGATATAGTTAAGTCATAGTTTGTCTGAAGAATAAAGGCAAATAGAAAAAATAAAAATAGCAGAAAAAGTATTCCGAGGGGAGGAAATCAATGCAAAGCGTGAATATAATTTGCATAGGCAAGCTAAAGGAAAAGTACTTAAGCGACGCCGTCAAAGAATACAGCACCCGACTTACGCCGTTTTGCAAGTTTTCTGTAATTGAGCTTGACGAATACCGCCTTCCCGACAAGCCCTCACAGGCACAGATTAAGATAGCTTTGGAGGAAGAGGGCAAAAAAATCCTTGCAAAAATTACAAAGAATTCCTATGTTGTTCCAATGTGCATTGAGGGCAAAAATATCTCCTCTGAGGAGCTTGCTCAAAAGCTCTCGGATGTTGCGGTGGAGGGCAAGAGCACCGTGGATTTTATCATCGGAGGCTCTTTCGGACTTTCGGAAGAGGTTAAGAGCGCAGGTAACTTCAAGCTCTCTATGGGAAAGATGACCTTTCCGCATCAGCTTGCAAGAGTAATGCTCTCGGAGCAGATTTACAGAGCCTTTCAGATTATGTCAGGCGGAAAATATCACAAGTAAATTCATATAGATAACCGTAGATAAAGGAGGTGCAAGGGTGGCACTTGACGGCATTTTTTTAAGACTGATAGGCAAAGAGATTGAGAGAATTGCCAAAGGCGCAAAGGTCAATCAGGTACAACAGCCTGCCCGAGATGAGCTGGTGCTTCTTTTGCACACCGGCGAGGGCAACAAACGGCTGCTTATCTCTGCAAGGGCGGATACTCCCAGAGTAAGCTTCACCGATTATTCAGCGGAGAATCCCCAGTCTGCACCTATGTTTTGTATGCTTATGAGAAAGTATCTCTGCGGTGCAAGACTTGTATCTGTGCGTCAGTTTGATTTAGAGCGAATTCTGTTTTTGGATTTTGACGCTCTGGATATCTTGGGCGACAGAGCCCGTCTTACCCTTGCGGTTGAGATAATGGGCAAGCACAGCAACTGCATTTTGCTCGATGCAGACGGAGTTATTATTGACGCTCTGAAGCGAGTAGATATGACTCTTTCTTCAAAGCGCTTGGTACTTCCTGCACTTAAGTACGAGCTTCCGCCGGCACAGGGAAAGCTTGCCCTTATAAACTGTGATGAGAGTGAGCTCAAAGAGGCTATTCTCAGAAACGAAAACCTCGCCTTGGATAAAGGCATATTAAATACCCTTATGGGAGTTTCTCCTGTTGTGTGCCGTGAGCTTGCTTACAGGGTAAGCGGCAGCACCGACACAAGAATAAGCGAGCTTACCGCAGCCGAAAAAGAAAAGCTAAAGTGTGAGCTCGGATACCTCAAAGCCCTTGCAGAGGGAGAAAATGCAACCCCTGTGATGCTTAGGAATTCCGAGTCAAAGCCCTTTGATTTTACCTTTTTCGATGTTAATCAGTACGGCTCTGCCGCAAAGAAAGAAAGCTTCCAAAGCTTCTCTAAGCTTCTTGATGAGTACTATCATCAGCGCGAGAGTATTGAGCGTATGCGCTCACGCTCAAGAGACCTGAGTAAGCTTATTCAAAACAGCATCGCCCGACTATCAAGAAAAATAAACGCTCAGACAGCAGAGCTTGAAAGCTCTCAAAACCGCGAGGAGCTGAGAATAAGAGGAGATTTGCTCCAGGCAAACCTCTACCGCATTGAGCGCGGCTCAGCATTTGTGGATGTTGAAAACTTCTACGATGAAAACTACTCTGTTTTAAGAATAAAACTTGACCCTGCTAAAACTCCTGCACAAAACGCCCAGCGTTACTACAAAGATTACGCTAAAGCAAAGAATGCAGACAAGATTCTCCGTGTGCAAATTGAAAAGGGTAAAGAGGAGCTTGGGTATTTGGAGACGGTGGCGGATGAGATTGACCGCGCAGAAAGTGAAAGAGAGCTTTCCGGTATCCGTGCGGAACTTGTTTTACAGGGCTATATCAAGGCGCAGAAGGGGAAGCAGAAGCCTTTGGCAGAGCTGCCTCCCAGAGAGTTTAAGACCTCAGAGGGCTTTACAGTTTTGGTTGGAAGAAACAACAGGCAAAACGATAACCTTACTCTGAAGCTTTCTCACAAGAGGGATATTTGGCTTCATACTAAGGATATTCCGGGTTCACATACCGTAATCAAAAGCGACGGAATAGAGGTAAGCGAAACCGCTGTTGTTGAGGCCGCTGAAATTTGCGCATGGTACTCAAAGGCGAGAGAGAGCTCTCAGGTGCCTGTTGACTTCACAGAGATACGCTTTGTGTCAAAGCCACAGGGCTCGCCGCCGGGAAGAGTTATCTACACCCATCAGCACACAGTTTATGTAAAACCAAAAGAGCCGACCTCGGTCGAGAGGTAATTTTTACACAGTAGGTGATATAATGAGCTTAGTTGAATTCAGAGATGTAAAGAAATATTATGAGATGGGCGAGGTTACCATCAAGGCAGTTGACGGTATCTCCTTTGACATTGAAGAGGGCAGCTTTACCGTCGTTGTAGGCTCATCGGGAGCAGGCAAGACCACAGTGCTCAATATTCTGGGAGGGATGGACTCCTGTACCGAGGGAAGAGTTACGGTAGACGGCAGGGACATAAGCCACTTAAGCGAAAAGGAGCTTGTTATGTACCGCCGCTACGACATAGGTTTTGTTTTTCAGTTTTATAATCTTATTCAAAACCTGACGGCAAAGGAAAATGTCGAGCTTGCTACCCAGATATGCAAGAATCCCATAGGCGCTGACGAAGCTCTTGAGAGCGTGGGGCTCAAAGACAGAGTTAATAACTTTCCTTCTCAGCTTTCGGGCGGTGAACAGCAGAGAGTTTCCATTGCAAGAGCTTTGGCAAAGAGACCCAGGCTTCTTCTCTGCGATGAGCCTACAGGAGCCCTTGACGATAACACGGGAAAAACCATACTGAAGCTTCTTCAGAGAAAATGCCGTGAGGACGGAATAACCGTTGTACTGATTACTCACAATCAGGCGATAACTCCTATGGCTGACAGGGTTATCCGTATGGGAAGCGGAAAAATAGTCAGCAATGTAGTAAACGAGCATCCAAAAAGCGTGGATGAAATCGAGTGGTAAAATTTAGGGTTTAGAGATAGGAGGGGAATGGGTATGTCCCCAATGCTTATTAAAAATATAGTGAGAGATATCAGCCGTACAAAGGCGAGATTTATTTCCATCATGCTCATAATTATGTTGGGAGTAGGCTTCCTTGTGGGTATCCACTCTACCGCTCCGTCTATGTACAGCACTGCAAAGCAATACTACGACAGCACCAATCTGATGGATTTTCGCCTTATTTCCTCTGTGGGTTTTTCAGAGGAAGATGTTAAAGAGATATGCGAAATAGAGGGCGTTACATCTGTTATGCCTTCGTATTTTTGCGATGTTCTGGAAGGTGCGGAAAACTCAAATGTAGTAAGGCTGATTGCCATACCTGAGAAGTACGAGGGCGAAGAGATAAATACGCCCCGACTCAAAGAGGGCAGAATGCCCGAAAAAGACAACGAAATCCTTATGGGCTACAGAAGCTACGGCGAGGATTTGTTAGGAAAAAAGGTGGGCTTTGTCTCAGCCTATGAGGATGAGGAGCTTTCCGATTCTCTGGTTAACACAGAGTACACGGTAGTGGGTATTGTGGACTCACCGCTTTACATATCCTTTGAGCGAGGCTACACAAATGTAGGCAACGGAAGCATCAGAACCTATATGCTTGTGCCTATGGAGAATTTCAAGTCTGAAAGGTTCACCGAGATTTATCTTACCTTTGATGCACTAAAGGGCTACACACCGTATTCAGACGAATACGACGACGCGCTCTCTTTGATAAAAGAAAAGGTCGAGGCTGTGGGTACAGAGCGTACAGAGGTCTTTAAGGCTGAGAATATTACACCGGCTCAGAGCAGTATTGACGAAGCGTATATTACCCTTAACAGCGAAAGAGATAAGGCAGATATAGAGATAACTCAGGCTCAGCAGAAGATTGACGCCTCAAGACAGGAGCTCACAGAAAAAATCGCCGAGGCAGAGGCTCTGCTCTCCGATGCAAAGGCCGAGATAGATAAAGGCCGCAAAGAACTTGATAAGCAGACCGCTTTGTTTGAAAAAGAAACTGCGTCGGCACAGGCAAAGCTTGAGCAGGCTGAGCAGGAGCTCAAGCAGGGTAAGGCAGAGCTCAGCGCGGCAAAAACCGCCCTTAAGGAGAGCCTTTATGAGGAGCTCAGCGCCTACGGAATTACAAGAGAGCAGTTTGATGAGTTCTGCGGCGGAAGAGATACTCTGACGGTTGAGGAGATTGAGGAGTTTGCAAGTCTTGCAGAAGGCTACAAGGGGCTTGCACAGCTACAGCTCAGCTCAGCCAAAGCCTTAGCGGATAAAATAGAGAAGCAATGTGCCGCAGAGGGAACAGACCCAATGGATAACCCTGAGTATGTGAAGAAGCTTGAGGAGATAGATAATTTGACTTCACTGATAACGGGTGTTGATAAATTCCTCGGTGATGGCAAGGAGCAGTTAATCCTCGCAGTAAATGAGATTACCGCCGCAGAGAAGAAAATAGCCGATGGTGAAGCAAAGCTTCAGAAGGGCAAGACTGAGCTTGAAGAGAAAAAGGCTCTTGCCCTTTCGGAGATTAGCAAAGCAGAAGAAAAGCTACGCTCTGCCAAAGCACAGTACGAGAGCGGAGTAAAAGAGCTTGAAGCAACAAAAGCGTCGGCAGAGCAAAAGCTCAAAGAGGCCCAGACAGAGCTTGACTCAAAGAAAGCAGAGGCAGAGAAAGAGTTTGCAAAGGCAGAAAAAGAGCTCGGCGATGCACAGGCAGAGCTTGACTCTGTGCCTGTTCCCAAGTGGTATGTAAACAGCAGAGACGACAACCCCGGTTACAGCTCATACGAGGAAAATGTTGAGAGGGTAAATTCCGTCGGCAAGGTTTTTCCGGTGTTCTTTTTGCTTGTGGCTGTACTTGTGTGCGTTACCACAATGTCAAGACTTATTGAAGAACAGCGTTCTGATATCGGCGCTCTTACAACCTTGGGATACAGGCGTAAGGACATAATCTCAAAATATGTTATTTATTCCGTCAGCGCTACCGTTGTAGGCGCATTGGTGGGTATAGCCTTGGGAGTCTTTACAATTCCCACGGTTATCTTTAAGGCTTACGGTATTATGTATTCATTACCCGACTTCACCCTAAAGCTTAACTTAGTCAGCGCAATTGCGGCAACGGTTGTTGCTATTGTCTGCACCTCCTGCGTGGCTGTATTTACCTGCTATTCGCTTCTTCGCTTCAAGCCGGCAACTCTGCTTCGTCCCAAAGCTCCCAAGCCCGGCAAGAGAATTCTGCTTGAGAGAGTGGGCTTTATTTGGAATAGAATGAGCTTTTTTGCAAAAGTAACCGCACGAAATATCTTTCGCTACAAGGCAAGATTTTTGATGACGGTTATCGGCGTTGCAGGTTGTACCGCGCTGATTTTTGCGGGACTCGGACTTCAGAAGAGCATAAACGATATTGTTCATAAGCAATTCGAAGAAATATTCGTCTATGATGTTATGCTTGTGCCTGCAAACGGCGACGGAGATATCGAGTCCTTGAGAAGTGCTCTGATTGATGACAGCCGTATAGACAGCATCGCTTTGAGCCGTCAGGCGCTCATCACCGTGGAGAGTGAAAAAGAGAAGGTTACCGACAGCACCTACATAGCTGTTGCAGAGGATATCGCCTCGTACTCGGAGATTGTAAGCCTCAGAGACAGAAAGTCACAGACTCCTGTTGAGCTTGAAGAAGGATGCTGTGTAATATCCGAGAAGCTTGCAAATACTCTTGATACTGCCGTAGGAGAAACCGTAACCGTCACAGACGGCGATTATTCTGCCGAGCTTAAAGTTTCAGGCATCTGCGAAAACTATGTAAACGGCTATGTATTTGTGGATACAAAAACCTATGAAAACAGCTTCGGTGTATCACCTGAGTACGGTATGTTTATGTGCAGAACCGCAGAGGACTATACACTCTCTGAGGATGAAATCGCCAATGATTATATGAGCAGAGATGATGTGCTGGGTATTACCTTCAGCACAACCACGGTTGATACCTTCAGCGATATGATTCAGTCTCTTAACTATGTTGTTATTGTTATGATTGTAAGCGCCGCTGCCCTTGCTTTTGTGGTACTGTATAACCTTACAAACATTAACATTGCCGAAAGAAAAAGAGAGATATCCACCCTAAAGGTGTTAGGCTTCAAAAACACAGAGACCTCTGCGTATATTTACAGAGAGAATATTCTTTTGGCCGCGGTTGGAATTATGGCGGGACTTCTGCTTGGAATCTGGCTTTTGAATTTCATTATCAACACCGTTGAGGTCAGTATGGTAATGTTTGGCCGCGGGCTTCATTTTGAAAGCTTCCTCTTTGCTTCTCTGCTTACTTTGTTCTTTGCTGCCGTTGTCAATATGGTAATGCACATTAGAATCAAGAAGATTGATATGGTCGAAAGTCTGAAATCGGTTGAGTAAAAGTGAAAGCTTTATATTAAGTAATTTATTTTCGCTTCGTTTGCGCTTTTTGAGTGAACGAAGCGAAACTGTACATAATACTATTCGGAGGAGTTTTGATGATAACAAAGAAGGAGATTGAGAAGATTGCCGCGCTCTCAAAGCTGTTTATTCACGAAAGTGAACTTGATAAGCTGAGAGACGATATGCAGTCGATAATCAATTTTGCAGATACTGTTAACGAGGCCGATATTGACGGCGGTGAGTTTGATAATATCAACGGACTCTCCAATGCCTTCCGTGACGATACTGTGTTACCCTCAACCGATGTTGAGGAGATACTCAAAAATGCTCCCGAGAAGGCGCAGGACTACTTTCTTGTGAGAAAGCGAGCTTAAGATATGGGACAGATAAAAAAGCTTCACGGCATGCTTACCGGGAAGAAGATCTCCTGTAAGGAGCTTACAGAAGAATATTTACGCGCCATTGAAAGAGACAACGCAAGCTTGGGTGCTTATGTAAGCGTTACTGCCGACAGGGCAATGGCGTCTGCCGAGGAAGCAGACAGAAAAATTGCAAAGGGCGAGGATATTCATCTGCTCACAGGTATTCCCATGACACTTAAGGACAATATATCCACAAAGGATTTGGAAACTACCTGCTGTTCGAAAATTCTGCGAGGCTACAAGCCTATATACGATGCGACGGTTTGGAAAAACCTCAAAGACAGGGGAGCTGTTATCCTCGGCAAAACCAATATGGACGAGTTTGCCATGGGCTCATCCTGTGAAAACTCCTGCTATTTTCCTGCAAGAAACCCACACAATACAGCCTGCGTTGCAGGCGGTTCTTCAGGCGGAGGAGCTTCTGCGGTAGCAGGCAATCTTGCAGTTTACGCCTTAGGCTCAGACACAGGCGGTTCTATCCGTCAGCCTGCGTCTTTCTGCGGAATTGTGGGGCTTAAGCCTACCTACGGCGCTGTTTCCCGCTACGGACTTATAGCCTACGCATCAAGCCTTGACCAGATAGGACCTTTAGCGTCAAATGTTGAGGATACAGCTGTTGTCTTTGATGCAATTTCAGGCTTTGATCCCTTAGACAGTACCACTAAACCCGAGTATAAGGGGAATACTGTTTCTGCCCTTGATAACAGTATAAAGGGAAAAACAATCGGCGTTGCAAGAGAGTTCCTTGAGGGGCTTCGTCCCGGGGTGCTCAAAGCCTTGCAAAAGACAATCAGTACCTTTGAGAGCTTAGGCGCAAGGGTTGTTTATTTTGATATGCCCGTTCTCAAATATGCGCTTCCTGTTTATTATATATTGGCATGCGCCGAGGCTTCTTCAAACCTCGGCAGATACGACGGAATTCGTTACGGCTACAAAACCGAGTTTTATGACAGCGTCCACGATATGGTCTGCAAAACCCGCTCCGAGGGCTTTGGTGAAGAGGTTAAGAGAAGAATACTTTTGGGCACCTATGTGCTTTCGGCGGGCTACTATGATGCCTACTACAAAAAGGCTCAGAATCTCAGAGGTGCTCTGGTCTCAGCCTTTGAAAAGGCATTTGAAAGCTGTGATGTTATACTTGCTCCCGTTGCACCCTCCGCAGCCTTTGAGCTGGGTGCGGCAATTACCGACCCGGTGGAGACCTACCAGGCAGACATCTGTACCGTGCCTGTTAATATTGCAGGACTTCCCGCTGTTTCGTTCCCTTGCGATTTAACCGATGAGGGTATGCCTGTGGGCGCTCAGCTTATCGGAAAAAAGTTCAGCGAAAGTATGATTTTGAATTTCGCATATAAATTTGAGCAGGCAAATAGGACTGTCCAGCCTGCCGATTGGGGGGTAAAACTGTGAAATACGAAATGGTAGCAGGCTTTGAAACCCACATTGAGCTTAGCACAAAGACCAAGATTTTTTGCTCCTGCACCACCGAATTCGGCGGTGCTCCCAACACCCATTGCTGTCCTGTCTGTCTCGGATTACCCGGCGTTTTACCTAAGCTTAACCGCAAGGCTGCAGAGTACGCCGTTATGGCAGGACTTGCCGTAAACTGCGAGATTAGCAGAATTTCCAAAATGGACAGAAAAAACTACTGTTATCCCGATTTGCCCAAGGCATATCAGATTTCTCAGTACGATAAACCTCTGTGCAAGAACGGCTTTGTCGAGCTATCGGACGGCAAAAAAATCCGCATTGAGAGAATTCACATCGAAGAAGACGCAGGAAAGCTTATCCACAAAGACGGCGATATCTATGTTGACTATAACCGAGGCGGTGTTCCTCTGATTGAGATCGTCTCGGCGCCTGATATCCGCACCGTTTCAGAGGCAAGGGAATATGTTGAGAAGCTTCAGCAGATTATGCGTTACATAGGTATCTCCGACTGCAGAATGCAGGAGGGCTCAATGCGCTGTGATGTCAACATATCTGTGCGCCCCGTGGGAGAAAAGGAGCTCGGTACTCGCACAGAGATAAAGAATATGAACTCCGTAACAAATATTGTCAGAGCAATGGAGTATGAGTTTGAGCGTCAGTGCAGGCTGATGGAAAACGGTGAGAAGGTTGTGCAGGAGACCCTGCGCTTTGACGACAGCACAGGCAAAACCCTGTCTATGCGCTCAAAAGAAGAGGCTGACGATTACCGCTATTTCCGTGAGCCTGATTTGGTTACAATCTCTCTTACCGACGAAGAAATCGAAGAGATTAAGAGCGCTCTGCCGGAGCTTCCGAACATCAAGGCAAAGCGGTATATTGAGGAGCTTTCACTAACCGAAAGCGATGCGCTGAATCTTACAAAGTACCGCAAAATTTCAGAATATTTTGACGAGGCCTCTAAAGAAGTCAAAACACCCAAGACGGTGGCTAATTTTATGATTGGTCAGATTTTCTCCCGCTTGGAAACCGAAACTCAAAAGGAGACCTTTGATATTTCCGTAACCCCTCAGCAGCTTGCAGACCTTGTTAAGCTTATTGAGGACAAAAAGATAAACAAGAGCCTTGCCAAGACTACCCTGGAGAAAATGCTTGATACAGGCAAAGACTGTACCGACTTTATCAGCGAGGAGGATATGGGCGGTGTTGACGGGGATACCCTTGCAGAATTTTGCAGACAGGCTATTGAGTCAAACCCAAACGCTGTTGCCGATTATAAGGCAGGCAAGGAGAAGGCGTTTATGGTGCTTCTCGGCAATGTTATGAAGTTGAGCCGAGGCAAGGCGGACGCAAGGCTTACAAGCGAAAAGCTCAAGGAGCTTATAGGATAAGCAGAAAGCGTCAGGCTCCTTGGCATAAGCCCTTTAGTGAGTGCGAATACCCATACAGGAAAGCAGAAGGTGAAATTGTGGCAACCTTATATATAACCGATTTAGATGCAACCTTGCTGAATGCCAAGGCTCAGCTTAGCGATTTCACAAGGGATACAATAAACGCCCTTACCGCGAAGGGGATGCTTTTCTCTTTTGCGACAGCCCGCTCTGACGAAACCGCCTTGGCAGTTACAAAGGGCCTCTGCCTCAGTGCGCCCATAGTTGTTTACACAGGAGCGTTTCTGGTGGATTCAAAAAACAGACGGAAAATAGTTTCACACTATATGAGCGAAAAAGAAATTGAGGCTGTAAAGAACGCTGTTGAAAAGTTTTCGCAGATTCCCATTGTCTATGCCGTGGTTGACGGAAAAGAGCGGTTTATTTACGATAAATCGGTTGTAAGCCAAAGCGTAGGTAAGTTTGTAAAGACAAGGGAAAAGAGCAACAGCGGAAGAAGCCTTAGTGTAAACGGCGGATTTGAGGGAATGCTCAAGGGGGATATTTTCTACTTTACTTTTATGGAGCCAAAGGAAATAATAGAGCCGGTGTATGAGTACCTAAAGGGTAAATGCAACTGCCTTTTTCAGCCTGATAATTACACCGATAATTGGTTTTTGGAGGTAATGTCCGAAAAGGCAACAAAGGCGAATGCCGCAGAAGAACTGAAAAAGCTCTTGGGTGCAGACAGGATAGTTGCTTTCGGCGACGGGCTTAACGATATAAAGCTCTTTGAGCTTGCAGACGAGTGCTATGCGGTAGCAAATGCAGAAGAGGAACTCAAAGCCGCTGCAACAGGTGTCATAGATTCCTGCGATGACGACGCCGTTGCAAGGTGGCTTTTGGAAAACATCAAATAAGCAATCAAAAAGACCGTGCGTTTTCGCAGCGGTCTGTTTTTTTGCTTCTCTTATGGATAGATGTCAAACTGAAGGTCAGTGCCCTGTCCACCGTAAAATTTGTGCAAAATCGGGTTTGATGCGGATTATCCTGTTGAAAAAATCCATCTGTTATGATATTATAAAATCAGTATTAAAGGAAAAAATAATATGGGTTTATTTTGCACGCTGCGGAGGTAATTATATGAGAAAAACTAAAATTGTATGCACCATAGGTCCTGCCTGTAACAATAAGGAAACCCTTATTAAAATGATCGATGCAGGTATGAATGTAGCAAGAATTAACCTCTCTCACGGCACATACGATAACATTAAGAGCTATATTGATGTAGTGAATGAGGCTTCAAAAGAATGTGGCAAGGAGGTTGCGATTCTGCTTGATACAAAGGGCCCCGAGGTTAGAGTGGGACTTTTTGAGAACGGCTCTGTCACCCTTAAAAAGGGTCAGGACTTTGAGCTTTACAAAGATGAAAAGACAGGCACCGATAAGGGCGTCAGCATCTCCTATCCGCGCCTTGTGGATATCCTCAAGGCAGATTCCGGCATTATCGGCAAACAGATTCTCTTTGATGACGGCAAAATTGTCACCAAGGTTAAGTCCACTCAGTCTGACAGAATTATCCTCACCGTTGAGGCAGGAGGCAAGCTCTCTGACCGCAAGAGCCTTAACATTCCGGATTATCACATAAATATGCCCTATGTTAGCGCACAGGACAGACACGACCTTGAATTCGGACTTGAACAGGGAGCAACCTACATTGCCGCTTCCTTTGTGCGCTCGGCAGAGGATGTTACAACTCTGCGCGACTTTATCAATAGCTTAGGCTATGAAAACATTGAGATTATTTCAAAGATTGAAAATCAAAGCGGCGTATCCGATATCGACAACATTATCCGAGTAAGCGACGGCATAATGGTTGCAAGAGGAGATATGGGGGTTGAGATTCCGTTTATCCGTCTGCCTGAGATTCAGAAGTCGATTATAAGAAAATGCGTTACCGCAGGTAAGTTCGTTATTACGGCTACTCAGCTTCTTGAGAGTATGACAACCTGTCCCAGACCCACAAGGGCAGAGATAAGCGATGTTGCAAATGCTGTTTATGACGGTACCTCTGCGGTTATGCTTTCAGGGGAATCTGCTGCAGGCAAATACCCTGTGGAGAGCGTAACGGCACTTTGTGATATATGTACCGAGGCTGAGCGTCACCGTGAGCTTCATGTTCTGCGCGATTACCTTAACCGCAATCCTGAGGACACCTCCTTCAGAGAGAATATCTGCCACGCCGCTAAAACCATTGCCGAGCATATCGGAGCCGCAGCAATTCTTGTTGAAAGTAAAACAGGCTCGGTTGCCCGTGCTATGGCAAGATACCGCCCCGACTGTGACATCATCGCTGTTGTAACCTCTAAAGAGGTTTGCCGAAAGCTCTCTCTCAATTGGGGCATCACCGCAGTTTACGGCAAGGAGCTTAAGGAAAGCGACGAGATTACCCTGCAGGCGATGCAGAAGGCTCTTGAGACAGGAATTGTTAAAAAAGGTGATGTGGTAATTGTAATATCCTCCAACAAAACCGTGCCCACCTCCTCTACCGATACACTCAACATCCGTGTTATCTGATTTTGTGTATTTTTGTATGTAATTAAACAGTATTGTGAGAGCGTATATTTCGGTATACGCTCTTTGTTTGCAAAAAAATGTTGACATATGAAAAGCTTGGTAGTATAATCTGTTCAAATTAGAGATAGAGGCGTGAATGACATCAGTACCCTCGGCAGACCGCTTATCGGTCAAGGCGCAAACCGCCGCTCAGGGGAAAGGGGATTTCACCGAAACGCTCAGCGGAGTTTTGGCCTTTGGGCGTTGGGTCGGCAGGGAATACCTGTCGGACTGTCACAAAAAGTTTGTGAAGAGCTATCCATGGCATATTGAACAATCGGCACTGTATCGCCGTTTTTGTTTTCCGTGGATCGCTTCAGGCGGTCCGTTTTTTTGTTTTATTCGGTGTTTTACACCGTAAAATAAACATTCATTTATTGAAGAAAGGTGATTATGTATGAAAAAGATTTTTGCGCTCATTCTTGCGGTTGTTATGCTTGCTTCCTTAGCAGCTTGCTCCGGCGGAGAAAAAACAGGCGTTGAGGACGGAGTTCTCACAGTAGGTATGGAGTGTGCTTATGCTCCCTACAACTGGACTCAGACAGACGACTCTAACGGCGCTGTTCCCATTAAGGATTCCAATGACTATGCTAACGGCTACGATGTTATGATTGCAAAGAAGATTTGTGAGGCTAACGGCTGGGAGCTTGAGATTGTTCGCTCCGACTGGGATTCACTTGTACCCGGTGTTCAGACAGGTGTTATTGATGTTGCCATTGCAGGTCAGTCTATGACCGAAGCAAGAAGTCAGGAGGTTGACTTTGCAGGTCCCTACTTCTATGCTTCTATCGTCTGCGTTACAAAGAGCGACAGCAAGTTTGCCGATGCAATGGGACTTTCTGACCTTTCAGGCGGTACCTGCACAGCTCAGATAGCTACAATCTGGTACGATTCCTGCCTGCCTCAGATTGAGGGCGTTGATATTAAGACAGCTACCGAGAATGCTCCTGCTATGCTTATGGCTTTGGAGACAGGTATGGTAGACTTCATCTGCACAGATATGCCCACGGCACTGGGTGCAGTTGCAGCTTATCCCGATATGAAGGTTCTTGACTTTACGGGTACAGAGGACGACTTCGATGTTGACGAAGGCGAAATCAACATCGGTATCTCTATGAGAAAGGGCAACACAGAGCTCAAGGACGCTATCAATGCAGTTCTCTCTGAGATGACCGAAGAAGACTTTAAGGATATTATGGATGAGGCTATTGCTTGTCAGCCCATTACTAACTGACTTTTTAGTTAACTTCTGAAAGGAGGGGTCTTGGTGAATATGTTTTTCAGTGATATCGCAAGGCTCTTGGAGGACTACGGCGGTTTATATTTAAGCGGTATGGCAAACACATTGATCCTTGCCCTTATAGCAACTGTCATAGGCTGTATTATAGGTTTTGCCTGCGGTATTCTTCAGACCATTCCCTGTCAGAAGACAGACAATGTTTTCAAAAGAGTACTGCTCAAGGTTATCAGGTGTATAGTCCGTGTTTATGTCGAGGTGTTCAGAGGTACTCCCATGGTGCTTCAGGCTGTGTTTATCTACTATGGCCTGCCTTATGTAACAGGCGGTGCTCTGAGGTTTACCAACGCGTGGACAGCGGCTATTCTGGTTGTTTCTATCAACACAGGTGCTTATATGGCGGAATCTGTCAGAGGCGGTATTATCTCTATTGATCCGGGTCAGACAGAGGGCGCAAAGGCAATCGGTATGACACACTTCCAGACAATGATTAATGTTATACTGCCTCAGGCTATCCGAAACATTATGCCGCAGATAGGCAATAACTTTATCATCAATGTTAAGGATACCTCTGTTATGTTTATCATAAGCTTTACAGAATTCTTTGCAGCTCACAGGGCAGCCACAGGTGCAACCTATCTTTACTTCCCGTCGGCAGCGGTTGAGATGGTGGGTTACCTTACAATGACTCTTGTTGCATCCTTTATTCTCAGAGCAATTGAGAAGAAGATGGACGGCTCAAAGAGCTATGAGCTTGTGCAGACCGATTCCCTTACAATGACAGCAGGTACATATTCTCATCCCCGGAAGGGCAGTCCCTATGATGAGCACAGCCCTGAGGCTGAGAAGATGATGAACGATTTTGAACTTCAGAAGAGGGGTAGATGAAATGGCAGAAACAATTTTGAAGATAGACCATCTATCCAAATCCTTCGGAAAAAATCAGGTGCTTGTTGATATTGACTTTACGGTTGAGCGCGGTGATGTTACCTCTGTTATCGGAGCCTCCGGCTCCGGCAAGTCTACGCTGTTGCGCTGCATCAACCTTTTGGAGACTCCCTCCGGCGGTGATATTATCTACCTCGGAAAGAATGTTACCAAGGGCGAGGTCAGGGTGAATAACTACCGTTCAAAGGTGGGTATGGTGTTTCAGTCCTTCAACCTGTTTAACAATATGACGGTTTTGGAAAACTGCATTGTAGGTCAGGTCAAGGTGCTGAAGAAGAGCCGTGCCGAGGCTAAGGAGATTGCCCTGCACTTCCTTGATAAGGTCGGAATGGCACCCTACATAAACGCAAAGCCCAGACAGATTTCAGGCGGTCAGAAGCAGAGAGTTGCCATTGCAAGAGCTCTTTCTATGAAGCCTGAGGTGCTCCTTTTTGACGAGCCTACATCAGCTCTTGATCCTGAGATGGTGGGTGAGGTGCTGAATGTAATGAAGGTTCTTGCAAGCGAGGGCACAACAATGCTTGTTGTTACGCACGAGATGTCTTTTGCAAGAGATGTCAGCAACAAGGTTGTGTTTATGAACAAGGGCGTTATCTGCGAGCAGGGCACACCCGAAGAGGTGCTCCGGAATCCCAAGAATCAGGAGACCAAGGATTTTCTTTCAAGGTTTATTAATAACTGATAAAAGTATTGAAAGATATAAAAACAACTCCCGTCTGTTTTATCGGACGGGAGTTGTTCTGTTAAATATGTGTTTCAGAATTCATTGAGGATTAGTCCTCTTTCTTTTCAAACTGATCTGCAGGAACTCCGCAGATAGGGCACTCTTCGGGAGCTTCTGCTCCTTCGTGAATGTAACCGCATACTGTGCAAACCCAAGACATACATACACCTCCTAATAATATATATATTTATTTACTTATTTTCCGTACAGCTTCGGCAATTGCCGTAATATGTAAGGAAGACAGTCTGAACCTCAAAACCGTTTTGCTCACCGAGAAGCAAGTTGCTTGTATCGCTTAAAGGAATATCGTAAACCGAATTGCATTTGTTGCAGACAAAGTGAGCGTGCAAAGATGTGTCTCCGTCAAAACGCTCCTCGCCGTTAACACTTGCCACCGAGGTTATAAGCCCCTGATTGAGAAACAGCGCAAGATTGCGGTAAACCGTACCAAGGCTCAAATCGGGTATTTCCTCTTTGAGGGTGTCGTAAATCCATTTGGCGCTTGGGTGGGTTTTGGTAGAATTAATTGTATCAAGAATCATCTGCCGTTTTCTGCTGAAATTTTGTCCGCTCATAGCTCCTCCAAAACAGGAATGATTACTATTTTAATTATTTTACCACAAAAGTTTTCCTTTGTAAACACCGAGCATAAAAAACCTTTAAGATAAGTATAATTTTATATACTCAATTTAGTTTAGGAGAATGATTTATGCCCACAATTTATTTAAGCCCGTCTCTTCAGGAGTCAAACCCCTACTACGGCGGAGGTAACGAGGAATACTATATGAACCTTATTGCCGACGCTATGGAGCCGTATCTGAGAGCAAGCGGAATCGATTTTGTGAGAAACAATCCACAGGATACCCTGAGTCAGACCATCAGAAACTCAAACGCGGGGAATTACGACCTTCACCTTGCAATTCACTCCAACGCATCCTCGGCTGACAGAGCGGGAAGTGCAACAGGCGTGCAGGTTTATTATTATCCCACAAGCACAAGGGGCAAGCGCTTTGCAGATATTATTGCAGATAATTACAAGGGGCTTTATTTCAACCCGAACAAGATTACGACAATACCTACAACTTCCCTTGCGGAGGTGCGTCAGACCAAGGCTCCTGCGGCATTGGTGGAGGTAGCGTTCCACGATAATCCAACAGATGCAGAGTGGATAAGACAAAACATCGACGGCATTGCCAAAAACCTGTCTCAAAGCGTTGCAGACTACCTCGGAGTGCCGTTTGTATCACCTTGATTTATGAAATATTTGGTGTATAATAAGGGTGTAGTTTTTAAGCTAAGGATGTGTTAAGATGAACTGTGATAAAAAGCTTGATATGACCGTTATTGAAAAAACAATGGAAAATCTTGAAAAAAACAATATGAAGCCTTATTTCTGCGGTACCTCTCAGGAGGCTCTCGCTCTTGTAAAAAGCCTTATGTGCCAAGGTGAAACCGTTGCCTGCGGCGGCTCTGCGACACTTAAAGAAACAGGCGTAGCAGACCTTCTCAGAAGCGGAGAGTATAACCTCCTTGACAGAGATAAAGAGGGCTTGACGCGTGAAGAGATAGAGGCGATTTTCGTCAAATCCTTCGCTGCAGATACCTACCTTATGAGCACCAACGCTCTTACTGAGCAGGGTGAGCTTTACAATGTGGACGGCAACTCCAACCGGGTTGCAGCACTTCTTTACGGACCAAAGAGCGTTATTGTGCTTTGCGGTTACAATAAGATTGTCAAAAATCTTGATGAGGCAGTAAAGCGAGTTAAGGAGATTTCTGCGCCCCTTAACACAAAAAGACTTCACACAGGCGCTTATTGCGAGGCTCTGGGCAAGTGCAAATCCCTTCAAAAGGATGACGCCTTTATGTGTGACGGCTGCAGAGGTACAGGCAGAATCTGCTGTAACTATGTAGTGTCTGCTCAACAGCGCAAAAAGGATAGAATAAAGGTAATCATTGTCGGCGAGGAGCTGGGATTTTAGTTTAACCGGTCAGAGAGCTGTCAGCAAGAAGTGTGAAGAAGCCGAATAATCTGTTCTGTTTTGCTTTTAGCTTTTCGGCAAAACAGAGATAATGGCATTTTCTCGGAGAAGATAGCTTATGTACTGAGCGTCGGCTATCCTCCGAGAGAACGCCTCGGAGGATAGCATTATGAATAGCGGATTTACTTATTCTGATTCTTGTTCTGGTTGTTATTCTGATTGTTATTCTGCTGATTCTTATTCTGGTTGTTATTCTGATTGTTGTTCTGATTGTTGTTCTGCTGATTTCTGTTCTGATTGTTATTGTTATTGTTATTGTTCTGGTTCATTGTTTGCACCTCCCTTTATACTGCGAGGATTTATCCTCGACTATATTATCTGCCGTTTATTTTGGAATATACTATGAATGAATTTTTTTTGAGAATCAAGCCTCTGCTTTCAGAGGAAGAATTTGTAATTTTTCAAAATGAATACAAAAAGCCCTTCTTCAGAGGTGTTAGAGTTAACACTCTCAAGTGCAGTGTGGAGAAGTTTACTTCCCTGCTTCAGAACGAGGGGATAAATCTGACACCCACACCCTTTTGCGAGGAAGGCTTCTATATCGAAGAAAACACCCCCTTAAGCGGAAAACATCCTCTGCACCACGCAGGAGCGATTTATTTTCAGGAGCCGTCTGCAATGTCTGCGGCATCGGTGCTGTGCGCTCAAAAAGGGGACAAGGTTTTGGATTTGTGCGCCGCTCCCGGCGGTAAGTCTACTCAGCTGGCCGCTGCCCTCGGCGGTGAGGGTTTGCTGTGGAGCAACGAGTATGTAAGAAGCAGAGCCAATATTCTAGTTTCCAACCTTGAGCGCTGCGGCGTTTCAAACGGAGTGGTATCCTCTTGTGAGCCTGAGGTACTGTGCACATCCTTAGAGGGCTTTTTTGACAAGGTGCTGGTGGATGCTCCCTGTTCGGGCGAGGGAATGTTTCGCCGTGACAAAGAAGCAAGGGAGGAGTGGTCTCCGGAGCACTCCGACTCCTGCGCTGTGCGCCAGCTCAAAATCTTAAACAGCGCAAAGAAAGCTCTCAAAGCCGAGGGTGTGCTTGTTTACTCTACCTGCACATTTTCATACGAAGAAAACGAGGGAGTAATAGAGAAATTCCTCAAAGAAAATCCCGACTTTGAGCTTGCAGACGCAGGCGAAACATTCGGCAGAAGAACACTCGGCAGCCTTGCCTGCCGGATATTTCCTATGGACGGAGGAGAGGGCCACTTTGTAGCAAAGCTCAGAAAAAAGTCGGGCAAAGAAGAGTGTTGCCGAGGCGGCTTATTGAGGGCAAAAGCTGCCGGCCAAAAGAAAATCCCCGATTTTGTAAAAGACTTTTTTACAGATACATTTGAGACTGTGGATTTTGAGGACAGGCTTTCGCTTATTGGCGATAAGGTATATATTCTGCCCGAATTTTGCCCTGAGCTTTCCGGCTTAGGCGTTGTCAGAGCGGGCGTTTTGGCAGGTGTGGTTAAGAAAAATTACTTTGAGCCTGCCCACGCTCTGTATATGGCGTCTGACATTAATAACCTTAAACAGGTAGTTAATCTGAAACTTTATGACATAAGAACGCAAAAATTCCTCCACGGCGAAGAAATAGCCGTAGAGGAAAGCATAAAGGGCTACACCGGTGTAGCCTTGGAGGGCATTATTACCGGATTTGGCAAGGTGAGCTCGGGAATGCTTAAAAACAAATATCCCAAGGGACTGAGAAATCTGTAAAGAGGTGATTTGGTGGACAGACTGTGTGACATTGGCGAAATTAAAAGAATAATGAATGAGTCGGGGTTTACCTTTTCTAAGTCTTTGGGACAGAATTTTATTGTGAATCCTTCTGTTTGCCCAAGAATGGCAGAGCTTTGCGGTGCAGACGAAAACACCGGTGTGCTGGAGATTGGCCCGGGTATAGGCGTGCTCACAAACGAGCTTTGCAAGGTGGCAAAAAAAGTAGTTGCCGTTGAGCTTGACAAAAGACTGCCTGAGATTCTTAAGGTGACGCTTCAGGACCACAGCAATGTAAAAATAATCAGCGGTGATGTAATGGAGTTACCCCTTGCTGAGATTATCAAGGAAGAGTTTGAGGGTATGGAGGTAGTTGTCTGTGCAAATTTGCCGTACTACATTACCTCGCCTGTAATAATGAAGCTTTTAGAGGAGAGGCTCCCCATAAAAGCACTCACCGTTATGGTACAGAAGGAAGCGGCAGACAGACTATGTGCAGAAATGGGCACAAGAGCCTGCGGAGCGGTTACGGCTGCTGTGAGATTTTACAGCACGCCGAAGCTTCTGTTCAAGGTTTCTGCAGGTTCGTTTATGCCTGCACCCAAGGTTGACTCTGCGGTTATCAGAATGGATATTCACGAAAAACCCCTTTTTGAGCTAAATGATGAAAAGCTGTTTTTTTCGGTGGTAAGAGGTGCCTTCTCTCAACGCAGGAAAACCGTGATTAATTCCCTTTCGTCTGCTATCGGCCTTGACAAGGCGGTCTTGCAAAGCTTGGCAGAAAGCAAGGGGATAAATCCTCTTGCAAGACCCGAACAGTTGTCCTTAGAGGAATTCGGCGCTCTTGCAAACGGAATATGGGAGGTTAAAAAGTGAAATTTGAAATGATAAACTATGTTATGATTGCAATGGGAGTTTTTCTCTTGGCTGTCGGCATAGTAGTTTGGGCAGGAAAGCGAGTGGACTTAGTCCACGGCGAAAAAGCGTCTAAGATTAGGGAAGAGGACAAGGGAAAGTACTCTGCGCTTTTAGGCTTGGGCATTATAGTAATGGCGCTTACCGTCGTGGTTTACGGCGTGTTGACAGCGATAGAAAACCTTGCTTTCTACTACCGGCTTATAATCATAGGTACAGGCGGCGGAATAAGCGCTTTGATACTTATTCTGTCTTACAAAAAATACTTTAATAATGAGGACAAAGGAGGATAAAAATGCTTGAGTACAAATTTGATACACAGCTTCTTATTGCAGGCGAGGACTTGAATGAAGATGAAATCGACAGCTACATCAGAGAGAATTTCAAGGGCGATTGCCTTATTGCCGTAGGTGACGAGGATTTGATTAAAATCCATTTTCACACCAACGAGCCCTGGGATGTTCTCAAATACTGTGCAAGTCTCGGCGAAATTCACGACATCGTAGTGGAGAATATGCAGAGACAGGAAGAAGGCTTAAAAGGCTGATTGCTTTTTGAGGTTAAAATCATAATAGCAAAAAGAGAGCAGGTGCAGTGAAAAATACTGCACCTGCTTTTTGCGTTTTGAAATATTACATTTTTTCGGGACAGGTTACGGAGAACATTGTAAGAACATTCTTGATAACCATTCGAACACAGTCACAGAGGGCAAGTCTTGCCTGAGTGAGAGAGTCATCTCCGCACTTTACTCTGTGAGCGTTGTAAAATTTGTGGAAAAGCGTTGCCAGAGTTGTAACATAGCGAGTGATTCTTGTGGGGTCATAAGCGACGGCTGATGCCACAATTTCCTCTGTGTAAGAAGCGAGATGATGGATAAGCTCCAACTCCTCCGGCTCCTTAAGCAGAAGAAGCTCCTCTTCGGAGCAGTCGCGCTTTGTTATGCCGTCAGCTTCTAAGTTCCGGAAGATACTGCAGATTCTGGCGTGAGCATACTGAACATAGTAAACGGGGTTTTGATTGTCCTGAGTAACAGCAAGGTCGAGGTCAAAGTCCATCTGTGTGTTTGCCTCACGGGTGTTGAACATAAAGCGGGTGCTGTCAACAGGAACTTCGTCAAGAAGGTCGGAAAGCTGAATTGCCTTGCCGGTACGCTTGCTCATCTTGACGACTTCTCCGCCCTGAAGAAGCTTAACAAGCTGCATCAGAACGATATCAAGCTTGTCGCCGTTGTAGCCAATTGCGTCCATGGCGCCCTTCATTCTCATAACATGGCCGTGATGGTCTGCGCCCCAAACATTGATGCAGGTGTCAAAGCCACGGTCAAATTTATCCTTGTGGTATGCAATGTCGGCAGCAAAGTAGGTAGGGTTGCCGTTTGCTCTGATAAGCACGTCGTCTTTAAGCTCAAGCTTATCAATCTCAGCCTGTGACTTGCCTTCTCTGAGAAGCTTTTCTGTAACAACCTCTGCGTTTTTGTACCAAAGAGCGCCGTCCTTTTCGTAGGTAAGACCCTTTTCTGTGAGCAGGTCAACAACAGCCTTGACCTTACCGCTTTGATGAAGCTCGCTCTCAAAGAACCACTTATCGTAGGTGATGCGGTATTTTGCCATATCAGCCTGCATCTTTGCAATGTTCTTTGGCAGAGCATAGTCAACCAAGGCTTTCTTTCTTGCCTCTGACTCCATATCTCTGTAGCTGTCGCCTTTTTCACTTCTGAATTCTTCGGCTAAATCTTTGATGTCGCCGCCCTGATATCCGTCCTCGGGGAAGGGGATAGAGGGGTCAAAAATCTGAAGATATCTTGCCTCTAAGGAGTTTGCGAATTTCTCTATCTGATTGCCGGCGTCGTTTACATAGAATTCTCTGAAAACATCGTAGCCGGCGGCATCAAGCACAGATGCAAGGCAGTCGCCTAAAGCACCGCCTCGTGCGTTGCCCATATGCATAGGGCCTGTGGGATTTGCGGAAACAAACTCCACCATATATTTTTTGCCCTGACCGTAATCGCTTCTGCCGTAAGTGTCGCCCTTTTCCTCAATCTCTCTTACTACCTTTGCAAAGTATTCCGGCTTGTAGAAGAAGTTGAGAAAGCCTGCGCCTGCCGCTTCGCATCGGTCAAAAAGTGTGCCGTCAAGCTCAATGCACTCAGCAAGAGCGTTTGCAATCTTGATGGGAGCTGTGCGAAAAACTCTTGCGCCCAGCATGGCGGCATTTGTGGCAAGGTCGCCGTTTGCACGGTTTGCAGGTGCTTCAATAATAAATTCGGGAACCTCTCCCTTGGGAAGAAGCTCCTTTTCCATAGCGGCTTCAAAGGCTTTGACAATGGCACCCTTCAGCTGTTCAACAGCGTTTTTTGTGGTCATAGACATTTTAGTTTACCTCTTTTTCTGTAACTTTTATATAAATCTCGTTTTTGCTGACAAGTCCTGCGTTGAAGTCAAGCTCATAGCTCACCTTCAGCGTACCGCCCCGGGGTGTGAGCTTGTCCTCTAAGCTGTCGGTGTAAACCCCCACTATCAGACTGCCGTAGGCAGTGCTGTAATGGCACTGATGGCGCTTGCCTTTTTGCAGAATCAGTCTGGATTCGGCAGGTCCGCTTCTGATAACGGTGACGGTGCCGTCCTCCTCAACCTTAACTGTGCTGAGATAGGAAATCTCGGCGTTGTCGGGGTCATATTCCTTATATTTGATGTACCGTTTGTTCCCGATTATCTGATAATCTCCCGCAGTGGTAACCTCGATAGAGTCACGGCTGCCGTCTATTATCTGTGTGCCGATAACGGAAATGAGATAATTATCTTTCATTGTTTCAGTCCTTATGTATTAATATTGCTCAATATCTACCTGAGAGACCTTGTTCTTGATATCCCTGCCGAGAAAAACCGAAGCGAGACCTTCAAAGCTTATGGGAGTGTCGCTTACAAAGAAGCTGTACTGACCGGCATTGCTGCTGTCATTAAGAAGATCACTTTTCTTGAGAAGCTCAGCGGTGAAAAGAGCGGTAGCTCTGCCTGAATCTATGAGCGTAATATGGGGAAGAGCATTTTGAATTGCGGCTTTAAGAATGGGATAGTGGGTACAGCCGAGAATAACTGTATCAACCTCTGCATCTTTGAGCTTATGGGTGTATCTTTCCACCACGCTTTTGACGATTATGTCATCAGGGTCGGTGAAGCCGTTTTCAACCAGAGGAACAAAGAGAGGACAGTCCTGCTCCACAACCTCTATGGAGGAGTCAAGCTCTGCAATCCTTGTTTGGTAGCTGTGAGAGTTGATTGTTGCCGATGTGCCTATAACACCCACACGGCCGTTTCTTGTAGCCTTGACAGCCGCTGCCGCAGTAGGCTCAACTACTCCTGTAAAGGGAACGGGCAGAAGGTCACCCAGCCCTGTGGCAACAGAGCTCACGGTACCGCAGGCGGCAATAATAATTTTGACATTGTTTCTGAGCAAAAAGGCAGCGTCCTGCTGAGCATATTTAATTATTGTGTCACGGCTTCTGCTTCCGTAGGGAACTCTGCCTGTGTCACCGAAGTAGACAATGTCTTCGCTTGGCAAAACGCTCATAAGCTCCTTAACGGCAGTAAGACCACCCAAGCCGGAGTCAAACACGCCAATAGCCATATTCTTTGTCAGCATAGCTTCACCGCCTAATTTATGTCAATAATTCATCAGCTTAGTATTTTAACATATTTATATGTAATATGCAAGGCAGAAAAACACAGTAAAAAGCAAATTGCAGATAGAGTCATTAAACCTTTGACAAACTGAGAATATATATGTATAATAGTGTAGTTAACATGGAAAGTATTGATTTCTTTTTCGATATATAAAAACAGAGACAGTCTGTGGAGGAATGAATTATGAACGATATGGTTAAAAAAGGCTTCGACATAATTTGCGACAAGGTTGACGGAGTATTAAAGACTCAGGGCTTCAAGCGCGAAAAGGTAAACAGCACCGACAAGGAGATGGTAGCTCTCTTTACAGGTGAGTCAGTTGCCTATTCCGTAATTTACGATTTGGAGAAGTACCATGTTGTACTTCGCTCATGCTCAATGACCGATGACGGCCCCGATAACGAATGGAAGTCTATGGCGACTTGGATGTTCAACCCTGAGACCGACACAAACAAAGAGGCAGAGAGCATCGGTAACGATTTTGCCGAGACACTTAACTCTGCTTCAGCCATAAAGAGGGTTAAGCAGGCTAAGAAAAAGAAAAAAAGCGACGAGGGCAACGCTGATCCGCTCTTCCTTTCAAAGAGATTTGTCACCTTCTTTCCTGAGCTTAAGGCCGAAATCAAGGCAGAGCAGGATTGCTACGAGAGCTTCAGAGGTGTTACCTTTATCCGTCAGAATGTTATGCCCAGAATTAACGAGCTTCTTGCAAAGGGAAGTAAGTCAGAAAAAAATAAGCTTGCTCAGCTTCTCGGCACGCAGTACACCAACGGCGATATGGACACTCGCTCAATCATCACGATTGTAATTCTCAACTCAATTGATGAAAAGCATCTTGAGGAGTTTGTTCCTATGCTGTCCGAGGAGCTTCAGAAGTCTTATAAATACGCAAAGCAGATGAAGGGTAAGAAGGTTCGTCCCGAAAAGCAAAAGAAGAACATCACCGCTTACGCTGCCGAAAGACTTAAGTAATCTCTCAATTCAATACTGTTACCTCAGCAGCTTCCCATTTGGGGAGCTGCTTTTTTATGTAAAGTCAGCAAAATAAAAACGGTAAACGCAGTCGGGTGTTTCTTACGACTTTGAGAAACGGCGGATTTGACTCAAATTTTCTTTTTGGGAAACAAAGTGCAAAAAAAACTTCAAATTTCTGCAAAAACCTCTTGACATTTGACTTTTGAACATATACAATACTATGATGTACCATTATGGGGGGATTTACCCCTTTTGCAGTTTTGTCATTGTGAAAAATTGAAAAATATATCACACTCAGCAGAAGTTGTCAAGTGCTTTTTTTACAATTTCTTTTCGGCATCTTTTGCAGCTGCCGGCAGTGCGCTTCATTCTCAGAAATCTATATAGAAATTTTTATTTGATTTTATATGAAGCTATGATATTTTTCTCTCTTCCTTTGCAGATTCTGTATTAACTTTTCTTTTAAGCACGTACAAAAAAACAACCCACATAAAAACGAAGGAGTGATACACCTATGGAGAATGTTAAGCTTCAAAAGCTTGGCAACAGTGAGAGAGTGAGCTTCTCGAAGATCGACGAGGTCATCGATATGCCAAATCTCATTGAGGTGCAGAAAAAGTCCTACAAGTGGTTCCTGGACGAGGGACTCAAAGAGGTTTTCAGAGATGTTTCGGGTATTACCGACTACTCCGGCAACCTGATTCTTGATTTCATCGACTACACCCTGGATGTGGACAATCCCAACTACTCTGTTATTGAGTGTAAGGAAAGAGACGCCACATATTCTGCTGCCTTAAGAGTTACCGCAAGACTTCTCAACAAGGAGACCGGTGAAATCAAAGAGTCCAATGTGTTTATGGGAGAATTCCCCCTTATGACCGACAGCGGTACCTTTGTTATCAACGGTGCAGAGAGAGTTATTGTTTCACAACTTGTCAGAAGCCCCGGTGTCTACTACAAGATGGAGCACGACAAGACAGGTAAGGAACTTTATTTCTCCACCGTTATTCCCAACCGCGGTGCATGGCTCGAATATGAAAACGATGTTAACGATGTTTTCTATGTCCGTATTGATAAAAACCGCAAAATACCGATTACAGTATTCCTTCGTGCATTAGGTCTCGGCACAAACGCTGAGATTATTGAGATGTTCGGCGATGACGACCGCATCAAGGCTACGCTTGAGAAGGACACAACCGACAGCGTTGAGACAGGACTCTTGGAGGTTTACAGAAAGCTCAGACCTTCCGAGCCTCCTACGGTAGAGAGTGCACAGATTCACCTCAACAATCTGTTCTTTGATCCCAGACGCTACGATATGTCCAGAGTAGGTCGTTACAAATACAACAAAAAGCTTGGTATCTCATCAAGACTTGCAGGTCAAGTACTTGCAGAGCCCATTGTTGATCCCCGCACAGGTGAGGTCCTTGCACTTCGCGGTGATACAGTCAGCCGTGAGAAGGCTCTTGAGATTGAGAACGCAGGTGTTAAAGAGGCGTTTGTAAGCGTTGAGGGCGGAAAAATCGTTAAGATTATTTCCAACAATATGGTTGATATCTCCTGCTATGTTTCCTTTGACGCAAAAGAGGAGTGCGGTATCAACGAGAAGGTTTCCTTCCCTGTACTCTGCGAAATTTTGGAGAGCTGCCGTACTGAGGAAGAGCTTAAGGAGACACTTGCTCTTCGCCGTGACGAGCTTATTCCCAACCACATCACTACCGACGATATCTTTGCAACAGTTAACTATATGAACTGCCTTGCCGAGCACATCGGCGTTACCGATGATATCGACCACTTGGGCAACAGAAGAATCCGCTGCGTAGGCGAACTTTTACAAAACCAGTTCAGAATTGGCTTCAGCCGTCTGGAAAGAGTTATCCGCGAGAGAATGACTCTTCAGGCTAATGACCTTGAGACTCTTTCTCCCAGCACGCTTATAAATATCAGACCCGTAACCGCTGCTATTAAGGAGTTCTTCGGTTCTTCCCCCCTTTCGCAGTTTATGGATCAGACCAACCCTCTTGCTGAGCTTACTCACAAGAGAAGACTTTCAGCTCTGGGCCCCGGCGGTCTTTCCCGTGACCGTGCAGGCTTCGAGGTTCGAGATGTTCATTACAGCCACTACGGCAGAATGTGTCCTATCGAAACTCCTGAAGGTCCTAACATCGGACTTATCTCCTACCTTGCAACCTTCTCCCGTATTAATGAGTACGGCTTTATTGAGGCTTCTTTCAGAAAGATTGACAAAGAGAAGGGTATAGTAACCGACGAGGTTGTATATATGACAGCAGACCAGGAAGATGAGTTCTATGTTGCACAGGCAAACACTCCTCTTGATTCAGAGGGTCGCTTCATTAACAAGTCAAGGGTTGTCGGAAGACACCGCGACGAGTTCGTTGAGCTTGACGCTTCCCAGTTCGATTATATGGACGTTTCTCCCCGAATGGTTGTTTCCGTAGCTACAGCTATGATTCCCTTCCTTGAGAACGATGACGCTAACCGAGCTCTGATGGGTTCTAACATGCAGCGTCAGGCTGTTCCCCTTATGGTTACCGAAAGCCCTATCGTCGGCACAGGTATGGAGTACAAAGCAGGTACAGACTCCGGAGTTTGTATTCTTGCTGAGGAAGACGGCGTAGTTATGAGCGCTGACGCAGACCACATCCGTGTTCAGTACGATTCCGGCAAGATTAAGGACTTTGAGGTTATCAAGTTCCTGCGCTCTAACCAGGGCACCTGCTTCAACCAGATTACCGTTGTTGAAAGAGGTCAGCGTTTTGTTAAGGGCGAGGTTCTTGCAGACGGTCCTGCTATTAAGAACGGTGAAATTTCTCTCGGTAAAAACGCTCTCATCGGCTTTATGACCTGGGAGGGATACAACTACGAGGACGCTGTTCTCATTTCCGAAAAAATTGTTCGTGATGATGTCTACACATCTATCCATATTGAAGAGTACGAAACCGAAGCCCGTGATACAAAGCTGGGTCCCGAGGAAATTACCCGCGATATCCCCAATGTGGGCGAGGATATGCTTAAGGACCTTGACGAGGACGGTATTATCCACATCGGCGCAGAGGTACACGCAGACGATATCCTTGTAGGTAAGGTTACACCCAAGGGTGAGACTGAGCTTACAGCTGAGGAGAGACTCCTCAGAGCAATCTTCGGTGAGAAGGCAAGAGAGGTAAGAGATACCTCCCTCAGAGTGCCTCACGGCGAGAGCGGTATCGTTGTTGATGTTAAAGTATTTACAAGAGAAAACAGCCGCGACGAGCTTAAGCCCGGCGTTAATAAGGTAGTTCGCTGCTATCTTGCTCAGAAGAGAAAGATAAGCGTCGGCGATAAGATGGCAGGTCGCCACGGTAACAAGGGTGTTGTTTCCAGAATTCTCCCTGTTGAGGATATGCCCTTCCTGCCTGACGGTACTCCCCTTGATATCGTTCTTAACCCCTTGGGCGTTCCTTCCCGTATGAATATCGGTCAGGTGCTTGAGGTTCACCTTGGCTATGCAGCAAAGGCTCTCGGCTTCAAGGTAATGACTCCCGTATTTGACGGCGCTCACGAGGGCGATATCTTCTCCGCCTTTGAAGAGATGCAGGCAAAGGCCGACAGAGGCGAGTATCCCGACAGAAGAGATGTTGTGGGTATTGACTTCGGCGAGTGCTTAAGACAGCACGGTATTACAAACGAATGCAAGACATGGCTTAAGGACGGCAGAACAGGCGACTACTTCGACAATCCCGTAACAGTAGGCTATATGTACTACCTGAAGCTGCATCACCTTGTTGATGACAAGATTCATGCCCGTTCAACAGGCCCCTACTCACTTGTTACTCAGCAGCCTCTGGGCGGTAAGGCTCAGTTCGGCGGTCAGCGTTTCGGTGAGATGGAAGTTTGGGCACTTGAAGCTTACGGTGCAGCATATACTCTCCAGGAAATCCTTACAGTTAAGTCTGACGATGTTACAGGCCGTGTTAAGACCTACGAGGCTATTGTTAAGGGACAGAATATTCCCATGCCCGGTATTCCCGAGTCCTTCAAGGTTCTTATCAAGGAGCTTCAGTCTCTGTCTCTTGATGTCAGAGTGCTTGACAGCGAGGGCGCCGAGATTGACCTTAAGCAGAAGTTTGACGAGGACGAGGATCTCTGCGTAATTGCAGACGATGCTCAGTTTGACGAGGACGAGGTTATGACCACTATGGACGGCTTTGTTCTTGACGAGGACTCCGAAGAGGGCAATATGTTCGATGAGGATTCAATTTTCGAAGATGTGGACGATATGGGCGACTATGACGACCACGGCAGCGATGAATATTAATTAGGAAGGGGCAATTAACTAATGGATAATAATGTTTTTGATTCTATTAAAATCGGTCTGGCCTCTCCTGAACAGATCAGAGAATGGTCCTACGGCGAGGTTAAGAAGCCGGAGACTATAAACTACCGTACATTAAAGCCTGAGCGCGAGGGACTTTTCTGCGAGGCTATTTTCGGTCCTACCAAGGACTGGGAGTGCCACTGCGGAAAGTACAAGAGAATTCGTTACAAGGGCAAGGTATGTGACCGTTGCGGTGTTGAGGTTACACGCGCAAAGGTAAGACGCGAGAGAATGGGACACATTGAGCTTGCCGCTCCTGTATCTCACATCTGGTACTTCAAGGGTATTCCCTCAAGAATTTCCCTTATGCTGGATATTTCTCCCAGAATGCTTGAAAAGGTGCTTTACTTCGCACTTTATATCGTAACGGATCCCGGCGAGTGCCGTGACCTTTACAAGATGCAGTTCCTCACAGAGCGTGAGTACAGCGATATGAGAGAGAAGTACGAGGACGATTTCAAGGCTGCTATGGGCGCAGAGGCTATCAAGGAGCTCCTTAGCGAGATTGACCTTGACGAGCTTTCCCGCGAGCTTAAGGAACAGCTTGAGGACGCTTCCGGTCAGAAGAAGGTAAGAATCCAGAAGAGACTTGAAGTTGTTGAGAGCTTTAGAATCTCCGGCAACCGTCCCGAATGGATGATTTTGGATGTTATACCCGTAATTCCTCCCGATATCCGTCCTATGGTACAGCTTGACGGCGGTCGTTTCGCAACCTCCGACCTGAATGATTTGTACCGCAGAGTTATCAACAGAAACAACCGTCTGAAGAGACTCTTAAAGCTTGAAGCTCCCGACATCATCATCCGCAACGAAAAGCGTATGCTTCAGGAGGCTGTTGACGCTCTTATTGATAACGGCCGCCGCGGAAGACCCGTAACAGGTCCTAACAACCGTCCCCTTAAGTCACTTTCCGATATGCTCAAGGGTAAGCAGGGCCGTTTCCGCCAGAACCTTCTCGGTAAGCGTGTTGACTATTCCGGCCGTTCGGTTATCGTTGTCGGCCCTGAGCTGAAGATGTACCAGTGCGGTCTTCCTAAGGAGATGGCTCTGGAGCTATTTAAGCCCTTTGTTATGAAGCGCCTTGTTGAGACAAAGGCTGCTCAGAATATTAAGGCTGCCAGAAAGGCAGTCGAGCGTGCTAAGCCTGAGGTTTGGGATGCTCTTGAGGTTGTAATTAAGGGTCATCCTGTTTTACTCAACCGTGCTCCAACACTTCACAGACTGGGTATTCAGGCATTTGAGCCTGTTCTTGTTGAGGGCAGAGCTCTTAAGCTTCATCCCCTTGTATGCACAGCTTACAATGCCGACTTCGACGGAGACCAGATGGCTGTCCATGTTCCTCTTTCTGCAGAGGCACAGGCAGAGGCCCGCTTCCTTATGCTTGCCGCAGGCAACCTGTTGAAGCCCTCTGACGGTCACCCCGTTGTTGTTCCTACTCAGGATATGGTTCTGGGTTCATATTACCTCACTCTCGACAAAGACGGAGAGCTTGGTGAGGGCAAGGTCTTCAGAAATGAAGACGAGGCTATGATGGCTTACTCCACAGGCGTAATTAAGCTTCATTCCAAGATTAAGGTTCGCCGCAGCGCTGCTGTTGACGGCGTTGAGAAGTCCGCTATCGTAGACACAACTATGGGTAAGATTATCTTCAACAAGCCTATTCCTCAGGATTTGGGCTTTGTTGACAGAACAAACCCAGACAACTATTTCAAGTATGAGATTGACTTCCTTGTAGGCAAGAAACAGCTCGGTAAAATCATTGACGCTTGTATCAGAGTACACGGCACAGAGGTTACAGCAACTGTTCTTGACGATATCAAGGCACAGGGCTACAAGTATTCTACAAGAGGCGCTATCACCGTTGCGGTTTGCGATGCCATTATCCCTGCTGAGAAGAAGGATATTCTGGCACAGGCTGAAAAGGATGTTGACGCTGTACGCGAAGAGTTTATGATCGGTCTCCGCTCAGAAGAGGACCGCTACAATGAGATTCTAAAGATTTGGGAGAAGGCAACAAACGATGTTACTGCTGCTCTGCAGAACGGCCTCGACCGCTACAATCCCATATTTATGATGGCTGACTCAGGTGCTCGTGGTAGTATGAGCCAGATTCGTCAGCTTGCCGGTATGCGCGGACTTATCGCCAACACATCCGGTAAAACAATTGAAATCCCCATTCGTGCGAACTACCGCGAAGGTCTGAATATTCTTGAATACTTCATTTCTTCCCGTGGTGCCCGTAAAGGTCTTGCCGATACAGCGCTTCGTACCGCTGACTCCGGTTACCTTACCCGCCGTCTTGTTGATGTTTCTCAGGATGTTATTATCCGTGAGGATGACTGTAACACCGACGAGGGTTTGGAAATCTTCGACATTATGTCGGGCAGACATGTTATCGAGGGTATGCACGAGAGACTTATCGGCAGATACCTCCTGGAGGACTTCACCGATGAAAACGGTAATGTTCTTGTTTCCAAGGATACTCTTATGGGCGAGAAAGAGGCAGACATCATCTGCAACTCCGGCACAAAGAGCATCAAGATTCGCTCTATTCTCGGCTGTCACGCTAAGCACGGAGTTTGCCGTAAGTGCTACGGTGCCAACCTTGCAAACGGTCAGCCTGTAACCGTGGGCGAGGCTGTAGGTATTATCGCAGCTCAGTCAATCGGTGAGCCGGGTACACAGCTTACAATGAGAACCTTCCACACCGGCGGTGTTGCTTCTGCAGAGGATATCACCCAGGGTCTTCCCCGTGTTGAAGAGCTGTTTGAAAGCAGGAAGCCCAAGAGCCTTGCAATCATAAGCGAAATCGACGGTGAGGTTCGCTTCGATACAATTAAGAACAACCGCCATGCTGTTGTATTTAATAAAGAAACCGGCGAAGAGAAGCAGTATATGATTCCCTTCGGCTTCAGAGTTAAGGTTCAGGAGGGCGATATCATCAAGGCCGGCGACAAGATTACCGACGGTGCTGTTAATCCTCACGATATCCTTGCTATCCTCGGTGCACAGGCTGTTCAGGATTACCTCATCAGCGAGGTACAGAGCACCTACCGCTTACAGGGTGTTGATATCAACGATAAGCATATCGAGGTTATCGTTCGTCAGATGATGAAGAAGGTTCGTGTTGACGAGCCCGGTTCAACTGAATTCTTAGGCGGTCAGATGTATGACAAGAGCGAAGTACTCTACGCCAATAAGCAGATTCAGAAGAGAATTGCACAGGGCGAGACAGGCCTGAAGCCTGCTGAGTGGACACAGCTTCTCCTCGGTATTACCAAGGCTTCTCTTGCAACAGACAGCTTCCTCTCTGCTGCTTCCTTCCAGGAGACCACAAGAGTTCTCACCGATGCCGCTATCAAGGGTAAGGTTGATCCTCTTCTCGGTCTTAAGGAGAATGTTATCATCGGTAAGCTGGTTCCCGCCGGTACAGGTATGCGCCGTTACACCGATGTTCAGCTTGAAGAAAACTTCATTCCTCAGGCACCCACTTCCTTAGAGGAACAGTAATCTAATAATTTCATCAGACCTCGCAGCGTTGCGGGGTCTGATTTTTTTGTAAAAATTTTTATAATACCTCTTGACATATAATACTATGTGATGTATAGTATTATGCGAAAGGAGGTATTTGTATGGATATACAGCTTAAACGCGGACTTCTTGATATCTGCGTGCTGTCGGCAATCAAATTTAAGCCCTCATACGGCTATCGGATTATCAAGGATATGAAGCCGTATATGGAGATTTCAGAATCTACTCTCTATCCTATTCTCAGACGGCTGGAGACATCGGGGCTTTTAACTGTAAAAAGTGCCGAGCATAACGGCAGACTTCGAAAGTATTATCATATAACGGAGCAGGGACTTTCACGAATCGAGGAGTTTTCTCAGGAGTGGAAAGAGATTATGTCAATATATCAGTTTGTAACAAGAGAGGATGATAGAAATGAATAAACAGGAGTTTTTGGAGACACTTGAAAAAAGACTGTCGGGATTTCCCTTAGAGGATATAGAAAAATCAAAAGAATATTACAGCGAAATGATTGACGATAGGGTAGAGGACGGACTTAGTGAGGAAGAAGCGGTTGAGGCTCTGGGGAATCTTGATGACATTGTGTCTCAGATTTTCTGCTCAACACCTCTTGCAAAGCTTGTAAAGGAAAAGGTAAAGCCCAAAAGAAGGCTCAGAGCTTGGGAGATTGTGCTGATTGCCGTGGGAAGTCCTTTGTGGCTATCGCTCCTGCTTGCTTTAATTGCCGTAGTTTTAGCGCTTTACATCATAATCTGGGCTTTTGTAATAACTCTCTACTGCGTGGATTTAGCACTTGTTCTTGTAGGCCCATTAGCGGTTGTTTGCGGTGCAGGCTATCTGACAACGGGGGATTACCTCACAGGCATCTTCCTTATAGGCTGCGGCTTTGCGTCAATCGGACTTGGAATTTTTATGTTCCTGCTGTGCAAAAAGCTTACCGTACTTACTGCAAAGCTCAGCAAAAAAACAGTTTTGGGAATAAAATCTATGTTTATTAGAAGAAAGGGTGAATAAATAAAATGAAAAAAGGACTGAAAGTCTTATTGATTATCGGCACGGTTTTCACGGTTATAGGTCTTGTGACAGTAGGCGTTGCCCTCGGCTTAGGCTTTGCAGGAGACTTTTCCTTTGCATCAAGGGGCTATGCTGATTTACTGTTTGAATCCTCGGAAAATTTTGATTATGTTGAGATAAACAGTGCAGACAGCGATGTGTTTATCGAGGTTGCATCAGCAGACGAGTGCAAGGTTGCCTATTCTGTAACGGATACAAATAACTGTACGGTGGAAATCCGTGACAACACCTTGGTAATTGATACAGTTGAAAACAGGCAGTGGTTTGAACACTTCTTCTACTTTGATTTTATTGATACACCCAGCATCACAGTTTATTTGCCTGAGAGAGTTTATGAAAGAATCAGCATAAACAATATCAGCGGTGAAATAAACATCAGCGATGCAGAAGCAGACGATATTTATTTGGAAACTGCAAGCGGTGATATTAGAAGCGACGCTGTTATAGTTACAGATACAATTGAAATAAAAACCGTAAGCGGTAAGGTGTTCAGCGACTGCGTCGGACATTCAAAAAAAGCGTTAGTTTCTTCCGTAAGCGGAGATATAACCGTCAGTAACGGTTCCTTTGACACACTTGATGTGAAGACCACAAGCGGAGAAGTTCAGCTTTCCTCAACAGGAGCTTATGACGCAAAGATAAAATCAACCAGCGGTGATATTGAGCTTTACAGATTCGGCACAAAGCAGGCAGGCGCAAGAGTTGATATTGAAACTGTCAGCGGTTCGGTAGAGGGACACTTGTCATACGCAATGCGGTATGATGTCAGCAGTGTCAGCGGAGAGCTTGAGCTTTTCGACGAAGACATAAACGGTAACACTTGCAGGGTAAAAACCACAAGCGGTGATATCGAGCTGTATGTTTATAAAAGCAACAGCAACCGGTAATTGAAGACAGAGATTAACAGGAAAGCTATTCGGCGTTCTTGCACTTTTCGTTTTACTCAGCCTTTCTCCTCAAAGGGAAAGGCTTTTTTGCATAAAATTCGCAAAATTGATGTTGACAAATCGGGCTTGACTATGCTATATTTAGTAATTGTCAGATAATGCCCCAAAATGGCTTTTGCGACTGGTAATTATGGCGAATAAACCGCTTTTTTACTGAGTTTTTTCTGTGAATTACCAATAAAAACATATTTAGTTGTTTTTTGGGCACATAATAATATGGGCTCTTAAACATAAAGAATTTTGAAGAAAGGAGGAATAGCAAAGCATGCCTACCTTTAACCAGTTGGTTCGTAAGGGAAGAGAAGTCACCGAGAAAAAGGCAAAGGCACCTGCACTCTTGAAGGGCTGGAACTCTAAGAAGAACAGAGCTATCAACCAGAACTCACCTCAGAAGCGCGGTGTTTGCACAGCAGTTAAGACTGCTACACCTAAGAAGCCTAACTCAGCTCTCAGAAAAATCGCCAGAGTAAGACTTTCTAACGGAATTGAAGTCAGTTCCTACATCCCCGGAGTAGGCCACAACCTGCAGGAGCACTCAGTTGTTCTTATCCGCGGAGGAAGAGTTAAAGACCTCCCCGGTGTGCGTTACCACATCATCAGAGGAACACTGGACACTCAGGGTGTTGCCAACCGTAATCAGGCACGTTCCAAGTACGGCGCAAAGCGTCCGAAGAAGGGTAAGTAAGGAATTGACAAATTAAGCGAAGTTAGATTTTTCGCACTGTATACAATACAGGGCTTTATATATGAGCCTCTGTGTTGGCATACGGGAGTTTGTCGCTTTCGAGTACCTATGATATCTCAAATATTGTGAAGGAGGGAAGTAAAGTGCCAAGAAGAGGTTCAATTGCAAAACGCGATGTTTTACCGGATCCTATTTACAGATCCAAATTAGTTACTCGTCTGATCAACAATATCATGCTCGACGGTAAGAAGGGCGTAGCTCAGAAAATCGTTTACGGTGCATTCGATATTATCAGTGAAAAGACAGGTAAAGACCCCCTCGAAACATTCGAGGCAGCTATGGAGAACATTATGCCTGTACTTGAGGTTAAGGCCCGCCGTGTAGGTGGTTCTACCTATCAGGTACCTTTGGAGGTTAGACCCGAGAGAAGACAGACATTAGGTCTTCGTTGGTTAACCAACTATGCACGCCTTCGTAGTGAAAAGACAATGAAGGAGAGACTTGCAGCTGAGATTCTCGACGCAGTAAACGGTGCCGGCGGCGCCGCCAAGAAGTGCGAGGATACACACAAAATGGCAGAGGCAAACAAGGCTTTTGCACATTACAGATGGTAATTTTATTCTGCAAGTATATCAGAGGAGGATTTTATGCCTAGGCAAGTATCTCTTGAAAAAACAAGAAATATCGGTATCATGGCTCACATTGATGCCGGTAAGACTACTACAACCGAAAGAATTCTGTTTTACACCGGTATCAGCCATAAGCTCGGCGAAACACATGACGGTGCAGCTACCATGGACTGGATGGTTCAGGAGCAGGAGAGAGGTATTACAATCACCTCTGCAGCTACCACATGTTACTGGAAAAATCACAGAATTAACATCATCGACACTCCCGGTCACGTTGACTTCACCGTTGAGGTTGAGCGTTCACTGAGAGTTCTCGACGGCAGCGTTACTGTTCTCTGCGCTAAGGGCGGTGTTGAGCCCCAGTCTGAGACCGTTTGGCGTCAGGCAGATAACTACGGCGTTCCCAGAATGGTATACGTTAATAAGATGGACATTATGGGTGCTGACTTCTATCATGTTGTTCAGATGATGAAGGACAGACTCAAGTGTAATGCAGTTCCCATCCAGCTTCCTATCGGATGCGAAGATACCTTTAAGGGTATTATTGATCTGGTAGAGATGAAGGCTGAGGTTTATTACGATGACCTCGGTAAGGATATGAGAGAAGAGGAAATTCCTGCTGATATGCAGGAGCTCGCTGATGAGTATCACGAGAAGCTTATCGAGTCTGTTGCTGAGACAGACGAGGCTCTTATGGAGAAATACTTCGGCGGCGAGGAGCTCACTATCGACGAGATTAAGACTGCAATCCGTAAGGCTACAATTGCTAACGAGATGGTTCCCGTATGCTGCGGTACTTCTTACCGTAACAAGGGCGTACAGAAGCTTCTCGACGCTATCGTAGATTATATGCCCGCTCCCACCGATGTTCCCGATATTAAGGGTATCGATGCGGATACAGAGGAAGAGTGCGTTCGTCATTCTTCTGATGACGAGCCCTTTGCGGCTCTCGCATTTAAGATTGCTACCGACCCCTTTGTCGGTAAGCTCTGCTTCTTCAGAGTTTACTCCGGTAAGATTGAGGCAGGACAGACTGTCTACAACTCGGTTAAAGGCAACAGAGAGCGTGTCGGCCGTATTCTTCAGATGCATGCTAACGACAGAAAGGATATCGACTGCTGCTACGCCGGCGACATCGCTGCTGCTGTAGGTCTCAAGAATACCACCACAGGTGATACTCTTTGCGACGAGAAGCATCCCGTTATCCTTGAATCTATGGAATTCCCCGAGCCTGTTATCAGAGTTGCCATCGAGCCCAAGACCAAAGCCGGTCAGGAGAAGATGGGTATTGCTCTTTCAAAGCTGGCTGAAGAGGATCCCACATTCAAAGCTTACACCGATGAGGACACCGGCCAAACAATTATTGCCGGTATGGGTGAGCTTCACCTTGAAATTATCGTTGACAGACTTCTCCGTGAATTTAAGGTAGAAGCTAACATCGGTAAACCTCAGGTTGCTTATAAAGAAACAATTCGTACAGAGGCACAGGTCGATACCAAGTATGCCCGTCAGTCCGGCGGTAAGGGCCAGTACGGTCATGTTAAACTCAGAGTTTACCCCAACCCCACAAAGGGCTACGAGTTCGTTAACGCTATTGTCGGCGGTGTTATTCCCAAGGAATACATCCCCGCAGTTGACGCAGGTATCAAGGGCGCAATGCTCTCCGGTGTTGTTGCAGGCTACAATGTAGTTGATGTTAAGGTAGAGCTTTATGACGGTTCTTACCATGAGGTTGACTCTTCTGAAATGGCATTTAAGATTGCCGGTTCTATGGCATTCAAAGAGGCTATGAAGAAGGCTGATCCTGTACTTCTTGAGCCTATCATGAAGGTTTCTGTTATCGTACCCGACGATTATCTCGGTGATGTTATCGGTGATATCAACTCTCGCCGCGGTACAATTGCAGGTATGGAAGCTGACAACGGTATCCACCGTGTAACAGCTAATGTACCTCTTTCAGAGATGTTCGGTTATGCTACCGACCTTCGTTCCAAGACACAGGGCAGAGGTCAGTATGTAATGGAGCCCTCACATTATCTTGAGGTTCCCAAGAGCATCGCTGAGAAGCTCACAACCAAGAAGGAAGACTGATTCTCTTCTTAATGTGACAGTTTGTAGGTTTGCCCCTACAAAAAACAATAAATCTATTGCAATTTTCAGTGAAAGTTGTTACAATAGTTTTGTCGATTATTCCATTCAAAATAAAAGGAGGAAATTTCAAAATGGCAAGAGAAAAATTTGAAAGAAGTAAGCCCCATATTAACATTGGTACTATCGGTCACGTTGACCACGGTAAGACAACACTTACAGCTGCAATCACTAAGGTTCTTAACCTCGGTGGCGACGCTGAGTTCGTTGATTACGCAAACATCGATAAGGCTCCCGAAGAGAGAGAGCGTGGTATCACAATCAACACTGCACACGTTGAGTATCAGACAGCTGCTCGTCACTATGCACACGTTGACTGCCCCGGCCATGCTGACTATGTTAAGAACATGATCACCGGTGCTGCTCAGATGGACGGCGCTATCCTCGTTGTTTCCGCAGCAGACGGTCCTATGCCCCAGACAAGAGAGCACATCCTTCTCTCCCGTCAGGTTGGCGTTCCCTACATCGTTGTATTCATGAACAAGTGTGATCAGGTTGACGATCCCGAGCTCCTCGAACTCGTAGAGATGGAGATCCGTGACCTCCTCAACGAGTACGAGTTCCCCGGCGACGATACACCTATCATCAAGGGCTCTGCTTTCCAAGCTCTCGACAGCGCATCCAAGGATCCCAACGCTCCTGAGTATGCTTGCATCCACGAGCTTATGGACGCTGTTGACAGCTTTATTCCCACTCCCGAGCGTAAGGCTGACCTTCCCTTCCTCATGCCCATCGAAGATGTATTCACAATCACAGGTCGTGGTACAGTTGCTACAGGTAGAGTTGAGAGAGGTACAGTTAAGACTCAGGAAGAAGTTGAGATCGTCGGTCTTACTGAAGAGAGACGCAAGGTTGTTGTTACCGGTCTTGAGATGTTCAGAAAGACTCTTGATTTCGCAGAGGCCGGTGAGAACGTAGGTGTTCTTCTCCGTGGTGTTCAGAGAAGCGAAATCGAAAGAGGTCAGGTTCTTGCAAAGCCCGGCACCATTAACCCCCACACAAAGTTCCGTGGCCAGGTTTACGTTCTGACCAAGGAAGAGGGCGGCCGTCATACTCCTTTCTTCAACAACTATCGTCCCCAGTTCTACTTCAGAACAACTGACGTTACAGGTACAATCTCACTTCCCGAGGGCACAGAGATGTGCATGCCCGGTGATAACGTAGAGATGGATGTTGAGCTTATCACTCCTATCGCTATCGAGGTTGGTCTGCGTTTCGCTATCCGTGAGGGTGGCAGAACAGTTGGTTCAGGCGCAGTTATCGCTATCAACGAATAATTATTGTTGTATTTTCGGCAAATAGGGTTTCCTCTCATTGCCTTATGCAATACTGAACAGGTCGGCTTCTTTCGAAGCCGGCCTTTCGCTTTATGTAAAAAGCCTTTAGGTTTATCGGGCGCCTACATTTTTGCAGAAATATTCAAATTATACTTGCTTTTTTTATAAAGATGTGGTAATATATTTTGGCGGTGAAAAACACCGCTTTGATATTTGCGCTGCTAGCTCAGCTGGATAGAGTAACTGGCTACGAACCAGTAGGTCGAGGGTTCGAGTCCCCCGCAGCGCGCCAAGCCTTAAGGATTTATCCTTGAGGCTTACTTTTTTATTTATCGTTGACGAATAAACTTGAATTTGATATAATATTAGAAATTTACGGCATCAGGCAAACCCAATACCGATATTTTAATGTTAGGATGATTTATGTGAGGGTAATTGATTTTCATACCCATATTTACCCGGACAAGATTGCCGAGCGTGCAACCGTTGCCATAGGTAACTTTTATAATCTGAAGATGGAGCGGGTTGGCTCCCTTGACACTCTCCTTGATATTTCCGCCAAGGCAGGAATAGAGAGATGCGTTATCCACTCGGTAGCTACAAGCCCGGCTCAGGTACAGACTATAAACGACTTTGTCAAAGCAAATGTTGACGCTCACCCCGACAAGCTTTCCGGCTTCGGTACTCTTCATCAGGATTTTGAAGATAAAATCGGCGAGGCACAGCGTATTATGGATATGGGCCTTAAGGGAATTAAGCTTCACCCCGATACCCAGATGTTCAATGTTGACGATGAGTGTATGCTTCCTCTTTATGATTTTATTCAGGGCAAGCTTCCCCTGCTTCTTCATTGCGGTGATTATCGCTACGATTTCTCTCACCCAAGGCGTGTTGCAAGAATTTGCAAAATGTTTCCCGACTTAACCGTTATCGGCGCTCACTTCGGCGGATGGTCTATTTGGGAAGAGGCATATGAGTATCTGAAAGATACAAATTGTATGCTTGATACTTCAAGCTCATCAGCCCTCACAGGGCATGAGCTTTTCGAGAAGCTTATCAAAGCCTACGGAGCAGACAGACTTCTCTTCGGCACTGATTTTCCCATGTGGGACGCAGAGCTTGAGATTGAGCGTTTTATGAGTGTTAACATCAGCGACGATGATAAAGAAAAAATTCTCAGCAAAAATGCACTTAATTTGCTCGGATTAGAATAAAACTGTTGATTTGAAGCTGAAAACATATTATAATAAAGAAAAATACTATGAGGTGTAGTTATGAAAAGATTTCTTGCTTTATCTATGGTAGTGATGCTCTTTGCATCTTTGTTCGTTTTTGCAGGCTGTGAAAAGAAGCCTACTAACCTGTATGCTGATTTGGAAAATTTTGACTCCTATGTAAGCGAAGACTCAAATATTCTTGGCGAATGGGAGCTTGAGTCTGATGAGCTGGATGTCGTTTGGGGCTTCTTCAACACAACTACTCTGCATATTACAGAGCAGGTTGGCGAGAATCAGTACACAACAGTTTGCACTTTCAATTTCAATGACGACACAAACGACCTTAAGGTTTACTTCCTTTCTAAGGAAGAAGAGGTTGACTATGCTGCTGAAATCATCGGTGATAAGCTTACCCTTACAGCTACTGACGATGAGGTTCAGATCTTCCATCGTGTTGAAGATTAAGGGCATAACTTATGATGATTAGAAATCAGCAACGAAATAATCGTTGCTGATTTTTTATTATTTTGCATATTAATGCATATTTTTTGTGAAATTTATGATTTATTTGCATTTCCTGTGGAAATATTTCACACTGTGTGGTATAATTATGTAAAGAAACTGTTTTCATAGGTTTATGCTCATTCTATGAGGTGAAAGGAATGAGAATTCTCATCTGTGATGATGACCGCAAAACCGTCGGAGAAATAAACTCTTTGCTTGAGGATTATTCAAGACAAAGAGAACTCATTTTCATAACAGACAAGGTGCAAAGAGGTGACGATGACCTCATTGACAAATTCTCTTATGACCTTGCGTTTATTGATATGAAGCTTCCCGGACGGAGCGGACTTGAAGTTATAAGCCGTATTATGAATAACAATGCAAACGCCACGGTTATGGTAGTTACTGCATACGACAGCTATCTTGACGACGCAATGGATCTTTCCGTCTTCAGATACTTAAGCAAGCCTATTCAGAAGGAGAGGTTTTTCTCATGTATGGACAGCGCGTTAAAAAGATATCTGAACAGAACAAGAGAGCTTTCGGTAGCTTCCTCGGGAGAAGTGTTCAAGATTTACACAAGTGACATTCTCTATCTGGAAATTTGCAGAAGAAAGACAAAGCTTGTTACCAAGACTCAGGAGTATATTTCTAACAAACCTTTGGATTATTGGCTTTCCGTCTTAGACGGTAATCTATTTGTAAATTGCCATTACAGCTTTGTGGTGAATCTATCAAATGTAATCAAATTCTCTAAGAAAGAGGTTCATCTACAAAGCTCCTCAGAGCCGGTTACTGTCAATATGTCTAAAAAGTACTACTCAACATTCAAACAGGCGTTTTTTAATTTCGTTTCAGCTGAGTAAAGTTTTACTCGCTGATTTGTGAGGGATAATCATGCTAAGCATTTCAATCTGCGATGATTGCAGAGAGCACAGAAATCATTTGGAAAGCTTGCTGCGAAAATACTTTGCGCAGAAGAGGATAGCTGTTGCCATCAGGCAGTTTGCCTCCGGCGAGGAGCTTGTGCGGTTTACCGGCCGCACCGATATCGCCTTTCTGGATATTGAGATGTACGGCATAAACGGCATCGAGGCAGGCTATGCGCTTACAAAGCGCAACAATGATGTTATTATTTTTATCATTACAAGCTATAATTCTTATCTTGATGATGCTATGGATTTGAAGGTGTTCAGATATCTGAGCAAACCCGTTGACGCAGAAAGACTGTTTTCTGCGCTGGACATTCTTGCTGAGCGTTCCAAAGAGATCAGTTTTTATTCCAATCATGTTTCTGTTACCCTCAAAGTGCGTGATATTGCCGTCATTTTTTCGGATTCAAGAAAAACGGTTGTTATTACATCGTCGGGAGAAAAATACCCCACAACAAATTCTATCAAGGAATGGTTGGAGCTTCTTGACGGTAACGATATTTTTTCGCACCCTCATTACAGCTATATAATCAACCTGAGATATGTTGCCGGTATAACGGGAAAAATAATTACAGTAAGGCTTAACAACGGAATCACTATGGAAATAGAGGCATCTCAGCGCAAGCTGGCCGACTTTAAGAACGATATCATCAGAATCTCAAGGAGGGGAATATGAATTTAGTTACCAATATCAATATGCTCCTCGGATATCTTCTGGAGGGTTACATAGTTTACTATTACTTCAGCGTTATGTTTGAGCGTAAGAGAAGCGGTATTTTTACCACTGTTGCCTACGGCTTGAGTTTTTCTTTGCTTTTCGGCATTTACTTTTTGGATAACTCTGTTGTCAATATGGTGGCGCTGTTAATGATAATGTCCGCTCTGGGAATTATAGTTTTCAAAGCTCCGATACTAAAAGCTTTGTTTCATTCCGCAATAATCTGTATTCTCATAGCCGCAAGCGAAATGATGCTTATAGCTCTGCTCAACATTGTTTTCCGCAAAAATATAGTTGAGAATACTACAGATGTTCAGCTACTAATTGTATCAACCGCTTCAAAGCTTCTGGTTTTTGTTTTCTGCCGTTTTATTACTTTGTTTGCAGTTAAGGATGCGTTTCGCGGAAAAAGAAGTCTGTTCCTTTTCTTGGAGCCTCTTGCATCGCTCTTCGCAGTTTGTATTATTTACTATATGTGTGCTGACGGAGATAGGAGTGTGGCAGCGAATTCAGTTATCAGCTTGACCTGTCTATCGCTTTTGGTGGCAAATCTTGTTACCTTCTATATTTACGAATACTCTATCGAGAATGAACAGAAGCTCACTGAGCTAAAGCTTGCCGAACAGCGAAAAGAGCTGCATCTTGACCATTACAGAATGCTTCAGGAGGCTCACGACGAATCCAGAATTGTTATTCATGATATAAAGCACCACTTATTATATCTCAGATCCCTTGCCGAGAAGGAACAGTCAGAAGAGGCGCTGCGATATCTTAACGAAATGCTTGAGCAGCCTTTCTTTCAGAAGTCTGCACTTAAAAGCGGAAACAAAATCGTTGACACAATAATCATGCAGAAGGATTCGGAGTGCAAGGCAAAGGGTATTGAGCTGACGCTTACCCACGATAATATAAACCTGAGCTTCGTAAGCGAGATGGACCTGTGCTGTATTATGTCAAATTTGCTGGATAATGCACTGGCGGCAGCACAGGCGAGCGAGGGAAAGTACATTCACATTAAGCTTTACCGTTCAGAGAACAACAGCTTCTATTTTATCGAGATAGTGAATAGCTGTGACACTGAGCCTAAACGCGACACGAAAGGCTATGTAAGTACAAAGAGCGGTAAGTACCACGGCATCGGTCTTCATAGTGTTGCCACAACAATCGAGAAGTACGGCGGCGAAATGTACTTCGATTATTCCAAGGAAAACCGCGAGTTCAAAACCTCAATTATGCTGCAAAAAGACATCGAAATTACAAACTAACAATCGATTTTACAAGAATTGTTGACTTAAAAGAACAGAATTTCATATAATGACCTCACCAAATCAAGGAGGTATATTATTATGAAAACAACAAAGAAAACTATCACAGGTAAGGTACTGAGCGCAGCTCAGAAGATGACCGAAAGAGAGCTTACAAAGAGTGCAAATACAGCTTCCTGCATCTTTATGCATCAGCCCAAGGCTCCTCAGGCTCTCTCAAAGCTTCGCAAGTTCTAAGCCATGTTTTCTTCAAAGCTTGTGTCTCTGCTCTGCGAGAGAGGTATGATAGAAGAAGAGGACAGGGAGCTTTACCTCTACGGAATAAATCTGCTCACAGAGCGGTTGTTGGGACTTTTCTCTGTTCTTGTTATTTCCGCAGTGTTTGGTGAGCTTCTGTGCGGAGTAGGTTTTTACATTTTTTACTCCTTGCTCCGCAAATTTGCAGGAGGTTACCACGCAGGCAAGTTCTCGCACTGCTACATAATGTCCTGCCTTGTGATGCTTTGCTGTGTAATTCTTGCAAAGCTCAGCTTTGCAGGTACACTCTCTGTTATAATGACAGCAGTAAGCGTGCCAATTGTCCTTATTCTTGCTCCTCAGGAGTATGAGACGCGGCCTTTGGAGGAAAGAGAAGTACTGAGATACAGACGGCTTTCAAAGATTACTACGGTCTTTGAGGTATACGCCTTTATTCTTCTTTATTTCTTTTCTCTTTATAGCCTTTGTATTTGCATAGGCTGTTCACTTTCGCTTACAGCGGTACTGCTCCTTGTTCAAAAGGCGAGGGGTACTAAAAAATACGCTGAATAAGCTCAGAGCTTTTTCTGAGAAAATCCGCAGATTCCACCCTCTGCGGGTTTTATTTTTGCCTCGAAATGCGTCTTATATTGACCGAAACAATCCCTTGTGTTATAATGTACATTCAGTGCAAAAGAAAAGAGGTGGAAAAGCGTGGCGAGGATTGGTATTGTACTTTCAGGCGGAATGGCTAAGGGTGCTTACGAAATCGGCGCACTAAAGTGCATACGCGAGTTCTTCTCCGATGACGAGATTGCAGTTGTCAGCGCCTCTTCTGTGGGCGTGCTCAACGGCTACGCTTTTTCTGTCGGTAAGCTTCAGCGTGCTGAAGAGATTTGGAATAGTATTGATATCAAAGGCAAGGTGAAGTCTCTGAAGCGCATAGTTACAACCTCTTTTACAAGCGATATCGTCGATTGTCTTGTAGACGAAGACGACGAGATTAATTGCAGTTGTATTTTCGATTGCTTCGATTTTACAAAGAGGAAGCTTGTCTACAAGGACCTTCAGAATATTCCTAAGGAAAAACGCATTGATTACATTAAAGCAAGCGTGAGTATGCCTGTGTTTTCTCAGGGCTACCGCATAGATGAGGGCAGATACTTCGACGGCGCTTTGATTGACGATATTCCTGTTTTACCGCTGAAGAATATGGATTTGGACTACATAATTGTAGTTTATTTTGATAAGAAGTCCTACACCTTTGAGAACGAGAGCTTTGACAGCAAGGTTATCAAGATTAATTTCTACGACGATGCTCTGATTAAAAACTTCCTCAGCTTTGATAAACCGACTGTTGAGAAGATGATAAATGAGGGATACATAAAGACCAAGTCTGTTCTGAAGCAGGTCCTTTTTGGCGGCAAGGACGATATCCCCGCTGTGCTCAGCGGTATTCGGGAATTCAATCTGAAGATAGAGAAAGCTGAGAAGCGTATCACCTGCGATGTGATGGTGAGAAATATAAATAAAGTTGTCCAGCGGCTTCTAAAAAACAACAATTTAGAAATGCAAAGCGAAGGAACGAATAAGACAAAAACCTTGAAAAGTGCAATAGAACATAAGGCCGAAAAGGTTAATACAAGCCCCAAGGCTCTCACCTGTGCAAAGTCAGGCAAAAACTATAAAGGCTAAACAGCATACTGAATAATTAAACCCCTGAATCTGTTTTTTACAGAGCCAGGGGTTATTTGTTGCTTATCTTTTCTTAAAGCATAACAGGGGAGTTCCTGAGATTAGAGTCCTTAATCCTGTTCTTAATGCAGTAAGCGTAGGGCTCTAAATAATCCTCTCTTCGGTCAGAGAGACCTTGATTTCTGATTTCATCGGCAATTTGCATTGCGGTTTCTTCAATTAAGGGTAGGTTTCTTTCGCTGTTATAAGGCTCAAAGAGAAGCGTCTCCAGAATTTCCGAAACCCCGCTTAACAGAGGAAGCTTCTCAATACCTCTGAAAGCCCATTTATAGTAAGGCATATAGGCACGGTTCAGCAAATAAACAGCGTGAGCGGTGCTCTCGGCGAATTTTGCAAGGGCAATGCCTGCCGCAGTTTTTTCGCCGTGGAGCAGACATCTTTTGTAATTATACTGTCCTGCCTGAGCCATATTAAAAACAGCAGAAGCCAGCTTTTGCAGGCGAACATCTTCAGGCATACCTGTAAGTATTTTTTTTCGAATTGCAGTGAATTCTCCCAGCGGGTCTGCAAAAACTTCGCCGTTGGTTGCTTCTGACAAGTAATAATCGGGAATAGAAAGCCATTCGCTGAGCGTTTTGGGTGCTTCGCCAGTTCCGGTGTAAAAGGAGTAGAATTCCTTTATTGTGTGAACACCCTTTGAAGCCGAACCAAAGAGACTTGTATCCTGAACTTTAACACCCATAAACTCCTTGGGAAGCTTTTGGTAGGCGCGAAAAAGCTTGAATCCAAATAGCCTATCGTCTTCTTCTGTAAGCCAAAGGCAGAAGCCGGGTTCAAAATCGTGGTCTTTAGAAAGCTCATCGTCAAAGCCGAAGCACTCTGAGCCGTGGCCTACAAGCCCGACGGCAATTCTGTCCTTATACTCCTTGAACTCTCCCTCTAAAAGTGGTTTGCCGTAGGCTTCGTAGTATTCTCTCGCAAGCTCTAAGCCTTTCATACCTTGCCTCCGTAAATTTCCTCTGCAACCTCCTCAAGGGCGGCTGCCTCGATTTCACGGCCAAAATACCTAAAGGAAGGAACGCATTTCGAGATGGCAAAGGCATAGTCCGAATCCCTTTTCTGTCGGCTGCTGTTTACATATTCCCACGCGGTATCCACAAAAGACTCAACCGCATCTATTGCGTTGTCGTCCCTGTCGAAATAAAGGTGGGCAAGACTTAAGTAGGAAAGAGCAATGTCGGCATCGTATCTGCCGTCGCTGCTCAGTATCTCGATGGCGCTTCTAAGGCAAGCCTCAGCTTCATCGAACCTTTTAAGTGTGCAAAGTGATGCTGACTTGTTGTTGAGCAGGGTAGCAAACTCATAGGTGCTTTCTTTTTGAAAATGCTTGTAAACGGACTCGGCTTTACCGTAGTAAGCAAGAGCCCTCTCGCAATCTCCGAAGGCGCTGAGGGTTGTTGCAAGATTAATGAGAACGGTTGCTCTTGAAAGACTCTCATCTATTTCTTCGCTGTCTAAAATTTCGCAGGTTAGCTCAATTGCTCTTGTTGCTTTCTCTCTGTTGTTTATACGGCGAAAAAGTCCCAACTCCTCGTTGAGGATTGTAAGCAGAGCGCTTTTGTCACCGAGGCTTGCTGCTTCCTTTTCCCAATACTCAACAGTTGCAACAGCACCCTCAAGGTCGTTCTTAGCAAAGCACAGGTCAAGCTTTGATATGAACCGACCTATATTAATATGGGTGTAGGGCTCCTTTGAGCAATTTTTACATTCAAAATTGAGGTTTTCTGAGTTTTGCATAATTTCACCGCTTTCAGTATGATTTGTCTGATTTGATTATATCAAAGCTTTGTATCAAATTCAACATAGCCGATAAAAAAGGCTGTGACATTTATTGTCACAGCCTTTGATGATTCATAAGAATAATTATCCCTTAACAGCGCCTGCGGCAACACCCTTGATGATGTGCTTCTGGCAGATGAGGTAGAGAATGATAATGGGAATAATAGCCATCAGGATGATTGCCATTGTTGCGCCCAGGTCAACTGTACCGTAGCTGCCCTTGAGGTACTGAATGTGAATGGGAATGGTCATATACTTTGTTCTGTCGAGTACAAGGTAAGGCAGGAGATAGTCGTTCCATACCCACATAAGCTCCAGAATACCTACAGAAATCATTGTAGGCTTAAGCATGGGAAGTACAACCTTGAAGTATGTGCGAATAGGTCCGCATCCGTCGATTGCCGCCGCTTCTTCAATTTCAAGCGGTATTGCCTTGACAAAGCCCGTGAACATAAACACCGCAAGTCCGGCGCCGAAGCCGAGATATATAATCGGTATAGTCCATGGAGTGTTGAGCTTGAGAACGTTAGCGGTTTTGGAAAGCGTAAACATAACCATCTGGAAAGGAACAACCATTGAGAATACGCAGGTGAAATAAACTACTTTACAGAACTTGGAGTTAACTCTGGCTATGTACCAAGCGGCCATTGATGTAAAGATAAGAATGAGCGCTGTGGAGAGCACAGTAATCAATACGCTGTAGCATACCGACTTCCAGAAGGGATAGCCTCCGAAGGTCATACCTTTAATGAAGTTGTCAAAGCCGGCGAAGCTTTCTCCGTTAGGCATTGCAAAGGTTTCGGTTTTAACAAAGGTGTTTTTCTTAAAGGAGTTTACAACTACCATAAATATAGGGAACACATAAACCAAGGAAAGAAGGGCAAAGCAAATTGTTGCTGTAAGCTTTCTGCCTCTTCCGGCGATTGATGTCTTGTGTTTTTTCATTACTGCTGTACCTCCTTTTTGCGTGTAGCACGAAGCTGAATAAGACCGATGGCGGCAACCAGAATAAAGAAGAGAACTGCCTTAGCCTGTGCGGTACCTCTGGAGTTTGATGCCTGTCCGTAGAAGGTGTTGTAGATGTTAAGAGCAAGCATCTCGGTTGTATGCACGGAGGTGCCGTCGGGATTGATAATGTAGGGAAGACCGCCTGTAAGAGCTAAGTTCTGGTCGAAGAGCTTGAAGGCGTTTGTAAGGGAAAGGAAGAGACAAATGGTGACAGATGACATTACATTGGGAATAGTAATGCGTGTGAGAGTCTGCCAGCCTGTTGCACCGTCGATTCTTGCGGCTTCCATCATTGATTCGGGCACCGACTGAAGACCGGCGATGTAAATAATCATCATATAGCCTATCTGCTGCCAGCACATAAGAATGATAAGTCCCCAGAAGCCCCAGGTTGTGTTAGTGAGGATAGATGTACCGAAGTAACCAAGCACACCGTCAAAAATCATACTCCATATGTAACCGAGAACAATACCGCCGATAAGGTTGGGCATAAAGAATACGGTTCTGAAGATGTTTGTACCCCTGAACTTGTGTGTGAGCGCAAATGCAATTGCAAAAGCAAGCACGTTGATAAGAACAAGTGACACTACTGCGTAGAGCGCTGTGTAGCCGAAGGAGTATCTGAAGCTCTCGTCGGTAAAGGCTTTAATGTAGTTGTCAAAGCCTGTCCAGGTCCAGTTACTTGTTGTTTTGAATTTTGTAAATGAAAGGAAAAGACCGTGAATAAAGGGCCATACAAAGCCGATTATAAAGGCGACTACCATGGGAAGCAAAAACAGAGGAAACCACCTTTGTATGGTGCGACGAATGTTTTTACTGTTTACGGCAGCCGGATCATGTCTTTTGGTTTTTTTCTTCATGATGCGTTCACTCCCGATAAAAAATAGATAAAGGTCACGCGCGAAGCTTCCTGCGGCTTTTTGCGTGATATGAAAGTTAAGCTTTTTGGATTTAAGAAAACCGGAGCGAGCGAAAGGGCTCGCTCCGGTTATTGAACTAAACTAAATCAGACAGCTTATAGATATTAGCCCTGAGCAGCCTGATACTGAGTTGCCCAGCCTGCAACGAAAGCAGCCTCAACCTTTGCCCATGTGTCAGCAGAAGGAGCAGCGTTGTACTCGTTGATAGCGGAAACAGCAGCAGCGCGGTAAGCGTCAACGTTGGGCTGGAAGTTTGTTACCCAAGGCATTGTGTAGTTACCTGCAGCAGCGTACTCGTTAGCCTGTGCGAGGAAGGGGTTGGTGGAAGTGGCAGCATTCTTGTAAGGCATAACGCCGAATGTGCCGACAGCAATCTCAGAAGCCTCAGCATCAGTTACCATCCACTTCATGAAGTCGATAGAAGCCTTGATGTCAGCCTCAGAAGCATTTGCGTTTACAGCCCAGTAGTTCTCAGTACCGCAGTTGAGACCAGCCTTCTCTTCGCCTTCTACACCGCAGTAGTAGGGAATCATAGTGAGGTCTTCAGCCTTCATACCTGCATCGGAAAGACCGGACCACTCCCAGTTACCGTTTACATAGAAGAGAGCCTTGCCCTCTTTGAACTCTGCGCCGGCGTCAAAGCCGCCGTTTGCAAGCTCAGCACGGTCTGTGAGAGAGTTTGTTACCATAAGGTCATAGAGAGCCTTGTAGTTGTCCATGTATGTACCCTTGATCTCAGCAGGGCAAGTTTTCCATGCGTCGGGATCGTCAACTGACTCGTAGTAGTATTCGAGGTTGATCATATGACCTGTGAAACGCCAGGAGGAGCTGTCGTCCATACCTGCGGAAGAGAATGCATCGAAGCCGAGCTCAGCAGCGCGAGCGTGAACATCCTTAGCAACTTCCTCAAGCTTTGCAAAGTTGTTGATATAATCGCGGGCATAGCCTGCCTCTTCGAGGAGAGCTGTGTTTACGATGATACCGTAGCACTCATAGCAGTAGCCGATGGAGCAGAGCTTGCCGTCAGCGTCAAAGAGCTTGTAAGCGTCAGTGTTGAGCTCCTTAGCAATGTCTGTGTCTGTAAGGTCGTAGCAATACTCACCCCAAGTATCAACAGCAGCAGAGTTACCTACTACGAAGATTGTGGGAGCAGCGTCGCCCTTATCCATCTCAGCGGTAAGAGTTTCGTTGTATGTACCGGAAGCAGCAGTAACGATTTTAACCTCTACGCCTGTCTCTTCTTTGTACATTGCAGCGATTTCTTTAAGAGCCTCGTCTGACTCAGGCTTGAAGTTGAGCCAGTAAACGGAGCCGGTCTCTGTTGTGTCGCCACCGGTGCAAGCGGCAAAAGCAAAAGCCATTACCAGAACCAGTGCTAATGCGAGCATTTTTTTCATGGAAAATTCCTCCTAAATAATAGTTTTCCGGTTAAACCGGATAAATTTTTTCTGGAAACGGTCACGCGTTTCCTTGTCATAATTATATTACAATATGCACAAAAAATCAATTAAAAAATTGTAATTTTATAAAAAATATATGAAAGAGATAAAAAACGAACACCAATAGCGACTAAAATTCACTACTTATGCGCTTAACCATCCCAGGCGTTCAGAGCAAAGGCGAAAACCTGTTACAGCAATGGCGAAAAATTTATTTTTGCCGTACAAAGAAAGCCGGAAAGCTGACCACCTGTAACTGTAATCAAAATACCGATAATAATTAAAACAAGTGAAGAAACCAAGGGTAATTGTTCATTTAGTCCTGCAATGCAGGTGAAATTTTCAATAGCAGAATTGATAGGTATGATAGCAAGTAAGGATACGCCTATACCAAGCAATTCTGCACAACAACCGATGATAAATGTTTCCGCGTTGAATGCCTGCAAAATATTGCACTTTAAAGGCCGGGAGCAAGGAGCATGCCGATTTTCTTGGTTCGTTCCATTACAGAAATGTGGGTAATAATGCCTATCATAATTCAGGAAACAATCAGGGAGACAGCTCCCGTAAAGCAGATGGCAACGGTCTGGGGTTGGCTATTGTAAAGCGGAACACAGAGCTGTGCAAAGGAAATACAGAGGCAGAAAGCTCACCCGGGAACAGTTCAGTTTTTTTACACTTCCGAAAACAACATAATTTTCATATGCAGTACTTGACAAAACCTGATTTTTCAGTATAATATATTGTGCTTGCTCGGAGGGCAAATCATTCAACGGAAATGATAAGCCGGATAAGGCAACAGGCTGAGATGCCTGTATGACTTATCCGGCTTTTAATTTTGATCATTTAATAAGTCATCGGAGGATCTGCGGCCGCAGCCGCTGGATCGAAAAAGATGTCGGGTGCGCCCGGTTATTGCAAAAGATAACCGGGCGTTTTTTTATTTGACTAAATGGAGGTATCATTATGAAAATTATTACTATCAGCAGAGAATTCGGAAGCGGTGGACGAGAGCTTGGAAAGCGTCTGGCTGACGCTCTCGGTATTCCGTGCTACGATCACGAAATCATTGATATGGTTGCTGAAAAGCACGGCTTTGATAAAAACCATGTCGCACATATTTCAGAAAAAGATGTTCGTGTATTTTACCCCACAACCATAGCACATCGTCTTGTTGCTCCTCATCCTATCACACAACAATCATTATCTATTACTATGGCTGAACACGAACTTATTAAAGAGCTTGCAAGTGAAGGTGATTGCGTTATGGTAGGTCGCTGTGCAGACATTATTTTGCGTGAAATGAACCCTATGAATATCTTTGTTTATGCAAACAGGGAATCAAAGCTGAAACGCTGTAAAAATCGGGCAGAAGAAAACGAGCATATTGCGGAAAAAGAAATGCTCAGGAAAATGAAGCAAATTGATAAAGAGCGTGCCGCATATCGATCACTTTTTACCGAAGAAGATTGGGGCAGAAAAGAATCCTACCACCTTTGCATAAACACCTCGGATAAGGACATTAAGGCTCTCATCCCTGCTGTTACAGAATATGTCAGGCTTTGGTTTGGTCAGAATTAACGGAGGAATTTCATGGCATCATCAAGAAGTAATACAATTTTCAGAAATGTAGCACCGGCAATTTTATCAAATGCGTGTGTGTTTTTATTTTCGGTAGTCGACGGCATTTTTGTCGGTAACGGTGCCGGAAGTCAGGCACTCGGTGCCGTCAACATCGCGTTGCCCTTCGTATTGATTGCACAAGCACTGAATGCAATGGCAAGCATAGGCGGCGTTACCATTACTGCAATAAGATTCGGACGAGGTGACAAAGAAGGGGCGCAAAACGCCTTTATACATTCATTCACCTTAAATCTTATTGTCGGTATACTTATTACATTGTCAGGTTCTGTGTTTACCGGTGCAGTATGCGGTTTGCTGGGTGCATCGGATAGTTATTTATCACTTGTCAAAGAATATGTATTCTGGTATGCACTTTTTGCTATTCCGAATGCGCTATCTTTGAACTTACAATCCTTCTGCCGTAACGATGGCTCTCCCGGACTTGTTGCAGTTACTAATGTTATCAGTACGGCACTTAATGTTTTCCTTGACTGGCTGTTTGTATTTCCAATGCAGATGGGGGTTATGGGTGCAGCTGTTGCAACCGGTATTTCTCAGACTGTAGGTTTGCTGATAGCTTTAACACACTATGTATTCAAAAAAGGTAATCTTAGTATCAGCAGATATAAACCGCAGGGAAAGCTCTTCAGAAAAATTGTTTTCAGAGGATTACCGGAAGCGATTGCACAGTTTTCCACGCCTGTCACTACACTCTGTATGAACTATACACTGATGGCAACCTATGGAGATATCGGAATTAATGCATTTGCCATTATTTCCTATCTTTCTTCCTTTACAATGTCGGTATTCTTTGGTGCAACGGAGGGAATGCAGCCACTGTTCGGTCAGGCATACGGTGCAAAAGAAGACGATAATCTTAAGCATTATTACCGTGCAGGTCAGCTGATAAGTATCATAGGAAGTGCGCTTTGTGTAGCAGTTTATGTCATCTTCCCGCATTTTCTCTGCAAGCTGTTCGGTGCAGACCGCGAAACTCTTGACTTTACCGCAAAACATATGTGGGAATATTGTTGGGGCTTTATTGTCGGAAGTATCAATAGTATGCTCTCTGCATATTTCTACTCCACAAAGCGTTCAGGTCAGGCAATCGCTCTCAATATTGTTCGCAGTCTTGTGATGAATTCGCTGATTATCACGCTTCTGCCGATGATTTTCGGAAGTGCTGTAGTATGGCACGCTTTTGGTATTTATGAGACTCTTGTACTTATTTTTGCATTTGTGCTCAAAAAGACTTCAGAACGAAAGGGCATTATTTACAGATAAATGAGGTATCCTGATGTCAGAGATAACAGCGAAAAAATCACTGAGCACCGATTTTCTGAACGGAAAAATCAGACCAATGTATTTTAAGTATCTGACTGCCGCTTTTGGCAGTGCGTTGATTTCGTCAATATACGGCGTGGTCGATATGGCAATGGTAGGTCAGTATCAGGGCCCTGACGGCACGGCTGCTTTGGCTGTTGTCAGCCCTATATGGAACATAATTTACAGTTTAGGTCTGCTAATGGGAATCGGCGGTTCTGTCCTTTTCAGTATGCTCCGCGGTGAATCAGCAGAAAACCGTAAAAAATCCAACGAGTATTTTACTGCCGCTTTAATTGGCGTAGCGTTTTTGGCGGTTATTACTTGGGCAGCAGTTATCTTCTTTGACCGACAGTTACTTATGATGTTCGGTGCAGAAGAAACTCTGCTTCCGCTTGCACAGCGTTATCTTCTTCCCGTTAAATTTGCTGTACCGAGCTTTCTGCTGACACAGCTTATGGCGGCATTTCTGCGTAATGACGGTAATCCGTCACTTGCTACAAAAGCCGTTTTATTCGGCGGAATCTTCAATGTTTTCGGCGACTGGTTCTTTGTATTTGCTTTGAATATGGGAATTATGGGAGCAGGTCTTGCTACCGTTATGGGCTCTGTTTTTTCTTTGCTGATTATGTTTACTCACTTTTTCAGCAAAAAGAATACCATCAAGCTGGAAAAACCCGCAAACTTACTCTCTATGATAAGAAAAATCAGCGTGACAGGCTTTTCCACATTCTTCATTGATGTGGCTATGGGAATTCTGACTATACTTTTCAACCGTCAGATTTTGCGTTACCTCGGCACAGATGCACTGTCCGTTTACGGCATTATCATCAACATCAGTACCTTTGTTCAATGCTGCGCTTACAGTATAGGTCAGGCTTCCCAGCCGATTATCTCCACAAACTACGGAGCACAAAAAGGTGAGCGAATCGCTCGGATTCTGAAATATGCATTAGGAACAGCCGTTGTATTCGGCGTTATCTGGACAGCGCTTGCGGAATTTGCACCTAATTTTTTCGTCCGTATTTTTATGACGCCCACCGAGAGCATTTTAGAAATAGCTCCTTCTATCATACGCGTATACGGAATTTCTTTTTTGCTGCTACCGCTTAATATCTTTTCAACTTACTATTTCCAAGCTTTGATGAAACCGACAACTTCCTTTATTGTATCGGTGTCAAGAGGTGCTGTTATCAGCGGTATACTGATTTATCTGCTTCCTTTGATTGCAGGTGCTGACAGTATCTGGCTTGCTATGCCTGTCACTGAATTTGTCGTTGCAGTTTTCGTAGCAATAATGATGGCTAGCTACACCAAAAAAATATCTGTTGCCAAGTAGATATATATAAGTTTTATATTTCACATATCAGTTTACCGTGAGTTTTTATTGCTGTGTTATAATGCTATAAAATTAAAGCGATTATGCTTATCAGGTGGATACCGTTATGGTATTATAATTTTTGCAGAAATGAAAAAACCGCCCTAAACGCAGTGCACTGCCAAATTGTGCGGACAGTACCAAAAGCCCCTGGCGGTATAAAATATTATAATTTAAGCAACATACTGACATCTCTTTTCAAGTGGTGTCAGTTTTGTTTTTAGTTGAATTCTTTGATGAATTTCCCCTAAGTATTGCATTCTGAAAAGTCCAAAATATGTTTTTTTAATTCATCAGTTAACATTTCCTTTTCCTCCTTTTACTGCACCTGAAAAAAAGTCATATAGTGATCATAAGTTACAAATAATAATACTATGATACCCTATGTTGATATTCAAAAGCAGCGCATAAAAATAAGACAGGGAAATGACATAACTTTTATGACTCTGAATAGTATTGTCTTCCGTCGTTTGTCATAGTTGGAACCCTATACTTATTTTGATAATCATTCCACAAGTTCATAAGGAAGTCGCTGTTTTCCCTTAAAAAAGGTTCTATAACTTTTTTATTATCTCTTTTATGCGGATAAACCAATTTGTCAATCGGTTCCAAAGTTTCTAATGAATATCTTACACTAATGTTGTCCTTTTCAACATGGACATGAGGCATATACTTATGATTATCCTCATTAGCATGAATAATTATCTTGTATTTCTTATCAATATTAAAAGATGCTCCGCCAACAACAAAAAATACAAAGGATATAGTTTCTGATTTAGTATAATCAAATACTTCTGTAAGATTTTTGTTTTCTAAAAAACCTAACATATAATCCTTATGATTAAAATAAACTGTGTCAAAATTCATTTTACTATAAGAGTAATCACCAATGAAAGACCGTATAACAGTGCCGTAATGTTTCTTGATATAAATAATAAAATCGCTTACACTAAGGATTTCATTTTCTAATAGTTCTTTTTCCGTTAAATAAAAATCCTTTGATAAGTGGGGTTTATATATCATAATTTTTTCCGTATAAGTTTCTTCATTAATTCCACATATATATATCGTAAAAGAAATACTCCTCATATCAGATTCTCCTATTTATAATCATAAAAGCCAAAAATCCGAACTTTTCATCTCAATAAAAAGTTCGGATTATTAGTGTTTGTCAGGGTTGAGCAAAAAAGATGTTTTGCTGATTTTTATGGTAGTTTCGAACCAACGAATTTATAATCCCTGCATCACTTCATTACTTTACAATATTCAAAACAATTTCACCAAATTCATTAGCAGCTTCCTTAAAA
>JBJEOT010000059.1:0-5579 GCA_051880855.1 Ruminococcus sp.
TAAAGTTTTATTTTTAAGTGTTTTTCAAATTACTTCCTTATGTGGCGTTAGCATTGAGGTACCCCTGTTATATTATACAAAAAAAGTAAGGGTGACAGGACTTGAAGGCGACTGTGCCGAGGCGTAGGTGGAACACCGAAGCCGAAGTTAAAAATGCTCCTGTGGAGCATTTTTAAGGAGAGCGTTGATGAAGCTCTGAACCATACACGCCACAACAAACGAGGTAAAACCTTTCATTTATATTAAACCACTGTCGCCCGCACCACCTAAGATATGCACCGCTGATGCAGTGTCAGCGGTGCATTTTTCCTATTCCTATGCGTTTTTTATAGAATGGCAACATAATTCAATAATAAAAGACCGTCTTTTTCGCTGACTTTTCAGGCTAATAACGATAAAGGCGGTTTTTTATTTTTGCAAAAAATACATTCTTGCAAAAAATTATTATCTGCGGTCATTTGATTACGATACTCGGTCAACTAAATACTTTTAAACATTAATAATGGTTAATCCGTATTTTTGAGCAGCACTCAAAGTCTTATAAGAACCGGTTGAAGTATGCATAACGAAGCACATTGCTATGGATGCGTTCTTTAACATATAATCGTTTCTCTGAGGCATTGCCTTAAATCTCTCAATTTTTTCAAGTGCAATTATGTGATTTCAAGTCTTTCTGTTTTAATGTAAATAACTTTCTCTTTGCTTTATTTCAACGATTTATACATTGTGTAATCAAACACACTGTTGATGCTTTTACAGGCGTCAATCTCAAGCTCCTGAACCATAAGGCACTCGGTGCAGAAGGTCCTACACTTTCTCCTGCAACCATTCCAAAATTTTAGGAAGTCATGAAACCTCTATCTCTGTAATTCATCGGGTTGCCCTCAACGATAACCACCTTGAAGCCCATTTTCCTTTTTTCTCTAAACCATATTCGATAAGTTCTTTAATAATTTTCCGTTCATATTACCATATCTCCTTTTTATTCTGTTTTTCAAATTTTCTCAAATTTTTACCCCATTGCTGTTTTTGCCTGCGATAATCGGCGTTATCTTCGCTGTACTTTGCCTCTGACTTAAGCTTTTTATAGCTTTCAAAACGGGTAGGGTCAAGTATACCATCTTTTATAGCTTTTCTTACTGCACAGTGGGGTTCGTTTTCATGTTTGCAGTCACGGAATTTGCACTTTCCTATAAACTCCTCAACATCCGCAAAAGCTTCGCCTAAGCCCTCGCTCACATCCCACATACCAAGCTCGCGCATACCGGGAGTGTCGATAATCATAACACCGTTCTTGAGCATAATAAGTTCTCGGTGGGTTGTGGTGTGTCTGCCTTTTGAATCATCCTCACGGATACCATTTATATCCATAATATCTTGACCTGCAAGAGTGTTTACCAAGCTTGATTTACCAACACCGGACGAGCCTAAAAAAACAATAGTCTTTCCCTTTTGCATATACTGTGAAAGCTCATCTAAACCAAAGCCTGTTTTCGAACTTACTATGTGTGTGTTTACATTTGGTGCTACACGGCTCACTTCAAGAATATAAGGCAGATAGTTGTCAACTAAATCCGCCTTTGTCAGCACAATAACAGGTTCAGCACCCGACTGTCTGACGGCAGTTAGGTACCTTTCAAGTCGCTTTGGGTTAAAGTCGTTATTCAATGACTGCATGATGAATACATAATCAAAGTTTGCGGCAACAGCTTGTTCACCTCTGCCTTTGTCGGGGTCACGGCGAGAAAAGTAGGTTCTGCGTTTTAGTGTTGCTGTAATTCTGCTATCACCGTTCTCAACATAATCTATCAGCACAAAATCGCCTACTGTAGGGAATTTTTCGCCCTCGTAGTAATATGCCTTTGACTTTAACTGAGCGTAGCCCTCGCCAAAATCAGATACAACGCCAAATCTGCCTTTATGCACAGAGGTTATGCGTGCAGGTGTACCGCTTGTATTTTCGGGTATCAAATCGTAATTATATCCAAAATCTGTTATATTCAACTTTTGTTCCTCCAAAATCAGTTGTGTTTTTATTAAAGTTTTTTAATCGTTCTGCTATCTGAAAATGGACGCAAAAATGCCGCAGAAAGTAACCCTCAAAGGATTTCTGCGGCTGAGCAAATCGAGTGATTAATAAACAAAAAAGCACACCCTTTGAGTGTGCCATAACATCAGTCATAGAATTCACGAAAGGTTCCTTAAAACGGCACGACAAATAAAGGGGCTTAAAAGTCCCGATTTTATTCGGACGCACCAATATTCAGTTAGCGGTTAATTACCTCGCTGTAAATCATACTGAAATTCTCCTTTCTCGTTTGCCTTTATATTAAGTTAGCAAACAAATACACTTAAAATATACTACTATAACTGAGCTTTGTCAAAGGTTTTTTAGTGTACTGCATTATGAAGGTTACTCTTATACAATACAGAACACTATACAAAAAATCCAATATAATCTCTCTATGAACCTGCAAAATATAAATACGGCATACACACCTTCTGCTACGATTGCGCGTGTGCCGTTTTATGGGACAAACGCTTTTTATCAGAATTTGTTTACTCGGCAATTGGCTCTTCAACAACTATTACCGTATTCTCGCTGGCAAGATCACCTGTAACAGCATCTTTAACCTCCACATACAGGTATATTCTCTCATTTCTGTAATTCTTTCAACATTGCATGTGTTCTTTGCATCAAAGTCCTGCACGAACTAATTATCTATATAAAATGCAAACTCATATTCACCACTGCCAAACATTGCAGTTGCTGTGAGCACCGTATTCGATTCTATTGGATTTATGCATAAAAAGGTCGGGTGTTCAAATTGAATCACCCGACCTTTTTCAATCAAGTATTAAGTTTCATTCAGATATTTACCGGCATTTCCTGTGTTCGAGAATCCGCCGACAAGGTATTTCTGAATAAGCGTAGCGTCTGATACTGTTGTTTGTCCGTCGCCGTTTACATCGGCAAGCTTACTCATTGTTTCATTCTCCGGAGTTACAATTCCTGCACAGATTTTTTGAATCAGTGTTGCATCTGATATTGTAATCTTTCCGTTCATATTTGTATCTCCGATTAAGAAGCCCTGTTTTTCGTCAGGAGTTATTGTCAGAATACGGCTGAATATTGCCGCCGTTCCATCGTCAAGAATGTTGACATCATCAGGATTTATGTCAATTGCTTCTCCGTTTACGCTGAGTGCGGTGTTTTTACCAAAGCGGTAGCCTGCGTTGTATCCTTCCTCAGTCAGCTTAATATAAATACCGTATTCATAAACTGTATTTGCCTTGAAGGAAGAAATCAATCCATCACACCAACCTCGTTCAATAAATGCACTATTCCAATAATCGGAGCCGGAAATAAACTCACCGCCGCCGAACCAACCTTCATAGTCGAGGACATACATTGCACCGTCGGGTACTGTTCCCGTGAATACCGGCTTGTCGCCCGCCTTGAAGCTGACGGTTGCGTTGTTGATTTCAACGACTTCGATTTCCTTTTGCTCGACAGTTACCGGCTTCATAAATTTTCCGGGTCCGATCATAAGGCTTTTTCCATCCATAATCACTTCGCTTTTGGCAGTGAAGTCTTCGCCGTTGAGCATTACAGAAAGCACATCTATTGAGGCAAAGGCATAGTTTTCATTTGCTTCGGCAATAATGCTGTAGGAATAGGTTTTGCCCTCTTCAAAGGCGGTAATCCTTTGATCTGCGGGAACACGGTTCATTTGCTCTGCATCGGAATACCAGAACTTAACCGGCTCTAATCCGTTCTCGGTTTGAGCCCATTCCTCCCAATATTCATAGAAGGTATAGGCTCCGCTATCGCCCTTTGTTGCCGCCGGCGTCGGCTCTTCGCCGACGGTGCAGGAGGCAGGGGCGTTGTTGATAACCACTTCTGTAATTTCTCTGACAGGTACTTCATCTGTAATTATATCCGCATACGCAGGCATAAAAGTATCCTTGAACAGATTTAGCATTGACGGCTGAACATAGATAACAAGCTCCGGCTTACATTCTTCAAATGCATTGTCTGACACAGAGAAACGATCCTTGTTCTCGTCATATTCTGTTCTCTCGAAGACTACCTCACGAAGCTGTGAGCATTTATAAAATGCCTGATCTCCAATGTATTCCGTCTGAGGTGTAATTGTAACCGCTTCAAGTGAAGAACATCCTAAAAATGCATAAGATCCAATACTTGTTACCGATGGCATTATAATCGTTTTCAGTGATGTGCATTCCTCAAATACCCTGGAATAAATTGTTTTTACCAAAGGCATTTCAATCGTTTTAAGAGAGGTACAGGCGTTAAAAGCACCTTCAAAAATGCGCGTGACTCCCGGCATTTCAATAGCTTCAAGTGAAGAACAATTTTCAAACGCATAGTCGTAAATATCCTTTACAGTTTCCGGTAGTACAACGCTTTTCAAATTTTCGCATCCACTGAATATATATTTAGGGACGGTTGTAAGATCACCACCGACAAAAGCTGATTTCACCTTTGCTTTACATTCGTTATTAGTTGAACGACAAAGGCTGTTCCAACCCTTAACGCCATTATCGGTTATAATTGTCAGCTCTCCTGTTTCTTCATCAAGACGAAAACCGTTTGTTTCAAGCTCTTCGTCGCTTTCTTCTGCCCATTTTGCATAAAGCTGAATGTCATAACCGCTTGTGTTATTCATCCAATCATAATTGCTTGTATCCTCAATTAAGCTGTTATAAAGAGCAGCCGGCTTATAGCACCAACCTAAAAAGGTGTGCCCCTCACGCTCCGGAACATAATCGCCGATATCAAAAAAGCTTTCACTTTTAGTATTAAGCTCATATATGGCAGATTCCTCGCCGTCTATCGTTCCGCCTCGGGGATTAAAGGTAATGGTATATCCTCTTTTGAACGTAGGAAACAAGGTTTCATCACCAAAATTGTAGCTTGCATTTACCAGATTATTGTTCCAATCAAAGGACAGAACTGTTGTATCACCGACCTTTTCCTGATCAGCAAAATACATTCCTCCGTTCCATTTATCAAAGTGATAACCGGGTCGAACTAAATTAGGCAAAACAAGCTCCTGCTTCTCACGCTGAATGTAGTAACGGTCAGGCAGTCCTTCCTCTTCGCCCTCAAGCAAATCATCATAGGATATCGTATAATAAGGCTCGAATAATTTTATTGTGCAGTCACTATTATGCGTTGAACCCGCCTCAACTATGGGCGTCTCACCGTTTTCTCCGCCGTATAATATCTCCTCGCTTTTCGAAGAGGTAGTTCTCACCTGCTGAAGAACGATAGGCATATTTGTATTATTAACATAGCCGACTGTCACCGTTGTTTCTTTACTCAAAGCCTCCTGTAATGCCTCATACAGAGCTGCCCGAAGCTCCGGATCTTCAGGCATCTGCTCCAGTGCAGCACTTAACTCGCCTCTGTCATAAGCCATTTTTAATACATTATAAGTATTCTTTATGCTTGGCTCAATCCCCGAAACATCAGCCGTGTTTCTCACTAATTTAGAGACTATCCGCACATCCCCCAGTTCAAGCGATGCATTATACAGCCGGGGATTAGT
>JBJEOT010000060.1:0-66149 GCA_051880855.1 Ruminococcus sp.
TCATTATTGCGGCTATTCCGAGGCAATGACAGGAGAATGTTCAAACTGCCATGAGCACGCATTGCGCCTTGGCGGTCAAGGAACCCAAAGAGCAGAGAAAACTCTGGCAGAGCTGTTCCCCGAAGCAAGGGTGCTTCGTATGGATGCAGACTCAGTGATGGCTAAAAATTCTCACGAGAAGTTGCTATCTGCTTTTGCAAGAGGAGAGTACGATATCTTAGTAGGCACGCAGATGGTAGCAAAGGGACTTGATTTTCCCAAGGTAACCTTGGTGGGTGTTTTGTCTGCTGACCAAATGCTTTACTCAGATGATTACCGCAGCTTTGAGCGAGCTTTCTCAATGCTCACCCAGGTTGTGGGAAGAAGCGGTCGCGGTGAGGAAAAGGGCAGAGCAATAATTCAAACCTATACTCCCGAGAATCCGATAATTGAGCTTTCTGCCAATCAGGACTACGACGCCTTTTATGCAGATGAGATTGATATCAGACGCTCAATGATGTATCCGCCTTTTGTGGATTTATTGCTTATAGGCTTTTTGAGCGAGAACAAGGCAAGCGCAATTACTTGCTCCAATGCATTTATCAGCAGACTTAAAGAGCTTTGCTCAGAGGAGTATAAGGAACTGCCTATCAGAGCCTTAGGTCCTTCACCTGCTTTGGTTTCAAAAGTAAATAATAAATACAGATACAAGATTATAATAAAAAGCCGGAATTCAAAGGCACTGAGGGAGCTGATATCTTCTCTCTTAAAAGAATTCGGCAAGGATAAAAAATATCAGAATGTTACCGTTTATGCTGACCTTAAGCCTCTGAGCTTCTGATAATTAGGAGGAAAAGTTAATGGCAATCAGAAATATTGTTAAAGAGGGAGACGATGTTCTTCGCAAGAAGGCTCGCCCTGTCACAGAGTTTAATCAGAGACTTCACAGCCTTTTGGATGATATGGCAGAGACTATGTACCAAGATAACGGAGTCGGTCTTGCAGCCAATCAGGTGGGAGTGCTGAGAAGAGTTGTTGTAATAGATGTCGGCGAAGGACTCATAGAGCTTGTCAACCCTGTTATTACAGAAAAATCCGGCAAGCAGGAGGCGGTGGAAGGCTGTCTGTCTTGCCCCGGTGAATACGGCATCACAAAGAGACCTATGAAGGTTAAGGTGGTGGCTCAGGACCGTTTCGGTCATGAACATACCTACGAGGGTACAGAGCTTTTAGCCCGTGCTTTTTGCCACGAGATTGACCACCTTGACGGTATTCTTTACAAGGATAATGTTATTCGTATGCTCTCACCCGAGGAGCTTGAAAGCAACTAACTAAACTTTAAGGAGGTTTTTCTGTGAATATTGTATTTATGGGAACTCCCGACTTTGCTGTAGAAAGCCTGAAAAAGCTTCACTCTGCCGGGCACGGTATCCTTGCTGTTTTTACAAAGCAGGATATGCCTCGGGGAAGGAAAATGATTATGACTCCCCCTGAGGTCAAGGTTTGTGCAGAGGAGCTGTCTCTTCCCGTTTATCAGCCTGCGAGCTTAAGAGATGAAGAGGTCATAGAAGCTATCAAAGCAATGTCCCCCGATATAATTGTGGTGGTTGCCTATGGCAAGATTTTGCCAAAGGCTATACTCGATATACCAAAGTACGGCTGCGTCAATGTTCACGGCTCACTTTTGCCAAAGTACCGTGGCTCTGCGCCCATTCAGTGGACAGTAATTAACGGCGACAGGTACGGCGGTGTTACCACAATGTATATGGGCGAAGGCCTTGACACAGGCGACGAAATAGAGAAATATGTCACAGAGGTAGGCGAAAACGAAACCTCAGGCGAACTTTTCGACCGATTAGCCGTTGCCGGCGCAGACCTGCTTTTAGATACCTTGAAACTCATCGAAGAGGGTAAAGCTCAAAGAACTCCCCAAAACGATGAGGAGGCAACTTACGCACCCATGCTTGATAAAAAGATGTGCCTTATTGATTGGAGTAAATCCGCGTCAGAGGTGCATAATTTAGTTAGAGGACTCAATCCTTGGCCTGTGGCGCTCACTACCTTAAACGGCAAAAGAATAAAGATAATCGAAACTCGCAAAAGCTTACTCAGCGGCAAATGCGGACAGGTGGTTTCAACCTCGCCCTTAACCGTTGCCTGTAAAGAGGGAGCAGTTGAGATTCTCACTCTTCAGCCTGAGGGAAAAAAAGCAATGGACTCAAAGTCCTTCCTTATGGGCCACAAGCTTGACAATACGGTTTTCTTCGGCAGTTAAGACTAATCCTTGAGATTATTACTGAAAGGTGTGAAACAGATGGGATTTTTCACAGTTTATTTAGCAGGCTATATGTCTTATATTATGTGGATGTTACCCGCAATTTTGATTTCCTTGATTGCTCAGATTTGGGTAAGCTCCGCCTATAATAAAAACTCAAAAATTCAGAATTCAAGAGGTATTACAGGTGCAGAGGCTGCCCGCAGACTCCTCAGCGCCAATAATGTAAGCGGTGTGTCTATTGTTGCGGTCAAGGGCAAAATGACCGATCACTTCGATCCCCGAACTAACACTATTTATCTTTCTGAGGGAGTTTTTGGCGCAACTACTATTTCGGCAGTCGGCATTGCCTGCCACGAAGCAGGTCACGCAGTACAGCACGCACAGGGCTATCTCCCTAACAAAATTCGCTCTTTCTTGGTTCCGGTTACAAACTTTGCCTCACGCGTCGGCTGGCTGTTAATCCTAATCGGCTTCGCTTTGTCGGGATTTTACTATTACTATAACGCAAAACCCGATACTCTGTCTTATGAAATCGGCGGTGTGCTCCTTGTAATAGGTATTATTCTTTACAGCACATCACTTATCTTCACCCTAATAACCCTGCCTGTTGAGTTTAATGCATCAAAGCGAGCACTTAACACTATCAAAGGATCAAACCTCCTGGAGAGTACTGAGTATAAGGGCGCAAGAGAAACCCTCACAGCCGCAGCTATGACCTATGTAGCAGCCGCATTAACTGCCCTGCTTCAGCTTCTCAGAATTGTTTTGATGGCTAAACGGCGCAGATAATTAAACTCAGCAAACAATCAAGCTTAGTAAACAGTAAAGCTCGTCAGAATATATATCGGAGACAAAAATGAAGAATTCAAGAGAAGTCGCCTTTGATGTGCTCCTCAAAGTATTGAGTGAGGATGCTTATTCAAATTTGGCGCTTGATAAAGCACAAAAGGAGAATAAACTCAGCAGCATGGACAGTTCGTTTTGTACTGCCCTTGTTTACGGTGTGCTTGAGCGGCTCTTGACTCTTGACTATATTATCCGAAAGCTCTCCACAGTCCCTTTTCGCAAGATTGAGCTAAAAACTCTCATTATTCTGCGTATGGGACTTTATCAGTTGCTCTATATGGACAAGGTGCCCCAAAGCGCCGCTGTAAACGAGAGCGTCAACCTTGCAAAAAGGCAGAAGCTTTTCAAGTCATCGGGTTTTATAAACGGACTTTTGCGTTCGTTTGTAAGGGCAGAGTGCAAATTTGACCTGCCCAAAGAGGAAGACAAACTTCGTTTTCTATCGGTCAGGTATTCCTGCCCCGAATACCTCGTAAAACTTTTTACCGATTCCTATTCAGAAGCTCTTTGCGAGGAAATACTTAAATCCCTCAGCGGAAGACCTCCCCTTACAGTAAGGGTAAATACCCTTAAGCTAAGTGCAGATAAGCTTATTGATAATCTTGCCTCTGAAGGTGTAGAAGCAAGTGTTTCCGAGGTTTCAGACAGCTTATTGGAGCTTAAGTCAAGCGGTGCGGTTGATAGCCTAAAGTCATTTGCAAGGGGTGAATTCTTTGTCCAGAATACCGCTTCGGCTCTTTGCGCCGAGGTTGCTTCACCAAAGCCCGGCGACACGGTTTTTGATGTTTGCAGTGCACCGGGAGGTAAAGCCTTTAATATGGCTGTGAATATGGAGAACAGGGGGGTACTCAGAGCTTTTGACCTGCACCCTCATAAGATCAAGCTTATTGAAGCAGGCGCTCACAGACTCGGTATAAAAATCATCAATGCCTCTGTGCGCAACGCAGAGACAGACCGGGATTTCACAGATAAAGCCGACGTTGTCCTTTGCGATGTACCTTGCTCCGGCTTTGGTATTCTTCGCCGAAAGCCGGAAATCCGTTACAGAAAAGAAGAAAGCTTTTCTGAACTTCCTCAGTTGCAGTATGCAATTCTTGAAAACAGCGCAAAGTTGGTCAAAGCAGGGGGTACTCTTGTGTATTCAACCTGTACTCTCAACCCTGCCGAGAATAATCTTGTTGCTGAGAGATTTCTGTCTGAGCACCCGGAGTTTGAGCCTAAAAAAATTGCTTTGCCCAAGGCAGTAGAACGAAAAATTCCCGAAGAGAATTATATGCTTACTCTGTTTCCTTCCGAAGATGCTCACAGCACCGACGGATTCTTCATATCCTCGTTTATGAGAAAGGGTGAGTGATGTGCAAAGCAAAAGCTTAATTGATATCAAGTCTTTTACAAAGCCTGAGCTTATAGCTTTTCTCAAGGAAAAAGGCTATCCGAAATTCCGAGCAGACCAGATTTTTTCCTGGTTACATACAAAATCTGTCAGAACCTTTGAAGAAATGACAAATCTGCCCAAAAACCTCATAGAGGATATTTCTTCAATATGTTACATTTCTGTTGCAAATATTGAAAAAAAGCTCGTTTCAAGGTATGATAATACAATAAAATACCTGTTTTCTTTTGAGGACGGAGATTGCGTCGAAGCGGTGGTTATGGAGTATCACCACGGCCACACAATGTGCATTTCAACACAGGTCGGCTGTAAGATGGGCTGTACCTTTTGTGCAACGGGAAAGTCGGGCTTTACCCGCAACCTTAAACCCTCTGAGATGCTGTCTCAGATTCAGACCGCGCAATCAGATACGGGCAACAGAATTTCCGGCATCGTTCTTATGGGTATGGGCGAGCCTCTTGACAATTACGACAATGTTCTTCGTTTTATCGAGCTTATTACCGATAAAGATGGTATGAACCTCGGCGCAAGGCACATAACTCTCTCCACCTGCGGATTGGTACCGAAGATATATTCTCTTGCAGAGTCGGGTTTGCCGATAACTCTATCGGTTTCACTTCATGCGCCTAACGATTCTATCCGTTCAAAGACTATGCCTGTGAACCGAAAATATCCCATGGACGAGCTTCTCAAGGCTTGCAGATATTACGCCGAGAGGACGTCTCGCAGGGTTACTTATGAATATGCCCTTATTAAAGGAGTCAACGATTCAGACGAAAACGCCCTTGAACTTGCAATGAAGATAAAGGGCACACTGTGCCATGTGAACCTAATACCGGTAAATCCCGTAGAGGGCACGCCCTATAGCCAGAGCACAGACAAAAGGCTTGCTTCATTTGTTTCGGTGCTTAGTAAATACAGAGTCAATGCAACCGTCAGACGAACCTTAGGAAGTGACATCAACGCTTCCTGCGGACAGCTGAGGGGCAAATATAAATCAACAAAGGAGGAGTAGAACTTGGAAGTATTCAGCAAAAGTGATATAGGCTTAGTCAGAACATCCAATCAGGATGACTGTCGCTTCGGAGTTTTCTCTCCCAGTTGTGCTTGGTCGGTAGTATGCGACGGAATGGGAGGAGCAAACGGCGGCAATGTTGCCTCTGCGGCAGCGGTTGAGATTATTTCTGAGCAGATAACTCAGCTCTATGACGAAAAACTCTCCAAGGAACAGCTTACAACCCTTCTGACAGATATAGTCCAAAGGGCAAACACAGAGCTCTTCGACCTTTCTCTTTCCGACCCTGCCTTAGAGGGTATGGGTACAACCTGTGAGTTTGTTTTTATCAAAGACAGAACCGTTCATGTTGTTCATTGCGGTGACAGCCGCACCTACGCAATCCGCGGAGGTAAGATTAAACAGCTGACCGAGGACCATTCAGTTGTTCAGGAGATGGTCAGAAGGGGAGAGATTACCCCCGACCAGGCTCAGGTTCACCCAAATAAGAATATTATCACAAGGGCACTCGGCATACGGCCGGAGGTTTGCCTTGATTACATAGAAGCGAACTTTACCTACGGCGATGTCATTTTGATTTGCACAGACGGCTTGACAAACTGTGTAACAACAGGCGACATAGTCAAAATTGTCCATGAAAACCGCGGTGAGGATATGACCGCAAAGCTTGTGGATAAAGCTAAAGACGGTGGCGGTACCGACAATATAACCGTTGCTGTTATGTACTGAGGAGGTAAGCTTTATGGATAAGTATTTAGGCAAAAAGCTTGACGGAAGATATGAGATCAGAGAGCTTATCGGCATCGGCGGTATGGCTAATGTATACCGTTGCTACGATATGGTTGACTGCCGTGAGGTTGCTATAAAGATATTAAAGGACGAATACCTCAACAACGAGGAGTTTATCCGCAGATTCAAGAATGAATCCAAGGCAATTGCCGTGCTTTCACACCCCAACATTGTAAAGGTTTATGATGTTAGCTTCGGCGATATGATTCAGTATATTGTAATGGAGTATATCGACGGTATCACCCTTAAGGAGTACATCAATCAGCAGGGAAGTCTTACCTGGAAAGAGACCGTTCACCTCATTACTCAGATTCTGAAGGCACTCTCTCATGCTCACAGCAAGGGAGTTGTCCACCGCGACATCAAGCCTCAGAATATGATGCTTCTTTCCGACGGCACAATCAAAGTCACCGACTTTGGCATTGCCCGTTTCTCCAATTCAACACGCACAATGACCGAGCAGGCAATCGGCTCTGTTCACTATATTGCACCCGAGCAGGCAAAGGGCGACATCACCGACGGCAAAACCGACATCTATTCCTTGGGTGTAATGATGTACGAGATGCTTACAGGCAAGCTTCCCTTTGACGGAGACAACGCAGTTTCCGTTGCTTTGATGCATCTTCAGGTTGTGCCTGAAAATCCCCGTGCAATTAATCCCTCAATCCCCGAAGGTATTGAAGAAATTACGCTTAAGGCTATGCAGAAACAGCCCTGTGACCGCTATCAGTCGGCACAGGATATGCTTGCTGATATTGAGCGATTCAGAATGAATCCCAGCGTGCGCTTTGAGTATAAATACTTAAGTGACAAACAGAAGACAAAATATATGGACGCTGTCTCAAAGGGCAAGACTACCCGAGCCGAGGAGTTTGCTAATTCAGGCAAATCCAAGGACGAGGATAACGTCCGTCACAGCCTGACATTTCCTATTATTCTCGGCGTTTTAATTGCCGCTTTTCTTGCAATTGTTATCTGTATCCCCTTGGGCGTTTACCGTTCAAGCCAGGCAAATGAGGTTGCAGATGTCGATGTCCCTGAGTTTGTGGGAATGACTGTTCAGGAGCTTAATGAGAATACCAACTACGAGTTTACTTTCGACTATGAGTATGTATACAGCGAAGAGTATGAGCTCGGAGTAATCGTTGACCAGAACCCCAAGGCTGGCTCTAAGCGCATCAAAGCAAACGGTCTGATAACTCTTACCGTCAATTCGGTTCAGAGCGACCAGGCAATACCGGCTATTTATAATCTCAATGAAAGCGCCGCCAAGGCTGCCCTTAATAAAGAGGGCTTCTATAAGGTTGAGTCTGTCTACATTACAGATACATCTTTAGCTAACGGTACAGTAAAGAGCTCATATCCTAAGCAGGGAGATATTGTTTCTCTTGGCGAGACCGTTTATCTTTATGTAGTCGGCGGCAAGAGCGATAACCTCATCAATGTTCCCAATGTTATCGGATACACAAAGCAGGATGCAATCTCAAAGCTTGAGGCCTTGGGCTTTACGGTAACAGTTGAATCCAAGGACAGCGACGAGAAGAAGGACACAGTTGTGTCTCAGTCTCCATTAGGCGGAGAAATTACAAAGAGCACACCTGTGACAATCTATGTCAGCAACGAAACTCCCGAGAACACAGTGTCAATTTCTGTTGACTTGCCTCAGGGCGTTACACATTCAATGCAGCTCACCGTTAAAAACGGCGAGAAAACACAGACCGTTACTGTCTACGGCGGCAGTCAGCCAGTTAAGTTCTCACTTACAGGCAGAGGCAAAACTGTTGTGCAGGTGATTCTTGACGGACAGCTTTACAGAGAGTACGAGGTAGACTTCACTAAAGAGAAGTCAAAGGTTATTACCGAGAATGAGTATGTTGACACTGATCCTACGGCAACAAATGCACCTATCTATACAGAGGCAGGTACAGGCGAATGAATTCTGAGACCGGCGAGAGGATTATAACCGGAGTGATCACAAAGCTGACTGCAGGCTTTTATTATGTAGACTGCGGCAGTGAAGTCTTGGAATGTAAGGCGAGAGGAGTCTTTCGCAATCGCTCTGAATCTCCCGTAGTAGGTGACAGGGTAAAGGTTTCACTTAAGGAGGACGGTTACCACAGCGTAACTGAGATTCTAAAGAGAAAGAACTATTTAGTCAGACCTGCTCTTGCCAACTTAGACGCTCTTGTTATTGTAGTGTCTACGGTTGAGCCCCTTCCCAACGCTTTAGTAATCGACAAGCTCACAGCAGCCGCTGTGAGCCTTGGCATAATACCGTATATTATTTTTTCAAAAACTGACCTCAAGGCACCTGAGAACCTTGCCGAGATTTATTCTAAGGCAGGATTTCCTACATTTATCTATGCCGACGGCAATGAAGACTCCGTTGAGACAGTGCGCAGGGCATTAAGCGGTAAGCTGGTTGCTTTTATAGGCAACAGCGGTGTAGGCAAATCTACCCTCATAAATAATCTCTATCCCGAGCTTTCGCTTCAAACCGGCATGATTAGTCAAAAGCTCGGCAGAGGCCGTCACACAACCCGAACGGTCGAGCTGTTTAAGGTAAACGGCGGATATATTGCCGATACACCCGGCTTTTCCACAATCGACCTTGAGCGTTACCGGCTTGACGATAAAGACAGCCTGATGTACTGTTTCCCCGAATTTGAGGAGTATTTGGGCAAGTGCCGTTTTTCCTCGTGTATGCATACCTGCGAAAAGGACTGTGCAGTTATCGAGGCTGTCAAAAACGGCGACATATCAAAGTCCAGACATCAAAGCTATGTTGAGATGTATAATGAGGTCAAGGATATTAAGCCTTGGGAACGCAGTCAGAATAAGTAATTACAATTGTAGGATGGTAGTTTATGATTTACTCAATCTGCGATTTTTATGTTTCTTATGAGCCACGCTATCCCCATCTTAGGTCCCGTTCCGAAAAGTACCTTGCAAAGAATCAGAATCGTATTCCCGATTTTTCTATCTCTGTATCCGAAGAAGAGATAGATGCAGTTATCAATGATTATGCAGGCAACCGCGCTCTTGCCGAATATAGCCTTGCCGGAGTTAAGTTTTATGAGGAGATTATTCTCAGAGGTGCGTTTTTCTTTCACGCATCATCAATCTGCGTAGACGGCTACGGCTTTGCTTTTTCAGCACCAAGCGGTACAGGCAAATCTACTCATACAGCCCTTTGGCATAAATATTTCGGCAGAAAGGTTATCTCTGTAAATGACGATAAACCTGCTGTTAAAATCGAGAATGATACTGTCTTTATCTGCGGTACTCCTTTTTCGGGCAAGAACGATATCAGCACCAATATCAAAGTACCTCTCTGCGGAATCTGTATCTTAGAGCGAGCCAAAGAGAATTCAATAGTCAGACTAAAGCCGGCTGAGGCACTGCCGTTTATTATGACTCAGCTCTACAGGCCCTCCGACCCTCTCAAAATGGCTGAGATGATCTCTATGCTGGACGAAACATTAGTTAGAGTGCCGGTATATAAGCTCAGCTGTAACATAAGCTTCGAGGCAGTTGAGCTTGCCTACAAAACTATGACCGGCAGAGAATGAATTACTATATCACCTCAGCAAGGCAAGCTTGAACCGCAGTATGTACTGCATAAGAATACTCTTAAGGTAAATATATTAATATTTGTATACCGTTATCAGACAATAAAGTCATCATCACCTGCGATATATTTTTCGTAGTCTATACAGGTTAGGCCTCCTACGACAGCCTCTCTGTGATGATACGCCATATGGCCTGCAAAACCGCCGAAAGCAAGCTTGCAGTCATCCAATACGGCAATCAGGTCGCTGGGACTGCTCTCGGTTGGCTTTATTGTACCAAACCGATATCCCTCTGCTTCTGCCTGTTTGCAGAACTCCCTGCAGAGCTTATCGCAGCTGAATCTGACATAGACCTTTGCGGTGGGGTAGTTGCTGAGCGCTTTAATTGTTCTTTCTTCCATAATAAAAATCTCCTTATGGTTATATTCCATAAAGAGACACAAAAAAGCACCCATCGTCTCGATGGATGCATCTGTTACTGTAAGCACCATCGATCAAGCATTAGCACCTTGCCTTTTGGCAGGAAGCTGTACGGTCAACAGGCTTGTCCCTCGCGTACTCTTTATGGTATTGCCATTATATCAGTTTTGAGTATTGATGTCAATCCCAAATAAACTTGGGTGAATAGGAGATACTTTTAAGGATTTTATATTTATCGTTGCTATTTCACCCTTATTTCACCCCAATGCATTTCGCAAGCAAAAATGAAACCGCATAACCAAGCTGTTTTTCGCTTAGTTATGCGGTTTCTTCGTGGTGGAGACGATGGGGATCGAACCCACGACCTCTTGAATGCCATTCAAGCGCTCTCCCAGCTGAGCTACGCCCCCACGAACGAAATATATCTTAACATAACTTTATCAAAAAAGCAAGCCCTTTTTACATTTACCGTCAAGTAAATTTTCAAAAGGGCTATATATAATTAGAAATTAATCTTATTCTTTTTGACCTTAAGGCGGTTAATTGATCTGTTAAAGGATAACTGCCAAAGCTTGTAGTCAACCTTGCTTTGCTTTTTCTTAATCTCGTCGGTGGCTTTCTCTGCGTCTCTGCGCTCCTTGTCTGCGTCAATCTCATCGGGAGAAAGCGCTGTTTCACAGAGGACTCTCACCCGGTTGTCAGTGACATCGGCTATGCCGTTTGAAACCGCACAGATTACCTTTTCACCGCTGGGTTTTGTGAAGCTTAATTCGCCGTCGGGAATTGCTGCGGACAGGGGAGAGTGGTTTGCCATAATTCCAAGCATACCGTCGCTTATCGGAATTACTATTGACACGCATTCGCCGGTGTAAAACACGCGCTCAGGAGACAGAATCTCAAGATGAAAGGTGTTCATTACTGCTCACCTTCCTGCATCTTCTGAGCCTTGATTCGAACATCCTCGATTGTACCCACATTAAAGAACGCACTTTCGGGGTATTCATCCATCTCGCCGTCAATAATCGCCTTGAAGCCTTTGATTGTCTCCTCAATGGGCACATATACTCCTGTGACACCTGTAAACTTCTCTGCAACGCTGAAGGGCTGAGAAAGAAAACGCTGAATTTTTCTTGCACGCCAAACAACCTTTTTATCCTCGTCGCTAAGCTCGTCAATACCCAGAATTGCAATAATGTCCTGAAGCTCCTTGTAGTGCTGGAGAATCTCCTGAACCTTTCTGGCAACGGTGTAGTGCTCCTCACCGACAACATCAATCTCAAGAGCTCTGGAGGACGACTCAAGAGGGTCAACGGCAGGGTAGATACCAAGCTCTGCAACCTTACGGCTCAGAACCGTTGTTGCATCAAGGTGAGCAAAGGTGGTTGCGGGAGCAGGGTCGGTAAGGTCATCAGCAGGCACATAAATAGCCTGAACCGATGTAACAGAGCCGTCTTTGGTTGAGGCGATTCGCTCCTGAAGCTCCCCCAAATCGTTGGCAAGGGTAGGCTGATAGCCAACGGCAGATGGCATTCTGCCTAGCAGAGTAGAAACCTCACTGCCTGCCTGAATGAATCTGAAAATATTATCTATGAAGAGAAGCACATCCTTGTGGTTTTCATCGCGAAAATACTCCGCCATTGAAAGTCCCGTAAGAGCAACCCTCATTCTAACGCCGGGAGACTCGTTCATCTGACCGAATACAAGGGCAGTTTTGTTGATAACTCCGCTGTCGGTCATTTCGGTGAAAAGGTCGTTTCCCTCACGGCTTCTCTCTCCGACGCCTGTGAATACCGAATAACCTCCGTGTTCACTTGCAATGTTGTGGATAAGCTCCTGTATAAGCACGGTTTTACCTACACCGGCACCGCCGAAAAGTCCGATTTTACCGCCCTTTGAGTACGGTGCAAGCAGGTCGATAACCTTAATGCCTGTCTCCAGAATCTCCTCAGATGTCTTTCTGTCGGTGTAGGAGGGGGGAGCCTTGTAGATGCTTCTTCGCGGAACATCATCTGCAATAGGCTCTTTGTTATCCAAGGTCTCACCAAGCACATTAAAGAGTCTGCCCAGAACAGCCTCACCTACGGGAACAGAGATTGAATTGCCTGTGGCAGTAACCTCCATCCCTCTGTAAAGTCCCTCGCTGGCGCCCAGCATAACGCATCGTACAAGTCCTGAACCTATGTGCTGAGCAACCTCCATAACGCGTTTTGCATTATTTACTGTAACAAACAGCTCTTCCTTAATTTTAGGGAGCTCGTTTGTTTGAAAGGAGACATCGACAACAGGTCCGTTGATACCTGCGATTCTGCCTAAAATTGGAGTTTCTTCGGACTTGCTCATTTTAATCCCTCCGGTTGTTTCTTGTGTTTTGTCCTCAGAGCCTTTGCGCCTGAGGTGATTTCTATCATTTCGTTTGTAATTCCTGCCTGTCTGAGGGCGTTGTACTGCATATTGAGCTTTTTGAGCATTTCCTCGGCATTTTTGCTTGCTGTGCTCATAGCAAGCATTCTTGCCTGTTGCTCACTGCAGTAGCTGTCTACTAATGAACTGTAAATAAATCCTGTCAGATAGCTTGGAATAATACCGTCAAGCACCGTGTTGGCGTCGGGAAAAAACTCTTTGAAGGATTTTCCGCCATCATCGCGCGTTGACTGAAAATTGCTTTTATCAAGGGGAATAAGTACATTTCGTTTACATTCGCTTGGCTTTGCACCTTTGTAATCGGTATAAATAATATTGATTTCATCAAGCTCGCTGTTGTCAAAAAATTCCAGAAGCTCAAGGCAGATTTTCTCTGCTTCCCAAATGGTGGGGAATGCCGCAGAGTATTCAAACTCTTCTCTGAATCTTATCTTTTTCGATTTGAAGTGCTGTCTGCCGTATTCTCCGATAATGAAAAGCTCTGTCTCCGGGTGCCTTGCCATATAGGTTTCTGCAACCTTAATGGCTGTGTGGTTGTAGTTTCCTGCAAGTCCCTTGTCAGAGGTTACAAGGAGAATGCCGTGTCTTAAGTGCTCCTTGCCGTCAGGCAGAGGTGCGTGAAAATACCTGTTTTCGGTTTCGGGAATGTACTTGAAAAGGTCAGCAATTTGCTCCTTAAGAGCGCTGAAATACGGCTCAGTATTCTGAACCTCTCTCTTTGCGCGTCCCATTTTAACAGAGGAGATCATATACATAGCGTCGGTTACTTTTTTAGTTTCGGCAATTGATTGCATTCTTGCCTTGATTTCGCCTGCACTTGCCATAATAACGACCTCCTTTTCATAAGCTTAGAATGTTAATCTGTCTAAAAAGTCTTTGGCTGCAGAGACAATCTCAGCCTTAATATCCTCAGAAAAATCCTTTGCGTTATGGATTTTCAGGCAAAGACTTGCTTTGTTGTGCTCAAAGTAGCTGAGAAGCTTCTTCTGAGCACCCTTAATCTCCTTTGTGGGGATATTCAAAAACAGCCGTTCGCCTGCACAGATAAGGGTTACAACCTGTTCCCACATTGCCATAGGCTCTTGGTTCGGCTGTCTGAGAAGCTGCATAAGTCCTTCTCCGGCTTTAAGGTTCTTAACGGTCTGCTCGTCAAGGTCGCTGCCAAACTGAGAGAATATTTGCATCTCTCTGTACTGTGCAAGTTCAAGTCTGATACTTCCGACAGATTTCTTCATAATCTTGGTCTGAGCTGCGCCGCCGACGCGGGAAACAGAAAGACCGACATTTACTGCCGGACGCTGTCCTGCAAAGAATAGGTCACTTTCCAAGAAAATCTGACCGTCCGTTATAGATATTACATTAGTCGGGATGTAGGCAGAAACATCGCCTGCCTGTGTTTCAACGATAGGAAGGGCAGTCATACTGCCTCCGCCTAATTCGTCCGATAGCTGTGCGCTTCTCTCCAGGAGTCTTGAGTGAAGGTAAAAAACATCTCCGGGATAAGCTTCGCGGCCGGGAGCACGCTCCAGAAGAAGACTGAGAGTACGGTAAGCAACAGCATGCTTTGAAAGGTCATCGTATATTACAAGGGTATCTCTGCCTCTGTTCATAAAGTACTCTGCAACAGCACAGCCGGCGTATGGCGCGATGTACTGCAGAGGTGCCGCGTCGCTTGCAGGGGAGGAGACAACAACAGTGTAAGGCATAGCACCGGCCTTCTCCAAGGTGTTAATAACCTTTGCTACGGAGCTTGCCTTCTGACCGATTGCTACATAAACGCAGACAACATTTTTATCCTTCTGATTGATGATAGTGTCAATTGCAATAGTGGTTTTTCCGGTCTGTCTGTCACCGATTATCAGCTCACGCTGACCTCTGCCGATAGGGAACATGGAGTCAATTGCAAGGATTCCTGTCTCCATAGGTCGTGTAACAGGCTTTCTGTCCATAATCGACGGAGCCTTCCACTCAATGGGATAGTATTCCTTTGCGTTTATTTCTCCCTTGCCGTCGATAGGCTTTCCAAGAGGGTCAATCATTCTGCCCAGAATATGTCTGCTGATGGGAATACCGGCGGTGCGTCTTGTTCTCACAACTCTTGACCCTGCAATAATATCGCAGTCATCGCCGAAGAGCACAATGCCTGTTGTGCCGTCAGAGCGGATATCCTGTACCATTCCTTTAACACCGCAGTCAAAAAGTACAATTTCGCCGAATTCAACATCGTGCAGACCCTCAATAAGAGCGATACCGTCGCCTACAGAAATAACAAAGCCTACCTGCTGATGTCCCGGATTAAGCTCAAAGTTTTCAATATCCTCACGGAGCAGAGAGATAATCTTATTGTGGTCGTATTCTTTTTTCAGACTCTGAAAAGATTTGTTGAGCTGACGGATTCTGCCCAGAGTACTCCAATCGTAGTTGTCGTCGCCGACATAAATGTTGAAGCCTCCGACGACCGAGGGGTCAATCTTAATAACGCAGACAGCGTCCTCAACCTTGTATTCTTTCATTATGAAAAGGCGAATCTTCTCAAGCTGTTCTTCATTTGGCGGGGTGACGCAGTGAATTTCAGCCTTAAGTACAGACTCTTCTCGGTCGCTGTCCTGCTGAAAAATATCGTAGTTGCTCATTTCTTAGCCCTCTTGTCTGCGACAGTTTGGTCTGCAAGTCTGATAAATTCATCGTAAAGAGCGGAGTTTCTCTCAGGAGTAACCGTGTCGCTCAAAAGCTTCTGAGTAGCCGATACAACAAGTGCGCCGATTTCTGCCTGTGCAGAATCGAGAATATGCTCTTTTCTGTTTTCAGCTTCTTGCTCTGCGTCGGAGATGATGGTTTTTGCTTTCTCTTTGGCATCGATTAGGTATGCTTTAGTAGTTTCGGCAATCTCTTTTTCTGCGGCAGCGTGCATCTCGGCAATCTGCTTGTTTGCCTCAGCGAGCTTTTCCTCATATTCTGCCTTGAGTTTTTCGTTTTCGTCGGTCTTTTCCTTGATTTCTGCCTCTTTGCTCTCAAAATATGCACGGCGCTCTGCAAGAAACTTGTTAACAGGCTTAAATAGGATAAGGGTAAGGCCGCCGGCAAGAATGAGGAAGTTAAAGGCATGCAGTAATATCTGCATAATATCAATGTTAAGTGGCATATTAATACCTCAAATCAGTATAAATTAAAGAACAAAGATGATAAGAATTGCAACAATCAATGCGTAGATAATCAGAGTCTCGATAAATACAAGACCGAGCATCATTGCAGAGTTGATTTTACCTGATGCTTCAGGCTGACGGGCTATGCTCTCTGCACTTTTTGCAATAGCAATACCCATGCCCAGTGCACCGATTGCCGAAGCAATACCTACAACAATAGCAGCGGCAATAGCTTTTGAGCCTACAGAGTCGGATTCCTCCTCTGTTTCGTCTGCAGCAGCCTCAGCTGTCAAAAGAGCAGTACTGTCGGTATCGGATGCCAAAGCGTCTGCTGTAGCGGTTTCTGCAAAAGCAGTAACGCAAGTTGCTGTCATAGCAGCAAGAATAAGAACTACGGTCATAATTACAGAAATTAATTTCTTCATTTTGCTTTTACCTTCTTAATTTTAGATTTTTTAGGCTCTACAGCTTCGCCGTAGAAGATAGATACCAAGGTGGTCAATACATAGGCTTGAATAAGCGCGTGCAAAAGTGTGAACAGTATACCTACAATTACAGGAAGCACAAAGCTCAGTGAAGCGTAGTAGTACACGAGCTCGGTTACAAGCAGTCCGCTGAGCAGTGCTCCGAAAAGTCTGAAGCTCATTGAAATAGGCAGTGAAAAATCCTTCAGTACCTTAAAGGCACCCTTTATTCCGTTGCAGACAATTCCTGCAACAAGGATAACTATGAAGGAGGTAAAGCCCATTGCTATTGCGGCATTGATATCAGCAAGTGGAGCAGGCAGGGCAATTGATGTGCCGTGAGTGGTTATAGCTTGAATTCCGAACAGCTCAAAAATCGTGCTGAAGCCGATGTAAATGCCGGCGCTGAAAATGTAAGCGCCCACAAAGCTTGGCTTGTGAGGACTGTTTTCGCTTGCCATACCCGAGAAGAACTCAACGCCCTTCTCAATTATGCTTTGCAGTTTTCCCGGAGTGTACTTAAACCTCGGTATAGCAAATATCCTGATAAACAGTGCAGCAATAAGCAGTATAGCTGTTACCGTATAAGCTGACACCACAGCGGGATTAACCTCTAAGCCGAAAAACCAGAGCTTGTTTTCTTCGTGAAGCACAGCGTCCTTCATCATTTCCTTAACGCTTTCCGATTTTCCGCCTTCCGGGAAGCCTATCAGAATGATTGCCATAAGCACCGCCAAAAGTAAAGCTGCCCACACAATGAGAAAAAGCTTTTTTCGCTTAGATAATTTTATCTTTTTCGTCACAGGCAAACCTCCTCTTTATTATCGAATTTCTAATAATTATAGAACTATTGTAGAAATAAGTCAATAATCAGAAACACTTCAAAGTTATAAAAAAAGAGAGGCAAAAGCCTCTCTTTTTGTGAGAATTTTGGTGAATTATACTATCAAGTGCAACACTTCAAGAAAAAAAGAAGAAGTTCATACAAATCTCTGGTAAAATAGAGTTACCACCCACTATAAACCGAAAGGAGATCTGTATGAACTACCATCACCTTACCATAGAAGAGCGCAGTTGTATACGAAAATATTATGTTGAAGGATTAAGTTATCGAAAAATAGCAAAGTTAATAGGAAGAAATGTTAGCACAATTACAAGGGAATTAAACAGAAACTTCACTCACATGTATGATATTCCAACCTACTACCCTCATACAGCACAAAAGAAATACCTGCTCCGTCGTTCATATTGTTACAGAGGAAAGTTTCATAAGCAAGAAGTGATAGATTACATCCAAGAGAAGCTTCTCGAAACATGGTCACCGGAACAGATAGCTAATACACCTTGTGAGCTGCCGATGCCGACAGCAAGAACAATATATCGTTGGATATATGAGAAATATATACCTGTAAAATTAAAGGTGCTCAGAAGAAAAGGGAAAAGCCATGGTAAAAAGGAAACAAGAGGCAAATTCAACCTCGGAAAATCAATCAGAAAACGCGACAAAAGTGTATACAAGAGGTTAGAATTCGGGCATTGGGAAGCTGATACAGTTGTATCAGGCAGAGGTAAATCAAAGGTATGCTTTGCAACTCTTGCAGAAAGAAAAACAAGATTTTACATAGCAATTAAAATGCCCAATCGTAATGCAGAAACAATGGCAAAAGCAATCATAGGAGCTTTGTCAGAGTTTCCTGACGATGCTGTAAAATCCATTACATGTGATAGAGGAACAGAGTTTGCTAATTGGCAAACAATAGAGAATGAACTGAATTGTAATGTATACTTTGCTGACCCTTACTGTGCCTGGCAGAAAGGAACAAACGAAAATCTTAATGGTCTTCTGCGTGAGTTTTATCCGAAAGGTAGAAACTTATCAAGGGTTAGTCCAACCACACTAAAAAAGAACCTGGCGTTGATTAACGCCAGGCCCAAGAAAGTGTTAGGTTTTCTAAAACCAGTGGATTTGTTTGAATTGAATCTCAAATAGTGTTGCACTTAGTTTGACAATTCATCATTTTAAGCAAATCAGGAAGTTCTTGTCATTGTTGCGATTTCACCGTCAACATCAATATACATGGTGTCACCGAGCATATACGTCTGGCCACCTCCGCTGTCGATAGCTCCCATAAAGGAAATGGTCATACTCAAATAGTTGTTTTCATAGGTGTAGGTCATACTAATCGGAATAATTCCCATGGCAACTATCTGACCTGTACCGTCTGCATTAAAGGTGAAAATATTGCTTCCGATGAATGTGCCGCTGCTGCCGAAAATACTTGTTGTACCCTCCTGCTCCTCAGACACCCAGGTGCCTACAATTGAACCGTCTGTGCGCTTTAATTCACCGCTGTTACCGCTCACTTTTCCGTTTTCGTCAATCGTTACGGTAAAGGGTGTGTTATCATTCTTGTCCTCCGGCTTATCAGCGGTGGTGTTTTGGGTATTTGTTTCAGTTGTATTGTCAGGCCCGGTGCCTGTTACACCGCTTTCGGGATTCGTGTAAATCTCCTGCGGCGGCTTTATATAAATCTCAACAATCGTCTCGGCGCTTTCCTTGCTGTCTGTCTCAGAAGTGTTGCCTGAGCTCGATGCGGATGCTTTCGGCGGGGTTTTAACAACATAATACAGTTCTGTTTCAGGAGTGTCTTCTCCGGTGGGAGGGAATGATTTTCCTACACAAGTACCACCGAGACTGAGAATGTACTCATAGTTTAATTCTTGATTTACAAAGGATATGTTCAGATCTTCCTGGGTATATCTTGTAAATACAACTGAGTAATCCGTTCCCTCGTATGTGGCGGTGACGCACATTGTATCGCCTTCAACAATGTAATCTCCGCATAGAGCGCAGCTTGCAGTTTCCTCTGTGGTAACAAATGAGAATTTACCATTGGCAGCTGAAAACTCAGCATCAAATACCGTGCCATCAAAGTTTGCCGTGCCGGTAGCATCGTCTCTGATATTCAGCACAGGATTCCCTTCGGGACCGTACCATGTGCCAAGCACAGCTTTGTCAATTTCTTTTCCCGACGGAATGCTGCCATCGGTACAGCCTGCAAGACATAGCGTTATGACAAGTATTGCTGTCAGCATCAGACAATGTATTCTTTTCATAGCATAACTACCTCCGATAGATCTTGTAATATATCACGATAAAATATTAACACAATCAAAAATAACTGTCAATAATTATTAAAATCAAATAGATGCCTCAGTATTACAATTCTGTAAACTGTGTAACAGCGTAGATTCTTGCTTTTTCTGTTTTTTTCGTGGTATAATACACTAAACAAGCTATACTTACTGAAGTTATGTCATCAGCATTATGCTAACAGGAGATGATTCTATGTCACTGTGTATCGGATGTATGCACGAGATTGGTGATAATATAATATGTCCCGATTGCGGTTTTGACAATTCCAAGACGCAGTCTGCGCCTTTTCTTCCTTACGGAGTTGTTCTTGACAACAGATATGTAATCGGCAAAAATATGGAGACCAACGGTGAGAGCACGCTGTATATCGGCTTTGACCGCCAAACCTCAAAGCCTGTTTTTGTCCGTGAGTTTTTGCCTGCCGGGTATTACACCCGCGGAGACGGAAAAATCAGAGTCAATGTTGACTCCGATAAGCAGGATGAATTTGAGCGCCTGATGTCTGACTTCGAGCAGTATTTCAGCTTCCTTTCCACCCTGCGCGATATGTCGGCGATGAATGTAATCACCGATATTTTCCGTGCAAACAATACCTGTTATGTTATTGAAGAGGCAGAGGACCTTATCTCCTTTGAAGAATATGTTGAGCGAAACAACGGGCACATAGAGTGGGAGGTAGCACGGCCTCTCTTTATGCCGGTGATTTCACTTTTAGAGGCGCTTCATAAAAACGGCTACGGACATTACGCCGTATCACCGTCTAATCTTTATATCACACCTTCAGGCAAGGCTTTGCTCTTAGGCTTTGCAACCGTTAACGAGCGCCGCAGGGGAACACCTCTCAAGTCTCAGCTTTTCAGCGGCTGCGCCGCTCCTGAGCAGTATGAGGACTGCTTCCCGATTGACAATATTACCGATATTTACGGCTTCACAGCAACACTCTTCTTTGCCTTGACGGGTACACTTCCTAACTCTGCTAAGGAGAGGCTTGAGGACGGCGCGCTCCTTATGAGTACCAATACCGTCAAGAGACTTCCTCCTCACGTTGTTTCTGCTCTTGCAAACGGCTTACAGGTAAAGCGCCAGGATAGAATTATTGACTTCGGAGATTTGCGTTCCCAGCTTTCCGTTGCGCCTACAATGAAGGCTATTCAAGAGGAGATCAGCCGTACCGCAAGTATGGCAAATTCCGTCAGACCTAAGAAAAAGAACTTCGGAATGTCTCCGATTTCTGTTGGAATTATCGTAACCGTTGCAGCGCTTCTTGTTTTTCTTTGGATTGGAATTATGATTATCGGAAGCATTGACAACAGCGGCGGAGACACCCCTGCCACAACTGTATCTCAGCCTGCAACAGGGGCTACCGTTTCTACAGGCAACGAGGAATGGTCCGGCGAGACCTTGAAGAATTATGTCGGCAAGGAATACGAAAAGGTTGAAGAAGAGCTCAGAGCCATGGGCGTTGCCGTTTACATTGATGCATACACAAACACAAAAGACGGCTATTCCGATACTTATGATGCAGGTATAATTATGGAGCAAAGCTTCCCCGAGGGAACACCTATTGATGTTGAGAAGGGCTTTGCAGTATCCTTCTATGTCAGCAAGGGCTCCAAGAGCACTAATCTTCCCGATGTCGAGAATCTCTCCTTAGGCTCGGCTGTTACCAAGCTTACTTCAATGGGTTATGTTGTTTATGAGGACCAGACGCCTGTTCACAGCGACACAGTGCCCGAGGGTAAGGTTGTAGGCTACAAAGATTACAGCGCAGGCGATGAGGTATCTTTGGATACCGATATCTACCTTGTTGTCAGCGCAGGCAAAAAGGCGGATTAATACTAAAAATCAGCAAAAGTTAAGAAGCACTTTTGATTCTCTGTCAAAAGTGCTTCTCTTAATATTCCGTGATTTTATCTGAAATTCTTATTTTTAATCTTGCTTTCGGCGTGCTGAATAAGATTCAAAAGCGAGCTTGACTGTTTAGGATATTCCTGCGATAATATTTCGGGAGAGAGCTCTGTTTCCCTGAGCTTCTTAGTGTGAATATACTCAGATTCATCATCGGCAGAATACTCAAACTTAGTCGAGTAAATTCTCATATATGAATCGCAGTAGCCTTGATACAGTCCTTTGGGAACAGAGAACATCGTCTGGAAATTGTCCGGATTTGCAGAGTACAGCGTCCGAAAAACCTTGTATAAAGCAAGCATTAAGTAGTTAGAAACATCGGCTGTCAGCTGTTTGCTCTTTGCTTTTGTGAGAATATCATATATAATAACAAGAGAGTTAGTGAGGATTTTTTTGTTGAGCATCGGAATAAGCGCACTGCCTTTTATGTTTTCCTCAGTCTCTTCCTCGCTGTCGGGAATGTCGTCAAAGCTCAAGGTCGCTCCTGAGCGTTCGGGAGTACGGCCCAATAAAAAATCGCAGGATACGCTGTAATAATCCGCAACCTTAATTACAAAGTCAAGACCGCATTCCCTGATGCCTTTTTCATAGTGAGAAAGCAACGCTTGAGATATACCCAGGTCAGCAGATACCTGCTTTTGACTCAGCTTCTTTTCCTTTCTCAGCATAGTTATAATTCTGGGGAAATCCTTGTTCATAGCAATCAGCCTTTCAACTTAATATACACTTAGTATAATACTTCTTTTACAATTTGTAAATAATAAATATCTTCACTATCGGAGGAGTTTGTTTTGAAGTCATATTATGTTCACCTAATCAGACACGGAGCAATAAAGGAGACTGCCGAGGGAGCCTATATCGGCAGAAGCGATATCCGTCTTTCAAAGGCAGGCGCACAGGCTCTCAAAGACTTGGATAAAACACATAAGTATCCTTATGCCCCCGTTATTTTCACAAGTCCCTTGAAGCGTTGCACAGATACCTGCAAGCTACTTTATCCCGATGTTAAGCCGATTATAATTGATGAACTTTCAGAGATGAACTTCGGTAAGTGGGAGAAGAAGACCGCTGAAGAGCTCAAGGGCGACCCTATGTTTGAAGCATGGCTTGCCGGAAAGCCCGGTGCATGTCCTCCTGAGGGCGAAAGCAACGATGATTTCACTCGCAGAATATGTCTTATTTTTCAGGATATCGTTGACGGCCTTATCAAAACAGGCAACACTGACTGTGCAATTGTAACCCACGGCGGTGTGATAATGACCCTCCTTGCAATTTACGGTCTGCCACAGGCAAAGCCCTTCGACTGGGCATGCGATAACGGCTTTGGCTACTCTTTGAGAATTACACCTATGCTCTGGCAGAGGGATAGGGTTGCAGAGGTTTATAAGCTAATCCCGGAAGAAAAAGAGATTGATGAAGAGGAGTGATTTTATGTCAATATCCTACGATATGCATACCCACATCATTCCGGCTTTGGATGACGGAGCTAAGGATGTATCAGAGTCTTTGGAGATTATCCATGCTCTCAGCGAACAGGGAATTAAGAATATCTGTCTTACTCCTCACTTTTATACCCATAAAGAGAGAGTTGAAGATTTTGTTTGCAACCGCGATGAGGCTTTCTATGTGCTGAAGCCCCACCTGCCTGAGAATATAAACTTCAAAGTCGGCGCAGAGGTTTTTGTCACAAAATACCTCTTTGCAGAGGAGCATGACCTAAAACCTCTTTGCATAAGCGGTACTGATTATATGCTCACGGAATTTCCTTATCAGTCAACCTTTGAGAATAAATCGGCAGAGCTTCTCATAAGGCTTAAAGATAGGGGAATAAAGCCTATTCTTGCTCATGTAGAGCGTTACGAGCACTTGCTCAAGCACCCTGATGTTATAGAGTCCCTGATTCAAATGGGTGTAGTAATTCAGTCAAACGCAGTTTCTTTTACCGATAAACGCTTTAAGCGAAAGCTCCTTAAGCTTGTTTCCAAGGGATATGTTCATATTCTTTCAAGCGACGCTCATTCCTTAAGGCGCAACCCACCTTCGGCTTTTTCAGATGCAAAAAGCATTATCCTGAAGAAGTGCGGCTTGTCTGCGTTAATCGATTTAGAGAATAACGCTGAGTCGGTTTTCGGTATGTAATTGATACCTTGCCTCCCTTCTGAGGGAGGCTTTTTACTGCAAAATAGTCATTAAATGAATGATACTTTGAAAAACACTCGGATCTACAGTTGATTTTGCAAAATCAGCAATAAAAGACTGCAAAAATCATTGAAAAAATAACTTTACTGTGGTATCATATTTGTATCTTTGTTTAGGAGAATAAGTATGGATGCTCATCTTCTTGTTCGCATCGATTCTAAAATGAACAACTTTTCCAAGGGACAGCGGCTTATAGCCGAATTTATTGAACAGCACTATGACAGAGCAGCTTTTCTGACTGCTTCAAAGCTCGGTGAACTTGTAGGCGTCAGCGAGAGTACGGTTGTCCGTTTCGCAACCATGCTTGGCTATACAGGTTATCCTCAGCTTCAGAAGGCAATGCAGGAGATGATTAAGGATAAGCTCACCTCTGTTCAGCGCATAGAGGTCACAGCCGCAAAAATAGGCGACGGTGATGTTCTTCATTATGTTCTGAATCAGGATATTCAGAAAATCCGCCGTACTCTGGAGGAGACCTCTCACGCTGATTTTGGGTCGGCAGTTGAGAATATCACTTCTGCCGAGCATATATATATTTTCGGTGTCAGAAGCTCAAGCTCACTTGCAAGTTTTTTAGGCTATTATCTTGATTTGGCACTCGGCAATGTTCATGTAGTTACCAATGCCAGCCGTTCGGGAATGTATGAGGCTCTCCTCAGAATTTCCGAGAAAGATGCAATTATCGTCATCAGCTTTCCCCGTTACAGCAGTACTGCCGCAGCGGCAATGGAATTTGCCAAACAGCGCGGAGCTTCAACAATCGCTCTTACCGACAGTATGCTTTCACCTTTGGTTCAAAGTGCAGAGTCTGTTTTAATTGCCAGAAGCGATATGGCTTCGGTGGTTGATTCCTTGGTTGCACCTCTTTCTCTTATCAATGCCCTGATTGTCGCAACTGTTATCAAGAATAAAGAAGAGGTTAAGAATACCTTTGCACAGCTTGAGAATGTCTGGAATGAACAGAGCGTTTACACAAGCTCACATTCCTCTGAGAATAATCTGCGATGACTAAGATTCTTGTAATCGGGGCAGGCGCGGCAGGGCTTATGGCGGCAGGCAAGGCGGCTGAGCTCGGATCTGAAGTTACCCTCCTTGAGAAGAATAAACGCACCGGTCGTAAAATTTGTATCACCGGCAAGGGCAGGTGCAATGTCACCAATAATTGCCCCAACAATATATTTATTGAGAATGTGAGCAGAAATTCCCGCTTCCTTTACAGCGCAATAAACTCCTTTGCAACAGCAGATACAATGAGCTTTTTCGAGGATTTAGGCGTGCCCCTCAAAACCGAGCGGGGCAACAGAGTTTTTCCTGAGTCCGACAGGGCTATTGATATTGCAAACGCCTTGGAGCGCTACGCAAAAATGAACGGTGTTCGCATTATCCCCGAAACAGTCTGCAAAAGCTTAATAGCAGAAAACGGCGAAGTTAAGGGCGCAGTTGATACAAAAGGCAATGTTTATGAGGCTGACTCCGTGATTATTGCCACAGGCGGAAAAAGCTACCCCTTAACAGGCTCAACAGGAGACGGCTATAAGCTTGCCGCTTCGGTAGGTCACAGTGTTATTTCTCCCGCTGCTTCGTTAATTCCCCTTGTCTGCACAGGCGGAAGTCTCAAAGACTGCGGTGATATGCAGGGACTTTCTCTTCGCAATGTTTCGGTTTCGCTTATGCGTGATGATAAAGAGGTCTACTCCGATTTCGGCGAGCTTCTTTTTACTCATTTCGGCATAAGCGGTCCTACGGTGCTCAGTGCAAGCGCTCATATGGAGAAGCCTTACACCCGATACTCTCTGAAAATTGACCTCAAGCCTGCGCTCAGCTGTGAAAAATTAGACGCAAGACTCTTAAGCGACTTCGATAAATATAAAAACAGAGAGTTTGCCAACTCCCTCTGTGACTTGCTTCCAAGCTCAATGATTCCCGTTGTGCTGAGAAGACTCAGCTTTGTGCAGGGACTTCGCACAAACAGCGTAACTAAAGAGCAGAGAGCAGTTCTTCTGCATCTGCTCAAAAACTTCACCCTTGAGATTTCCGATACCCGACCTATTGACGAGGCTATCATTACCCGCGGCGGTGTATCGGTTAAGGAGATTAATCCTGCTACAATGCAGAGCAAGCTTATAAAAGGTCTTTATTTCTGCGGCGAGGTTATTGATGTTGATGCCTACACAGGCGGCTTCAATCTTCAGATTGCTTTCTCAACGGGCTTCCTTGCCGGTCAAAGTGCCGCTTGGTCTATGTAGGATTATAAAAATATCTACATTAAACAAATGACGAGTATTAATATACAGGAGTGATTTTATGTCTATCGCAATTGCTATTGACGGACCTGCCGGTGCAGGTAAATCTACAATCGCCAAGGCGGCTGCAAAGCACCTGGGCTATATTTATGTTGACACAGGCGCTATGTACCGCGCTATCGGACTTTTTGCCCTGCGCGCAGGGGTTGATGTGAACGACCGAAAGGCTGTTGCAGATATTCTTCCGTCTATTGAGCTTTCTCTTTCAAGAAACGAAAAGGGCGAACAGCTTGTGCTTTTAGGCGACGAGGATGTTTCTCCTCTCATCAGAACAGAACAGGTTTCAATGGCAGCTTCAAGAGTTTCTGCAGTACCCGAGGTCAGAGCATTTCTTTTGTCGCTTCAGCGTGATATGGCAAAAAAAGAAAATGTAATTATGGACGGCAGAGATATCGGCACAGTTGTTCTTCCCGATGCAAAGGTCAAGATTTTCCTCACAGCATCTGCTGAAATCAGAGCAAAGCGCCGTTATGACGAGCTTGTTGCAAAGGGCGAGGAAGTAAACTACGAAGATGTCCTTGCCGATGTTAAAGAGCGTGACTACAACGACTCCAACAGACCCATAGCTCCCTTAAAGCCTGCCGAGGACAGTATCCTTTTAGATACCTCCGACATAGACCTGCAGGAGTCTATTGACCTACTTATTAATACTATTGAGGTGAACAGATAAATGAAAGATAAGTTCAGCGCAAAATTTTACAGGGCTATGCGTGCAATAGTAAGGGTTATTATATGGCCTTTTTACAGAACAAAATACACTAATAAGAAAAAAATTCCCACCGAGGGAAGATTTGTCATAGCTTCTAACCATATATCAAGCACAGACCCTATTGTATTGGGTGTAGGTCAGAAGCGCATTATCCGCTATATGGGAAAGGCAGACCTTTTCGGCAGCAAATTTACTAATTGGCTTTTCTCTAAGCTCGGTGCATTCCCTGTTGAGAGGGGAAAGGGCGACTGGGACTCTATCAACAACGCAAAGAAGATGATTGACGACGGTTACGCTATCGGCATATTTATCGAGGGAACAAGGTCTCAGACAGGAGAACTCCTAAAACCCAAAAGCGGAGCTGTTATGCTTGCTCATCAGATGGAGTGTCAGATTGTACCCGTTTCAATAACTTACAGAACAAAGAAGTATCATAAGTTTGCCCGCCGTTATGTTACCTTCGGCGAGCCTGTTACAACTGAGGAGCTCGGTATCACAAAGGGCGGTCCCAGAGAATACCGCGATGCCTCCCGTGCGCTTATGGAGAAAATTTCCGTAATGTGGAAAAAGGATAGATATGGAAATCAAAATAGCTGAATCTGCGGGCTTCTGCTTCGGTGTTGACAGAGCCGTCAATATGGTTTATTCACTTCTTGACAGCAAAAAAAAAGTTGCAACCTTAGGCCCGATTATTCATAATACTGAGATGGTGCAGGAGCTCAAGAGCAGAGGTGCCGTTACAGTTGATAAGCCCTGTGATGCTCCTGAGGGCTCAACGGTTGTTGTCCGTTCCCACGGCGTTGCAAGGTCAGTCCTTGACGAAATCAAAAGGCTTTCTCTTGAATGTTGCGATGCAACCTGTCCTTTTGTCAAAAAGATTCACAATATCGTCGCCAATGCCGACCCGGATAAAAACAAGTCTGTTTTTATAGCAGGCGACAGTACACACCCTGAGATTGAGGGCATAATCGGTCATTCAAAAGTACCTTGCTATACCTATAAAAACGAGTCGGAGCTTATTGAATTGTTAAACAATATTCCTCCTGAGAATTATGACACGGCAATATTTGTTGCTCAGACTACATTTTCCGAAAAAGAATGGAAAAAATGTTCCAAAACCGTAAAAAAAGTCTGTACAAATCCGGAAATATTTGATACAATATGTAGTGCTACGCACACAAGACAGGTGGAAGCCGAAAATCTGGCTGCGGAATCGGACCTTATGATTGTCATCGGTGACAGAAAGAGCTCTAACACCGCAAAGCTTTTTGAGCTTTGCCAGCGAGCTTGCGCTGACACTGTTTGGATTGAAACGGCAGAGGAGCTCAGCTTGGAAAGATTAAGCAAAGCCTCGAAGGTTGGCGTAACTGCAGGAGCATCCACTCCAGCAAGGATTATAAAGGAGGTACTGGATAAAATGGAAGAATTAACCAAATCCGGTGTAACAAACGAAACTGAAGATTTTGAGGCTCTTTTGGAGGAGAATCTCAAGGGCTTAAATACAAATGAAAGGGTAATGGGTACAGTAATCAGCATCACACCCTCTGAGGTTTATGTTGATGTCGGCAGAAAACAGGCAGGCTTCATCCCTGTTGAAGAGCTTTCTTTCGGACCTGTCGGTGATCCCAACGACTTCGTAAAGGTCGGCGATGAGATTGAGCTTCTCATTATGAAGACCAACGATCAGGAGGGCACAATTATGCTCTCTAAGCGCAGAGTTGACGCAAAAAAAGACTGGGACGAGCTTGAGAAGCTCGCTGAGGAGAAGGCTGTTCTCACAGGCGAGGTTATTGAGGTCGTTAACGGCGGCGTCATCGTGTTCTCACACAATAACAGAGTATTCATTCCTGCATCGCAGGCATCTTTGACACGTATGGAGGATCTTACTCCTCTTCTTCACACCGAGGTTGAGTTCAGACTCCTTGAGGTTTCTCAGCGTGGCAGACGCAAGAAGGTAGTCGGCTCCATCAAGAGCGTTCAGAGAGATCATCGCTCCGAGTTTAAGGCAGCTTTCTGGGATGCTATCGAGGTTGGCAAGACCTATGTCGGTACCGTTAAGTCTCTTACAAATTACGGCGCATTCGTAGATCTCGGCGGTGTATTCGGTATGGTACATATTTCCGAGCTTTCTTGGGCAAGAATAAAGCATCCCTCCGAGGTTGTTAAAGAGGGCGATACCATCGAGGTATATGTTAAGGACTTTAACACAGAGACCTCCAAGATTTCTCTCGGCTACAAGAAGCAGGAGGATAATCCCTGGGAGATTCTCCGCCGTGATTATCCCGAAGGCTCAGTTGTTAAGGTTAAGGTTGCAGGTCTTACCACTTTCGGCGCATTTGCAACAATTATCCCCGGCATTGACGGCCTTATCCACATCAGCCAGCTTTCCAATCAGCGCATTGAGAAACCTGCAGATGTAGTCAGCGTAGGCGACGAGCTTGAGGCACAGATCGTTTCTATTGACTTTGATAAGAAGCGCGTCAGCCTTTCCGTAAGAGCTCTTCTCCCTGAAGCTGAGGAAGTTCCCGTAGTTGAAGAAGCTGCCGTAGCAGAGGAAGCTGCAGTTGAGGAGGCTCCTGCAGTTGAGGAAGCTCCTGCAGCTGAGGAAGCAGCAGAATAATTAATCTTTTCTATGGGCATTTCCGTTATTTGGGAATGCCCATTTCTGTTTTTTAGCAGAACTTATAATAGAGGTGATATTAATGTCAGATATGACATTTGCAAATAAAATCAAAGAGGACACAAAGGCTGTTCTTTATGAGCTTCTTGATACTGCAAAGCTCAAAGAGGGAGATGTTTTTGTTCTTGGTTGCTCTTCAAGCGAGATATGCGGTGAGCGCATAGGCACGGCTTCAAGCGCTGCCGCGGCAGAGGCTCTTTATAGCGTACTGCTTCCTATGCTTGCCGAGAGAGGTGTTTTTCTTGCTGCCCAGTGCTGTGAGCACCTTAACCGTGCACTTATTGTTGAGCGTGAGGTTGCAGTAAGACTGGGACTTGAAATTGTCAATGTTGTGCCCGAGCCCCATGCAGGCGGTGCAAGTGCGGTTTATGCTTACAGCCATTTTACCGACCCTGTTGCAGTTGAGTTTATCAAAGCTGACGCAGGTATGGATGTAGGCGGAACTCTTATCGGAATGCACCTTAAAAGGACTGCTGTACCGGTCAAAACAGCGCAGAGAACTATAGGCTGTGCCGGTGTTATCTGCGCTCGAACCCGTCCGCGCTTTATCGGCGGCGAGCGTGCTCATTATAATAATGAACTGCTGTGAGGAAAGTGTTATGAACGCTAAAGATGAATTTGTAAAAATTTATACAGATAATATTAAGAGAGCGGGCTCTCAGGAGCTTCTTAATTGGCTGCTAACAACTGACTTTTTCTCCGCGCCTGCCAGCACCAAGTTTCACTGTGCTTGTGAAAACGGCCTGGTAATGCATTCTGTCAGCGTTTTCAACGCAATGATGGAGAAGCATTATGAGGAAGGTACAGACGATATTGAGAGCTTTGCTATCTGCGCCTTGCTCCACGATATCTGCAAGGCGGAGTTCTATAAGGTTTCGTCAAGAAATGTTAAGAACGAGCTTACAGGTCAGTGGGAAAAACAGCCCTTCTACGCAATTGAAGATAAGTTTCCCTTTGGCCACGGCGAAAAATCCGTTTTTCTTATTGAGAGATTTATGAGACTTAAGCTTGACGAGGCTATGGCTATTCGCTGGCATATGGGCAGCTTTGCCGACCCCCAGGGCTACAGCGTCAGTCAGGCTTACGATAAATACCCCTTGGCTGTAAAGCTTCATCTTGCTGATATGGAGTCCACGTATTTAAGAGAAAAGGGCACCTCATCCGTAAGATAACCTGATATTTGGAGTAGATTAAATGCTTTTTGAAGACGCAAAGAAAAGATCAGAAGAGCTTAGAGCGATAATTGAATATCACAACGACAGGTATTACAATCAGGATTCACCTGAGATTTCCGACTTTGAGTATGACAAGCTTCTTCGTGAGCTGGAGAATTTAGAGGAGGATTTTCCTCAGCTTAAAACCGCTGATTCTCCCACAGTCCGCGTTGGCGGAAGCCGTTCAGCTAAGTTTTCTCCTGTGGTTCATACAGTGCCTATGGAGAGCTTACACGACTCTTTTTCTCACGATGAGCTTCGCGATTTTGACCGCAAGGTTAGAGAGGTAATAGAGCGTCCTGTTTATGTGGTCGAGCCTAAGTTTGACGGCCTTTCTGTATCCTGTGAATATGAGAATGGCGTTTTTACACGGGGTTCAACCCGAGGCGACGGCAATGTGGGGGAGGATGTAACTGAGAATCTGATGACTGTAAAGTCACTTCCCAAGTACATTAAAAATGCCCCTGAGTTTCTTGAGGTCAGGGGCGAGGTGTATATGTCTTTTATAACCTTTGAGAGACTCTGTGAACAGCAGCTTGACCGAGAGGAAAAGCCCTTCAAAAATCCCCGAAATGCCGCAGCTGGCTCACTCAGGCAAAAGGACAGCAAGATTACTGCCGAGCGCTCACTTGACATTTTTGTTTTTAATGTTCAGCAGATTAAGGGAGCACAGCTTACCTCGCACAAGCAGTCTATTGATTATCTTATCGAGCTTGGCTTCCCCACAGCGCCGTTTTACAATACCTTCGAAAGCATTGAAGAGGTTATTGCCGAGATTGAACGCATAGGAAATCTGCGCGGAGAGCTTTCCTTTGGAATAGACGGCGCAGTTGTCAAGGTGGACAGCTTTGATGACAGAAAGGTATTGGGAAATACTGCAAAATTCCCCAAGTGGGCAGAGGCATACAAGTATCCCCCGGAGGAAAAGGCAACAACTCTCCTTGATATTGAGGTCAATGTGGGCAGGACCGGAGCAATCACACCGGTTGGCATTTTTTCGCCGGTGTTGCTTGCAGGCACAACTGTCTCCCGCGCAACTCTCCATAATGAAGATTTCATCAGGGAGAAGGGTATCTGCATCGGAGATACCGTTATAATCAGAAAAGCCGGAGAGATTATTCCCGAGGTGCTTTCTGTTGAGAGTCACGCAGACAATAACATTCCCTATGAATTTCCAAAAACATGTCCCTCCTGCGGTAGTCCGCTGTTCCGTGAAGAGGGAGAAGCGGCGCTTCGCTGTACCAACACCGATTGCCCTGCACAGCTTATGCGACATCTTATTCATTTTGTTGCACGGGATGCAATGGATATCGACGGCTTAGGCCCTGCGGTGCTCTCTCATCTTCAGTCGGCTTCACTCATAAATTCTCCTGCTGATATTTACAGGCTTAAGTCTGAGGATATCGAGTGCTTGGAGCGAATGGGCGAGAAGTCAGCAAAAAATCTCATTGAAGCCATAAATAAATCAAAGTCACAGGAGCTTTACAGGCTTGTTTTTGCTCTCGGTATTCGTCATATCGGACTGAAAGCCGCCAAGCTTATGTGTGAGCGGTTTGAGACAATTGACGATATTCTCTCGGCGTCGGCAGAGGAGTTTTCTGCCATTGACGGTTACGGCGAGATTATGGCGCAAAGCGCTTATTCTTACTTTTCTCTTGAGAGTACAAGGGAGCTTATTGCTGAGCTGAAAGCACTGGGACTTCAGATGAAGAGCAGCAAGAAAGCGTTGTCAAAGGGTGTGTTTACAGGCAAGACCTTTGTCCTTACAGGTACATTGCCCACTTATACACGAAGTGACGCCACAGCTGTTATTGAGGAAAACGGCGGTAAGGTAACAGGCTCTGTCTCAAAGAAAACGGATTTCCTCCTTGCCGGTGAAGATGCAGGAAGCAAGCTTACTAAAGCTCAGTCTCTTGGCGTTACAATTATATCGGAGGCTGACCTACTGGCAATGATAGGCGACGCGCCTGTCTCTGACGCTTCTTTCGAAACTGAAAATAACTCCGTTGCCGAAACAGCCGCTGTTTCCAAATCCGACAATAAGCCGGACGGGAAAGCGCAAGATGAAATTAAACTTCTGATATAAAAATATAGTTCTTATTATCAACTGCCTTTAGCATAAAGCTAAGGGCAGTTTTTTTGTTTGAGAAGCCAAACTTCAAACTGAGATTTTCTAATTTCCGGAAGCTACTCATAAAAGAGGTCAAGCCTTCATATTGTTTACTAAGTTAACAATGAAAGGATAATCAAAATGACAGTAACAGAAAACCAAAATGCTTTTATGTCTGCAATTCGTGTTATCCCACCTGCGCTCAGAACTCGTGTCTATTCAGCTTGTCGGGATATCTGTGACAAGGTGCAGGAGATAGTTTTGCGCGCAGACAGACCTGTGTGCATCTATATTGGCTCAAAGCAGATGTGCTTAACCGATAGGTCTACTCTCAGCTCTAATGTTCAAAATGTAATGCCGCAATGTGCCACCAAGGCAGAGGTTGCAGAGTGCTTTAACAATGTATGCGGATACTCTGTCTACTCTCATCTTAACGAAATCAAAGAAGGCTACATAACGCTTCCGGGAGGGCACCGTGCGGGAATTTCCGGTACAGCGGTTGTTTCCAATGCACAGCTTATAAATGTTAGGGATATATCAACAGTATCATTGAGAATATCCCGTGAGGTAAAGGGCTCAAGTACGGCAATCTGCCGGAGGTTTGCCGATTCAGAGGGGGGACTTTTAATTTGCGGAAGTCCTTCAAGCGGTAAAACAACCGTTCTCCGTGACGCTGCCCGGCTTCTTTCTACAGACTACGCCATGCGGGTTTCTTTAGTTGATACAAGGGGGGAGCTTGCAGGCACAAATATGGGGGTTGCAGGCAACGATGTCGGACTCTGCGATGTCTTGGACGGCTATCCCAGGGCAGACGGCATAGAGCAGGCTGTAAGGTGCCTTTCGCCTTATGCTGTTATCTGTGACGAGGTTGGTTCGGAAAGCGATGCAAGGGCTATTGCCTCAGGCGTGAACAGCGGTGTTCGCTTTATAGCCTCAATGCACGCGTCTTCAAAGGAAGAGCTCGCCGAGAGTGACCGCGGCAAAAAGCTTCTCAGCACAAAGGCCTTTTCCGATATAGTTTTCCTAAAGGGCAGAGAGGCGCCGGGTGTTATTTCTTCAACCTATAGCTTGGGAGAGATTTTAAGTGATTAAGCTTATTCTTTGCCTTGCATTTCTGTCGTGCACAGCATTCCTCGGCAATTCTTTTTCGCTGAGACTTAAAAGGCGAAGCAAGTATTTAGGTGCATTTATAGAGTCCTTAAGCCGTATGAAAACTCTGATTTGCTTTGGCGGATTCGATATAAAGAGAGTAATAGAAGAGGCTTTTTCTTCCTCAGAGGAGCTGTGTTCGAGCTTTGCAAATCCTGAAACTTTTGAGGAACAGCTTTCCTCTTGGTGGGATAAATGCGTGGACAGTCTCCCTAAAAGCTCCGGCCTGAATCCAGAGGACAGAGATATAATAAAGCGCTTCGGTGCGGGACTTGGCATCAGCGATGTTGAAGGTCAGATACAAAACTGCGAGCTTTATTCTGACCTTATTCGCGAACGGCTCAATTTATCAAAGGCTGACGAAGCGACAAAATGCAGGTTGTATCAAATCTTAGGTGTATCACTTGGGTCTTTGGTGACACTGCTGATTTTGTGAGGTAAATATGGATGTTGATATGATTTTCAAAATAGCTGCCATCGGAATTATTGTGGCGGTGCTGAATCAGCTGCTTATCAGAAGCGGCAGAGAGGATCAAGCTCTCCTTACTACTATAGCAGGACTCATAGTAGCCTTGATGATGATAATCGATGAGATAAGCGGACTCTTTGACACAATCAAGCAGGTGTTCGGGTTTTGAACATAATCGGAATTTGCGCCGCGGCAGTTGCAGCGTCTGTTTTGGCTGTGCTTCTCAAAAAGCACAACGCTGAGATTTCTCTCATTTTGTCAATATGCACAGTAACCCTGATAGCGGTATACCTTATATCTGATATGGTAATGGCAGTCGGCGCTGTGAAGGAGATTATCGCACAGGCAAGCGTGAGCACTGAGTATATTGTTATACTTCTCAAATGTGTCGGGATTTGCTTTATCACAGAGTTTTCCTGTGATTGCTGTAAGGATGCCTCTCAGCAAGCGCTCAGCTCGGCTGTGCTTACGGGCGGACGAATCTGCGTATTGCTGACAGCGCTTCCGTTATTTGAGGAATTTCTGAACCTTGCCTTGAGCCTTTCGGGAGGCGGAATATGAAAAAACTGCTTATAGTTTCAGTTACCCTTATTGCTTTGCTTTTCTTTTCTGCATTAACTTGTTCTGCACAGAGCAATTTTCCTACATCAGCCGATGAGACGGTGGACAGCCTCTCTCTCTCAGAGCTTTCTGAGTCTCTTGATTTGCAGCGGCTTTACAGCTCTCTGCCGGCAGATGCCCAGAAAACCTTAGCAGATATGGGCATAGCTTCAGTTTCTTATGAAGAAATCGGCAATGTATCTTTTCAGTCTGTAATTTCCTCAATAATCGCTGCTGCCGGGCAAACGGGCGGCGGTGTCTTTGCATCCCTCGGAATTTTGGTTGCGGTCATACTGATATATGCTCTTTGCGAGGGCTTTTCTCAGAGCCTCACAGGCGATACACAAAAGGAGGTGTTGTCAGTTGTCACAGCCTTATGCGTAGCCTGTGCCTTGGTTGTACCTGTGACAGATATCATTGACTCAGCTATTTCCGCTATAGTTGCAGCTTCTGATTTTATGCTTCTTTACATTCCCGTAATGGTTGCAGTACTTGTCTCCTGCGGTCAGTCGCTTTCGGCCTCCGGTTACTATTCCCTGATGATTATGGCGGCAGAGGGAATATCTCAGCTTTCTTCAAAGTTCATTGCGCCCATGCTCAATGTGTTTTTAGGCGTGAGCATATGCTCAACTATTGTGCCTGATTTTCGCCTCGGCGGATTTACTGCGATGTTTTCAAAGGGGATAAAGTGGCTGCTTTCCTTTTCATTTACAATCTTTTCAGCGCTTCTCACCTTCAAAACCTTGATTTCAACATCTGTTGACAGCGTTTCCACAAGGGCTGTCAGGTACACAATGTCCTCGTTCATTCCCGTTGTAGGTGCGGCGCTTTCGGAAGCTTACAAAACAGTACAGGGCAGTATAAATATCCTGAAAAACGGTGTGGGCGTATTTGTGATTTTTGCAGTCTGCGCTGTGTTTTTGTCTGTTATAGTAAAGCTTCTTCTGTGGATTATCTCGGTTTCTGTGTGCAAAAACTTTGCCGAGATGATATCTCTTTCTCTGCCTGCTGAGATGCTTTCGGGGGTGTCAACAGTGCTCAGCGTGCTTTTGGCAGTTATCCTGTGTATTATGGCGCTGTTTATCATATCAACTGCCCTGATTATAACAGCAGGGAGGAGTGCGGTTTGACAGAGTCTATCTATATTTGTGCCGGTTCGCTCTGTGTTTGTCTTGTTGCCTGTGCACTTTTGCGAATGATATCTCCCTCGGGAAGTACCAAAAAGATAATGTCGGTTGTGGTAGGCGTTTTTATGCTTTGCTGTTTGCTATCTCCCATAGTGAGCCTTATGAAGAGCTTTGATGTATCAGACCTTGAAGCAAAATATTCTCAGTCCGAGTCTGATTTATCTCAAACAGTTGACGCCGAGGTGCTGAAAGCAACCGGCGACTATATCAATGAATATACCTCGGCATTGCTGAGAGAAGCAAAGATAGATGTGAGAGATATCAAAACAGTAATAGGTCAAACAGAGACAAGAGGAATATATGTCAGGGAGATTTACATATATATTGATAACACGGCAAAGGACAAAGAAAAAGCAATCAGCGAGCTGATATTAAGCGCAGTTGGCATAGAGCCTAAGATTAATTGCATCTGATGAAGGAAAATGACAAATGAAGATTAGCAGTAAGGAAAAGCTTAAGGACTTTATGTCCTCTGACAAAGGCAGGAAAATTATAATTATAGCCGGTCTTGCGGTCATTGTATTAATATTCTTAAGCGGTCAGCTTTCAAAGGCAGGGGACAGCACTTCTACAGAAAATTTCAGCGTAGAGCAGTACAGAGAGTCACTATCGGCAGAGGTGCTTTCAATGGTACAAAGTGTAGACGGAGCAGGACAGGCAAAAATCTTGCTTACCCTTGAGAACTCCTACGAGTACATATATTTGGAAGATAAAAAGACTCTACAAAAGATAAACGAGCCTAAAGTAAGAGGCGTTGTTGTGGCTTGTGAGGGAGGTGACAGCGAAGTGCTGAAAGCAGAGGTAACAGAGCTTCTCTGCACAGCGCTCAACATTTCCAGCACAAAGGTTTGTATTACAAAACTAACATAAATACAGGAGGAAGAAATGAAGATTAAAAAAACACACATCGTACTGCTATCCTTGGTGGTGGCTTTATCGGCGGCGGTCTATATCAATTGGCAGCTGTCAGACGGTAACACCCAAAGCATTACACCCTCAGGCAGAGAGCTCGGAGCGGCAACATATGTAAACAGCAACTTAAGCTCTTCTGATGAGCAGGCGGTAAATGCCACGGAAATTGAGAAGGAGGATAAGCTTTCTGATGAGCAAAGTGAGTTTTTTGCCGCTTCCAAAAGCGAGCGTCAAAAAACTCAGGATGAGATGATAAATCTGGCAAAGCAGATTTTAGAGCTTGCCGATTCATCAGATGAGGCAAAGGAGGAAGCAGCCGAACAGCTTTCTTCTCTTGAGGAAATAGTGCTTTCTCAAAACCGAATTGAAACCACCCTCAAGGCAAAGGGCTTTTCCGATTGCCTTTGCACACTTTCAGAAACCTCCTGTACTGTAATCGTTCCGGAAAATGAGATGACAGACAGCTCCGCCCTTATTATCCGTGACTGCGTAAGCGAAGCAGCGGACCTGCCCTTTGAGAATATCAGTATAGTTGAGGTGTAAACTTATCATAGCTTGACTATAAAAAACAGCGAGGCTGATTACTTAGCCTCGCTGAACTTTTATTCTTTATCAAAAATCCTTGATTATGCCTGCTGCTTTCTTCTGAATAGCGGTAGCGTCCTTAACATTTACAATGTTATCCCTGTTTACATCGGCATTATCGCTTCCCGTATCAGTAAGCTTTTTAATGCCTGCCACATCCTTTTGAACCGCTGTCGCGTCCTTAACATTGACAACTCCGTTTTCATCAGCGTCGCCCAAAAGGATAACTATAGGTTCAGTTACAGGCTGTGACTCCGGTTCAGAGATATCGGGAAGTGTATTTGAGGGAACAGTAGTAGAATTGTCTTTGAGTTTTCCGTCAAAGGTACTCCATTTACCGCCTAAATTCCAATTGCCGTCAGCAATATAGAGGTTCTTGTCTCCGCTGAAGTCGGTTGTGAAGGCATTGTATATGCCCACGCTTGCTTTTCTTGCAATGGTCATACTTGAGTATTTGCCGGCAAGCGGTTTGTATCTCCACAAAGTCTCGCCGTTTTCTGTTATGCATTTCTCCATATCGGAGTATTCGCTGTTCTCAAGCTTGATTATTGGGTAGGCGCTGTCGTTGTAAAACCATCCGCAAGCCTCAGGGTCAAAGTAGATGTATTCATCGCCGTCAAAGCTTCTGTAAATGTTGGCAATTACCTCACCTTTAGAACTGTAATCGGTAAAGCTTCCGCTAAAGTAAAGCTTATGCTCGCCCTTTCTCAGCACATAAGCGCCGCCGTTTTCGGGAATTTGCTTATCTTTGCCGTCATTATAGATGATGAACATTTCATCCCAATCGGGAAGAACATATCCGTAGAAGTTATCGTCAAGCTCTTTCATTGGTATGCCGGGCCAAGAATACTCCTCCTCGCTTTCACCGTCAACAGAACGGTAAATATAGGCGTAAACCTTGTCGTATTCGCCGTCCGCATTATTAAAGTAAACTGCTGTTTCTGCGTCATATATAGGTGTGTCAATCTTGGTGTAGGTGTGGCTCTCAGAAGCAGTACCTGCATCATTTTCGGCATATACAGTAACAGTCACACTGTCGCCGTGGGCAAAGGAGGAAAGGTCAATTGTTGCGCTGTCGGTAAACTCCGTCTTGTCCAAGCCGTTGACAGTGAAATAAGAACTGTTTGCATCAACGGTGCTTACAGTGAGCGTGATACCGTTGTGAATTTCCTCGCCTGTATAAGAAAAATAGGTCTTTGCAGGATAATTGAACTCACTGTTATAAACTACTGCAACCGAGCGTGCAGGTACGGTGCCTGTCATCACGCTGTCTTTTACGGTAAAGCTGCTGCCCGAGATATGCTCTGTGTATACGCCGTCTGATATAACGGTTGAGGTGTTAACCTCAACAGCTTCCTCGGAAGCATTAACAATCACAGCGCCCTTGCTGCCTCTTTCAATCATAAGCACAGAGGTTCCGGAGCCGATATTTGAAAGCTTTTCGCTCTCACCCCTCATTTCATTTCTGAAACGGTTGAGAGCTGTGATTTCATCGCTGTAATAGTTGCCGTCACCTGCAGGTCCTATAAGGTTATTGCCCCATTGGTCGGTTGTAGAGGAGCCTGCAGGCCTTGCAAAGTAAAGCGCAGTGGTGCTTTCTCTTGCAACAAGTACAGCCCAACCTAAGTTTATGTCCTCATTACTGAGCTTTGTCCAAGAGTCTTCACCGCAGTAGGTGTCGTGAGTTTCAACAACCGTAACAAGCCTTGAAGCCTCAACACCCTCGCTTAGGTAGTTTGAAATCTTCTCTGCATTAAGGTCATTTTTTGATAGAAGGTTTCTCATCTGAATACCGTAATTGTAGGCATATGTGTGCATATATTTGGCATATTCGCTGTAACGGACAGCATTTACATTGCCCTGGCATGTTTCGCCGTATTGGAATTCTGAGCCGTTGTTGAGTACCACAGGCCAGTAGTCTGAAGCGTAAGCAGGGTCGTCTGAGGGAAGCTCAATATGTATTGCGGCGTCGTACCTGAATCCGGATGCACCGGCCTCAACACAGCTTACAAGGTAATCCTGAATATATTTCTGAACATTGGTGTTCTGAGTGTTAAGGTCGTGAAGTCCCAGTAGGTTTTGCTGTGTAAGAGTCTCTCTCTTTGACAAGTCATTAAGATATCCGTTACTGTGGAAGGCTCCGCCTTCAATGTTCTTGACATTATCCGAAACAACGCTCATATCTGAAGAAACATGGTTAATAACAGCGTCTACAATAACCTTAACACCGTATTTCTTGGCGGTTTCACACATCACCTTAAACTCTTCTAAAGTTCCAAGCTGATAGTTTCCGATTTTGAAGTCTGTCGGCTGATAGTGATAGTACCATTTGCCGTTGCCCATAAGCTGAAGCTGACCGTCATCGCCTACCTTACATTCGTTGATAGGGGAGGTCTGCAAAGCAGTAAAGCCGGCTGCGGCAATATTCGGAATCTCTTTGGTAATGGTCTCAAAACTCCAGCACCAGCAGTGGAGTATCTGACTGCCCTCGATTTGATCGCAAAGACCGTAGTCAAGTGCATTATCGTCTGAAACAGATGTCACAGTGGCAGAGCAGGCTGTTTTTACCGCCGTTGGCGCAAAGCTCAGGGCTGTTACCACAATTGCTGCCGCAAGTATAAGTCCTAATATTTCTTTGATTCTTTTCATTATATCACCTCATTATCGGTATACTACAATTATCCGACATTTAACCGCTTAAATCAATACGAATTATACACAAAATTATTTTGCTGATATAGTATATAATTACTCAAACCTCGTTGCAATTTTTTTATTATGTGGTATAATTATTTTGGATAAAAATTGCATATGCTGGTTCGGCGTTTGAATGTAACCCGCATATGAGGAGGAAAAGGATATGAGCGAAGTTATCGAGAATATTACTTTACCCGAAGAGGATTCGGGTTTTGAGGATATGTCAGTAATTTCCGATGCTTATGAAAAGAGAAACGATATCTCAAGATATAAAATGCGTGAGCAAGCTGTACTTGTAATTTTTGAGAGCCTTTTTTCTGATTCTGATATTGACGAAATTGCCGATAATATCATCGACAGCCGCGATTTGTATTTAAGCGACTATGCTCTGAATGTGGCTAAGGCGATTTCTCAGAAGCTTTCTGAGCTTGATGAAGTTATCTCTTTGCACCTTTCCAAGGGCTGGAAGATAAGCCGTATTTCCCGCGTGGCTCTTTCGGTTCTTAGGGTAGCGCTATATGAAATGAAGTACGAGGACAGCGTCCCCACTTCCGTTGCCATTAACGAGGCAGTAGAGCTTACCAAGAAATACAGTCCCGAGGATGCGTCCTTTGTTCACGGAGTATTGGGCGCTATTGCAAGCGAGGCTGAGTAATGGCTCTTATTCTCGGAATAGACACAAGCAACTATTCTACCTCCTGTGCGGTCTTCAATACGCAAACCCTTGAGGTGAAGAAGCTCACCAAGCTTCTTCCCGTTAAGGAGGGCGAGAGGGGAATTCGCCAGAGCGACGCAGTTTTTCACCATACGGTTCAGCTTCCCGAACTTTTGGAGGAGCTTCTCTCCTGCACCTGTGAAGAAAGTATCTCTGCTGTGTGCGCCTCTGTTACTCCAAGACCGGAAGAAGGCTCGTATATGCCCTGCTTCTTAGTAGGCAAGAGTATTGCAAGAAGTATATCCTGCGCTTTGGGTGTTCCGTATTATGAGACCTCTCATCAGCAAGGGCATATTATGGCGGCGCTTTATTCTGCGGATAAGTGTTCTTTGCTTTCAAATCCGTTTTTGGCATTTCATATCAGCGGCGGTACCACCGAGGGCGTTTTGATTACTCCGAGCGACAAAGATCTCTTTGACTGCAAAATCGTTGCAAGAACCCTTGACCTTAACGCGGGACAGCTTATTGACCGAATCGGCGTCAAGATGGGAATTAAGTTTCCCTGCGGCAAGGAGCTTGAAAAGCTTGCCCGGAATTTTTACGAGCCGATTAAGGTCAAAGCTGTTATGAAAGGCTTTGACTGTTGTCTCAGCGGTTTTGAGAATAAACTCACGGATATGATAAATGCAGGCGAGCCGCAGGACAAGATTTCTGCCTATACTCTGGCCTATGTTGACACAACAGTTTCCGCTATGACCGAAGGCTTGCTTCGGGAATACGGAAATCTGCCGTTAATTTATGCCGGTGGAGTTATGTCTGATTCCATAATCCGCAAGTCACTTGAAGAAAAGTTCGGCGCAAGCTTTGCAAGACCTGACTTCTCCTGTGATAATGCCGCAGGCGTAGCGGTTATCGGCGGATACAAATTTTTATCAGAGCAAAAGCTCTGAATGTAAAACGGACGATAGTATGAACACAATGAAAACACCGAGCTTTATTTCGGTATCACAGCTAAATTTTTATGTTAAGTCGCTTCTTGACGGCGATATGAATCTCCGCTATGTTTTTGTGACGGGTGAGATCTCAAACCTCACCAACCACAACGCAAGCGGACATATTTATCTGTCACTCAAGGACGAGAAGGCAACCGTTAAGGCGGTTATGTTTGCAGGCAGCGCAAGAAATCTTCGTTTTCAGCCTCAAAACGGAATGAAGGTAATCGTACGCGGCAGGGTTACTGTCTACGAACCCTCAGGCCAGTATCAGCTCTATATTGAGGATATGCAGCCCGACGGCATAGGTTCTCTTACAATAGCCTACGAACAGCTTAAAAGCAAGCTTGAAGCCGAGGGGCTTTTCGATAAGAAATATAAAAAACCGATTCCGAAATTTCCTAAGGTAATTTGCGTTATTACCTCAATTACAGGCGCTGCCTTGCAGGATATTCGCAACATCCTTTCCCGTCGCTGGCCTTACAGCGAGGTTGAGATAAAGCCTGTTATGGTGCAGGGCGATTCAGCGCCTGCTATGCTTACAAGAGCCATAGCCGAAGCAGATGCTGAAAATACAGCCGATGTTATAATTATAGGTCGAGGCGGAGGTTCAATGGAGGACCTTTGGGCTTTTAACAGCGAGGATTTGGCAAGGGCGATTTTTAAGTGCAGGATTCCCGTAATATCCGCTGTCGGTCACGAAACTGACTTCACTATCTGCGACTTCGTTTCTGATATGCGTGCTCCTACTCCTTCGGCGGCGGCTGAGCTTGCAACACCTGACCGCTTTGCAGAAATAGATTTGCTGTTAAAGCAGAAGCAGTATCTCTTTGCTTTGTCAGAGAGCTTTTTAAGTAAATACGAGGCTCAGCTCTCCGATTGTGCCGAGTCACTCGAAAAACTAAACCCCACAGTACAATACGATGAAAACCTTAAGGCTTTTTCTCTTGCAGAGAGCAGACTCAAAGCGGTAGGGGACAAGCTTATTTCTGATAGAGAAATTGCGCTCAGAGAACTAAAACACAGACTTTTTGCAATAAATCCCTCCGAGGTTCTTCGCCGAGGATATTCTGTTACCTCAAAAGGAGGAAAAACTATATATTCCGTAAAAGAATTAAAAGAAGGCGACAGCGTAAAGCTTACCTTCTCAGACGGCTCTCTTAACGCACGAATAGAAAGCTGATATCCAAAAAAATCTACATTATAACAGGCGGTGATTTTGTGTCCTTTGCTCATCTCCATGTCCATAGCGAATACAGTCTTCTCGACGGCGCTTGCCGAATCGAGGGACTTGTTGCGTCTGCAAAAGCGAAAGGACAGACCGCCCTTGCCATTACAGACCACGGTGTTATGTACGGCGTTATTGATTTTTGGCGTGAGTGCAAGGCACAGGGTATTCATCCTGTAATCGGCTGTGAAGTTTATGTTGCACCGCGAAGCCGGTTCGACAAAACTCCCGAATCAGACCGAGAGTATTACCATCTTATTCTTCTGTGCGAGAATAACAAAGGCTACGAAAACTTAATGAAGCTGGTGTCGCTTGCTTTTACAGACGGCTTTTATGTAAAACCTAGAATCGATCGCGAGCTGTTAGAAAAATACAGCGAAGGTTTGATTTGTCTTTCTGCCTGTCTTGCAGGCGAAGTACCTCAGCGGCTCTTAAGCGGAGACTACAAAGGCGCAAAGGAAACTGCCCTTTGGTATCAGTCTGTTTTCGGCAGGGAGAACTACTTTATCGAAATTCAGAATCACGGTATCAGTGAACAGCTCCGCATACTGCCGGATTTAGTAAAGCTGTCTTCAGAGATAGGTGCGCCGTTAGCGGCAACAAATGACTGTCATTATGTGGAGAAGCAAGATGCCCGATTGCAGGAAATTCTGATGTGTATTCAAACCAACCACACAATAGCCGACGAGGATAGAATGAGGTTTGAAACCGATGAGTTTTACCTCAAAAGCGAAGAGGAAATGTCTGCTTCGTTTTCTCAGTATCCTGAGGCTTTGCAAAATACTCAGCTAATTGCCGAGCGCTGTAATGTTGAGTTTGAGTTTGGCAAGAGAAAGCTTCCTCGCTTTGATGTACCAAACGGCGAGGACCACTATGAGTACTTTCGCCGTAAGTGTTACGAGGGACTTCACCGCCACTATGGAGACAACCCTGAGCCAAGCATAGCGGAAAGACTCGAGTATGAGCTTTCCACCATAAACAGAATGGGATTTGTAGATTATTATTTAATAGTCAACGATTTTATTCAGTACGCCAAGTCAAGGGGTATTCCCGTTGGTCCCGGCAGAGGATCCGGCGCAGGTTCACTTTGCGCCTACTGTATCGGTATCACAGGTATAGACCCCATAAAATATAACCTTCTCTTTGAGCGTTTCCTCAATCCCGAACGAGTTTCAATGCCCGACTTTGACATCGATTTTTGTAAAGACCGACGCTCAGAGGTTATCGATTATGTTATCAGGAAGTACGGATATGACCATGTTGCCCAGATTATCGCTTTCGGCACAATGGCGGCAAGAGGAGTAATCCGTGATGTCGGCAGAGCCTTGGGAATACCTTATGCAACCTGCGATTCTGTTGCAAAGCTCATTCCCAATGAGCTGAATATGACTCTGAAAAAGGCGCTGACAATCAGCCGCGAGCTTAAAGAGCGCTATGACAGCGACCCTCAGATTCACTCTCTTGTTGATATGTCCTTAGGCCTTGAGGGTATGCCGCGCCACGCAACAACCCATGCAGCAGGAGTCATTATTTCCGACCGTCCTGTCTCTGATTATGTACCCCTTGCTAAGAATGACGAGCAGGTTGTAACTCAGTTTACAATGACCACCTTAGAGGAGTTAGGCCTCCTTAAAATGGATTTTCTCGGCCTTCGAAATCTTACCGTTATCAATGATGCCGTAAAGCTGATTAAGGAAAACGACCCGGATTTTTCGCTTGATGAAATAGATGAGACTGACAAAGGTGTATATAATATGCTGTCTCTTGGAAATACCGAAGGAGTATTTCAGTTTGAATCAGGCGGTATGAAGAATGTACTTACTCAGCTTAGACCGGAATCCCTGGAGGACTTAATCGCCGTTATCTCCCTTTACAGACCCGGCCCTATGGACAGTATCCCCACATATATCGAGAACAGGCACAATCCCTCAAGGATAACCTATAAGCATCCTTTGCTTCACGATATTTTGGATGTTACCTACGGATGCATTGTTTATCAGGAGCAGGTTATGCAGATTTTCCGCAAGCTTGCAGGCTACTCCTTTGGACGGGCCGATATTGTGCGCCGTGCAATGAGCAAGAAAAAGCATGCCGTTATGGAGCAAGAGCGAGAGATTTTCATAAACGGTCTTTTGAGGGACGACGGCACGATTGAGGTTGACGGCTGTATCCGCCGGGGAGTCAGCCGAGAGGTAGCAGAATCAATTTACGATGAAATGAAAAACTTTGCTTCCTATGCTTTCAACAAGTCTCACGCAGCTTGCTATGCCTATGTTGCTTATCAGACCGCATGGCTCAAATATCATTATCCCAAACAGTATATGGCGGCGCTTCTCTCAAGCGTTCTTGATAATCAAAACAAAATGGCAGGCTATATCACCGATTGCCACCGTATGGGAATTCAGGTGTTGCCCCCTCATGTCAACTCAAGCTCGCACGGCTTCACCGTTGTAGGAGGAAATATCCGCTACGGATTAATGGCAATCAAGAATCTGGGCAAAAGCTTCATCGATTCTATTATTGAGTCGAGAAAAAGCGGTGAATTTACATCACTTCAGGACTTCTGCTCAAGGCTCTATCTTAAGGGTATGAACTCACGGGCTCTGGAAAGCCTTATCAAGTGCGGCGCCCTTGATGATTTAGGAGCAAACCGCCGTCAGATGCTAAGCGTTTCAAAGGCTGTGCTTGATGATTTAGACTATGAAAAGCGCAGAAATATGGAGGGCCAGATGTCGCTTTTCGAGTCTGATCCCGATATAAAAAAGAGCGCAGGCGTAACTCTGCCGGATTTACCCGAATTCTCCTTGGCGGACTTGCTTTCAATGGAGCGTGAGATGGCGGGTATGTACCTTTCAGGCCATCCTATGTCTGAATACGAATGGTTTGCAAGTAAGATACATGCCGACAAAATCGGCGACCTAATCACAGGCGAGGGTGACAAAAAGTACTTTGATAACTCAAAGGTGCGCGTTGTGTGTATCGTTTCGAAGTATCGCACCCAGCTTACAAAATCAAATCAGATGATGGCTTTTCTCACCGTTGAAGACCGCACAGGTTCAATGGAGCTTGTGGTATTTCCAAAGGTGCTGTCGCAGTTCGGCAGTCTTCTTTACGAAGGTTCCGTGGTCTCAGTCAGCGGTACCTTGAGCTTGCGTGAGGACGAAGAAGCAAAGATACTTGTGAACGAAGTTCAAAGGGTAGAAAAGTCAAGCAAACAGAATAATGCCTCGTCACCGATGCGTGATAGCGAGCCTTTGTCACAGGTTAACCCGCAAAGATATGTGCAGGATGCTTCAAACAGGGTAGAGGAGAATATAGAAAAAGCTATCTCTCTTTATCTAAAAGTTGACAGCCGTGAGGGAAGGCTTTTCAAAAGAGCACAAAACCTTGTTTCTGTTTTTGAGGGAAGTACCCCTGTATTCTTCTATCTTGAAGAGGAGAAAAAGCTCCTTAAAGCGCCTCGCTCACTTTGGGTAGAGCTTAATTCTATCCTTGTTTCCGAGCTAAAAAATCAGCTTGGCGAGGATAATGTCAAATTAAAATACGAATAATAAGGAAAAAAACCAAAAAACACTTGAATTTACTTTATATTCCTATTATAATTTAGATGTATGCAATTATGTTTTTTCTCGGAGGTTAATAACTATGTCTGAATTACCTAATTCTATCGCCGTACTTACAAGCGGCGGTGATGCTCCCGGAATGAACGCAGCCGTCAGAGCTGTTGTGCGTTCCGCAATAAATCGCAATCTTAAGGTCTATGGTGTTAAGAGAGGCTACAACGGTCTTCTTAACGGCGATGTTATTGAGATGAATCTTCGCAGCGTTTCCGATATTATAAACCGCGGCGGTACAATTCTTTACACCGCCAGAAGCGAAGAGTACAACACTCCCGAAGGCGTTAAGAAGGCAGCCGATTACTGCCGTTCTCTTGGCGTAAAGGGTGTTGTTGTTATAGGCGGCGACGGTTCCTTCAGAGGTGCCCGCGACCTTTCTTCACAGGGTATTCCCTGTGTTGGTATTCCCGGCACTATCGACAACGATATCGCTTGCTCTGAGTATACAGTAGGCTTTGATACAGCAATGAATACCGCTCTTGAAATGGTTGACCGAATCCGTGACACAGCACAGTCTCACGACCGTTGCTCGGTTGTTGAGGTTATGGGCAGACGCTGTGGCGATATCGCTCTGCAGACAGGTATTGCTTGCGGTGCTACCTCTATTCTTGTTCCCGAAAAGCCCCACGATTTAGACAGTATGGTTATTGAGAAGATTCTCAACACCAAGCAGACCGGCAAGAAGCATTTTATTGTTGTTGTTGCCGAGGGCGTCGGCGGCACTGCTGAGATTGCTAAGTACATTGAAGAGAAAACAGGCATTGAGACAAGAGCCACCGTTCTCGGCCATGTTCAGCGCGGCGGTTGTCCTACCCTCAGAGACAGAGTTGTAGCAAGCGCTATGGGACATCATGCAGTTGAGCTTATTTACAATAACATCGGCAACCGTGTGTGCTGTATGCAGAACGGCAAAATTACTGATATGGATATTACCGAGGCTCTTAATATGAAGCGTGTCTTTGACGAAGAGCTTTATAATATCGCTATGGATGTATCTATCTAAAACTTCTTATTTGCAGGCACACCGAGTGTGCCTGTAATTTTATAGTTTATATTGCCACTTACCGAGGAGATGAGAGATGTGACGAAAGACATAAAGATTCCGTTTAATGATGTGTTTTTTTACGGCGTTAACCTTAATTCCCGTGAAAGCACTGATGTCAGGAATGATATATTTGCCAATATTCTGATGAGATATCTCAGAACACTTCGTCCTGTCTCAAACAGACTCTACCGTGCAACCGATACAGAAAAGCTTGAGTACACTTATTCTTTTGTTCCAAGCCGTCCTCTCAGCTGGCGTGTTATCAGAAACCGCATTATCGTTGAGGAGATCGAACAGCTGTCCGACGGTAAGTACTGCCTTAATCTTTACGATTCCCAGGGCAGGGAAGTTAAGTGTGTTCATTTCAGCCCTCAGCACAGGTGGCTCAAAACCAATTACTTCAATACTGTTTACGGAGACAATCTTCTTTGTTCAATTGTTCCCAAAGAGTTAAACGGAGAGACTGCTATCTTGCTTTACACAACAGGGGAGACCTATTCAAAAACTCTCTTCTGCTGCCCAAGGCCTTCCTGTGCCGATGTTGAACAGAGTCTGTTTGCCCGCGTCCCTCTTCCGGAGGTAACTGCGCTTACAAACTACGGCATACTGTATTTTGCGTCAGAGGAAACTCTCAATATCTACACACAAGTGCTTTCTGAGGAAGAAAAGAAGTATGCAGAGCTTAACAAAGCTCCTGTATATACAACCGACGAGGATATAGCTTCAGGCTTTTGCTTTTCCAAGGATAGCTTCGATACCTCACAAAACAATAATGTGTTCAGTATCTCAGAGGCTGCAGAGCTTGACGATAGCGGCTTAAGCGAGTCTGAACGCCTTTCAGGGGCAGCCTCCGATGCACCCGAGCTTAATGAAAGTTTAGAAAACTGTGCGCCGGCTACCGTCATAGCCTCTTCTCCTTATTCTCTTGATGACGATATTTCGGCAATAATTAAGTACATTTCAGATACAGTTGATATTCATATTGATGAAAACAAAATCACCGATTTATCCGATGCCGAAGAGCCTCGGTCTCTTACCGGATTATCTTATGCAGAGGCTACTCAGCCCCGAGCTTCTGACGGTGTATCTGTCAAAGAAGAACCTGTTTCCGACGGTGAAGAGTATGCTGTGCCTGTGGGTGACGGTATTGCAGAAGAATTAAAGACAGCAGCAGAAAATACCGAATCTGCGCACTTGACAGCCGAAACGCCTGAAGCACAGTCAAGCCCGGAGAGCAAGGAAGATATTGACCTGCTTTCGGCTCTTGATGAGGACATCGACGACTATGTCAAGAAGCTTATTGACTCTCTGCTTGAAAATGCCGACAATACAGCTGACTGGTATCACCCTAAGAGCAATGCAGATTTTGCTCCGAACGAGTCCTCAAGCTCTGAGGATATACCTCCCGAAGCAGTAAATTCAGCAAAAAGCTATATTGAAAAGACCTCTGCCGACTGTGTTATCGAAAGCGGCGGCAGTAAATACTATTACTTCGGCGAAACCGACAAAGAGGGCAAACGCTGCGGAATGGGCAAAACCCTTACCGAGGACGGCACAGTTGCCTATAACGGAGAATATAGGAACGACAAGCGAAACGGAAAAGGAAGCTTTTATTATAAAGACGGAAGTCTTTGCTACTTCGGTCAGTGGTATGATAATGAGCGCAACGGCTTCGGACTGGGAATCAACTCAGAGACCGGCATCTCTAATGTCGGTATGTGGAAAAATAACAAACCCACAGGCATAGGCGTAAGGTTCGACTCAGAGGGAAGATTTCTCTATATCGACTCTGCCTGCCATAAACCAAACGGCGGTATTCGTATTACAGACTTTACCGAAAATTCGCTTACCGTTGAGTATTGGGACAGCAAGAGCTTCAAAACAATAAAAAGAGAAATTACTTTAGGCGAATAAACATAATATTTATTTTTTATCACATAATATTACCGTTCTCTTATCTATGAGAGCGGTAATTTTTTTACATTTATGAGGTGAAAATATGAAAAAAGCGATACTTGTTATTCTTCTGAGTCTTACTGTTGCCCTCTCCTTTACCGGGTGCGGATGCTCTGATGCAGGAGATATGAACGGCAGTACAACAAACACTCAGAACACAACGCAGAGAGCTGCTACCACAACTCATCAGAACAACGGTACAGTCACAGACGGTGACGGCATAATCGGTAACGAAGGCAGCGAGGCAGGCACAGAGGATAACACCATGATAACTATTATCCCCGATGCAACCGATAATATGGGCTCTCCGGAAAACAGATAAGCTAAAAGGACCGACAGTATTTTTGATACTATCGGTCCTTTTATGTAATTCATCTTCCGCTTAGCAGAAAGATGTTTTTTAGCTTCTTCCGAGCTAAGATTTATTTACCTTGGAAGAAAATAGATGACAGCAATTACTGAAATACGGTTTTCTCCAAATCTCCTCTGAGCCTTGCGATAATTTTCTTCTCAAGCCGTGAGATGTATGATTGCGATATTCCAAGCATATCGGCAACCTGCTTTTGTGTATGCTCTTTTTTGCCGTTGAGACCAAACCTCAGCTCCATAATTGTTCTCTCGCGCTCAGATAGCTTTGCAACGGCGTGGAGAAGCTCCTTCGTTTCAAGCTCTTTTTCTATATTAATATTCACCGTGTCCGGTTCACTTCCCAAAACATCGTAGAGCAAAAGCTCGTTTCCGTCCCAATCGCTGCTCAGAGGCTCGTCGATTGAAACCTCGTTTTTAAGCTGAGATGTCTTTCTAAGGTGCATCAGAATTTCATTTTCTATGCATCTGCTGGCGTAGGTGGCAAGCTTTATGTTTCTTTGCGGAGAGAAGGTGTTAACCGCCTTGATAAGTCCTATTGTTCCTATTGAAATCATATCCTCAAGATTTGAGCCCTGACTCTCAAACTTTTTTGCTATGTAAACAACAAGTCTCAGATTGTGCACAATGAGCTTCTCTCGGTATTCTTCGTGCCCTTTTTGGAGCATCTCCATTATCTTTTTTTCCTCAGATGCCTTAAGCGGCGGCGGCAGAGTCTCACTGCCGTTTATGTAGAATACCTCGTTTTTTCCAAAAAGCTTAAGCTTGAGCTTGATGAACAGGTCTTTAACCTTACTCGCAAATTGATTGTAAAAAATGATCTTCATATTTCTTCTCCCATAATGGATTTTATCTCGCCTTTCAGCTTATCTTTGCAAATGCCTGCGTATATACCGCCGGGTATCTCTTTGCCGTCAACTAATGTTTTCTTTGGCTTGAAGCCGAATACAGAGGCTTCTCCTGCCGCGGTAGAGTATGGGATAAGCCTCATTTTTTCTTGTGGTATCTCAAGTCCCTCAAGTATTTCCTCTTCAACCAGAATTACCGGCAAACCGGAAAAAGGCTCTTTCAGGCTGCACCCTGTGTCAACTGCCGATTCAAAGCTGATACTCTTCTTTTCGTCTATGTAGATAGTAACATTCCTAACCTTACAGCTCAGCTTATGAGCACCCTTGAGCTTTTCATAAAGCGTAAGGATAATGTGAGTGAAAATTGTTGAGATAATAAGGAATAGAGGAGATACGTCAAAGTAAACCCTGTTGTTGTAAACAGCGACGCCCTTGGGTTTTAGTGTAAGCTGAATAAGCACCACAACACCGCAGACTACCATACTTAGTCCGAAGAAAGTCAAGGTCCTCACAATCAGCTTCCTCAAACTGTCAATACCGAATGAGATTATGACTGTAACCAAAGCGGTAATTATTCTGTAAAATACAGAGAAGAGCACACCGTAAAATGGCAGGAACACTCCTAAAGTGGAAACAGCGCCGAACAAAGCTCCAAGCAGAAGTCTGAAATGCATTGAGCGGATATGAAGTATACGCTTCAAGGTAACTAAAATTATATAGTCAATGAAGAAGTTTATGCATATCAAGGTATCAACATAGATTATCTGCAAACTGTCACCCTCAGTCTTTGTTTTATTATCACATAAAACTCTCACTGATTTTGTCACTTTTGGCTGAGAATTTTTCAAATATCAAAACCAGAAATTTATCTGAAATTATCAGAGAAATGTGCCGGGATTTCTGTAACATCACTGTTATTTTTCATTACAATATTGTTGTTTGAAAATCTCTGCTTTTGATGATAAACTCTTTACACACCACAGAGACGAAGCATAAAAAACTTAGTGTTTATGCAGTTTTGTGGGATAATTTGGATTATTACGAGGCGTTTTACAACCTGTTGTGGTTTGTGCGTTTTTTATGTCTATAAATTGGGTGAGTTTTATGAAATGCAGAGTGGTTCCGTTTTGGACATTAACCCTCCTTGCTGTTATGTTTTTAAGCTTTTCTGCCTGTAGCTGCAGCAATTCCACAGGCAATTTTGATGTTTCCGGCAATGATAATATTCCCACAGTCGAGGTATTTTCTCTGGCGGCAGAGGAGGATATTAAAAACCTTGTTACCGATGATGATAAGCTTGTAATAAATTACTACGACGCATATATATGGACTGTCTTTTTCAGTCCCGACGGCAGTATTGACCATATGATTTATATCTATGGCTTTGAAACCGACGAAGAAGCAGCTTCTATGGTTGAAATACGCACAAAAGAGCTGAAAGCAAACAAGACTATGAAGATTCTCTCCTCTGCATCTGTGGGCAGATATGTAGTAGTAGATTTAGAGGACACAAGCTTTGCGGGCGTTGAGCGAAGTGTTTTAGAGCACAACTTCAGCCAGCTGATTGTATACTGATACATAAGTTTGTCCCCCGTGTAAATATAAAGATTCCCCTGAGGCCTTTTTTAACCTCAGGGGAATTCTTGTGTGTTCATACTTTATATGATTGATGTATATTCGCTGTCCTTCTCAGGCTTTTTCAAATCGTAGCAAAGTACGGTGAGAATCAGCTCAACATAAATCAGCACAGGTATCAGGGTTGCCAGCATTATGGAATTTAATATCACGCAAACGATAATTGCACCGATAGAGCACAGAGCTAAAAGTATTCCGCTGAAAGCAACTGCAAATACTCTGTTATATAATCTGCCCTCAAGTGTCAGTACGGCAATTATGAAGGGATAAACAAGGAGTACCGCTACGGCAAAAGCAAGGATACTGTAAACAATGTCCTTCTCGCCGTAAGCTATGTAATACAGAATTAAAACCAGCAAAACCGAGAAGCAGAATATATAGGCCGGCATCTTCGAAAAAGAAACCTTCTTAAACTTAAGAACTAATGCCGTGCAGATACCAAAGCTCAAAGGGATAACAGAAATTGCACCGAACAGATTGTTCATAAGCTTTATGTTGAGGAAAACTCCGTCTGATGTAAAATCTACGGAAATATTAACAAGTGAAAACAGAAGCATAAAAACCGATATTGCTATCATTATTATAGGTAGCTTCTTATCTTCCTTTAGTACAGCTTTTCTGACAATCTTCATTCTCTCATCCTCTTCGGCTGATATTTATGGGGTTTCTCTTTATTATTCTTTGCTTTCTTAGGTGCAGGTTTTGTTGAGAGAACAACAAAAGCAGGAATAAGCGCAACAGCTATAGAGTAAGCAAAGCAGATAATCTCGTACACTTCAATTCCATAGGTAACATAGTTGTTGATGGCGGTAAACAGTGCCGCAAGGGAAGATACCACGGAAACAACCATTATGATAACCGAATACCTGAAAAGACCCAAGCTGAACAGAACTGTAAACAGACACAGCAGGAAAAACAGCAGGTATTCGCCGATAGTCAGTAGGTAAGGGGAGTAGTCAACGGTCATCGAAAAGCTCTCGGCAATTCTTTTTGCACTGATGTATGTGTCAATGCTGTCATATAGAGGTAGCGCCACCGTAACAGTCGCAAAAACAGCAGGTACTGTTATTCCGAGTATTTTTTTGTTGACAGCATAAACCGTCATACCGACAATAAGAGCAACGCCGAAAGCTCCGCGTAATATAATGTATAAAATATCGGGTGCGCTTGTGATTCGCGAAAACTTGCTCATAAAAGCAACTGTAACAGGCATCAAGAGCGGCACGATTCCTACAAGACTCAAGATGTAAGCAAAGTAACGAAAGAACTTGCTTTCTTTAAGCATGGGTTTGTATTTAAGCAGAGTGTTCATAATACACCTCCAATTCACAGTATATTTTACCATAAGTCAGCAATTTTTCAATACAAATCACGAAAATTTCAGATGCCGACAATAATTTGGAAATTTTTCAAGTATAAGCATATAGAATAATAAGGTAAACCTATACATTATATAGTAACCGCAATATGTCCGAATATATTTTACTGCTCCTCAATATAATATATTAATCAGAATGTAACTTGATAATGGAGGAAAAATATGATTTGCCGTATTGTAGAGCTCAGACACAAAGAAGTTATCAACAGCGCGAACGGATGTCGTATAGGCTTTGCTGACGATATAGAGATAGACACTTGTACCTCAAAAGTGAAGTCAATCATAGTTTTCGGCAGGCCTAGATGCTTTGGGCTTTTAGGCAAAGGTGAAGATGTAATCATCCCCTGGTGTGATATAGAGCTGATAGGCGAAGATACCATTCTGGTCAGCTCATCTATCAATTATCACCAAAAAAGAAATAAAACAAACAAGCTGTTTGGCTAAATTGTATAGGAAAAAAGTTTGTGGCAATTAGCAATACTAACGAAATCAATATTGAGAAACTGTTAAAATTGACGAATAATAATTCTGATATAGAAATAAACGCAATTTAATATTCTAAATCAGAAAAATAAATTCAGGTTATGATTTTTGATTTAATAAAGAAATTGTGCTTTAATTACAATCAAGATTGTGTGATTAAGCAAATATTACCGCTTAACAACAACGCTTTCGAAAATCGGAGCGGATGGCTAAAATTTATGATTTCGCCTTAGGAAACCTTAGCCTGATACTTCGAGGTGACATTTTCGGCTGAGTTGTCATGGGAGCAGCACAAAGCATTGAGCCTTGTGTGTACGCATTACATTAATAATATAATGCGTTATTTTGCCCCCGGAAATAAGGAGGACGAATTTATGATTAAGAAATTCAAAAGGTTGGCTGCTGTAGTATCAGTATCACTCATCTTATCCATCGCAATTATCCCCTGTGCCGTGTTTATGTTAGGTACACAGACAGTAGCTGCAAGCTCAGGCAAGACCGAAACCGCTTCTGTAAGTCGGGTTACTAAGGCTTACAAAAACGAGCAGGCTCTTGCAGCAAAGCAGACAGAAGAGACTCTTGAAAAAGCTAAAGCTTTTGATACTGCAAAGAAGAATGCAGAAACTGCAACACAAAAGACCAATACCGCAAACAGCGGAAAAGCAGTTGCTACAATTTCTGCAAACAGTAAGTATCTTCTCGATATTGCATCACCCGACGCATCTTATGTTAGCTACAGCGTTGCTCTTACAGACTATGACAGAGATATTTTGGAGCGTCTTGTAATGGGCGAAGCTGGCGGCGAGGGTTATATCGGAGCATGTCTCGTTGCTCAGGCAATCAGAGATACACTTGTTGCCGACGGCTATTCCTCTGTTGAGGCTGTCAGAAACGGAATGGGCTATTACGGCTCAATCTACACAACACCCAATCAGGATGTTAAGGATGCCGTTAAGTTTATCTTTGACGAGGGTGGCGCTGCTGTTCAGCACACACTTATTTACTTCTACGCACCTACTCTCTGCACCAGCGGTTGGCATGAGTCACAGGAGTTTGTAGTAGAGCACAACAGCCACAGATTTTTTGACAGATGGTAATCATCGGTTAAAAATTATATAATACGCAATCTGGAAGCAGTCGCTTAGGCGGCTGCTTTTTTTATGTAAATTACTCTTATCTCAAAAAATGCAGATATTCTTTCTTAAAATCTCATCAAATAATAAAGCTTTTTGCGGAACATAAGATATGTTACTGAATAAATACTACTGAATATGAAACATCTTTTACAACGGTTGATTGATAAAATTGCTGTAAATGTACTTTAACCGGGATTTTATATATGAAAAAGCTTGACTTTTACACTTCATTTTGTTAAAATATTTAGGCACTACGCACGGCAGGCTTGCTCCGGGTGTGCTTTTTAAGCATTAATTGAGCAAAATTCAAAGGTCTGTCGGAGGTTTAACCTTAGGAGGAATAAACATGTCAGTAGTATCAATGAAACAGCTTCTTGAAGCAGGTGTTCACTTCGGTCACCAGACAAGAAGATGGAACCCCAAGATGGCAGAGTACATCTTCACAGAGAGAAACGGTATCTACATTATCGATCTCCAGAAGACCGTTAAAAAGCTCGAAGAAGCATACAGCTTCATCCGCGACATTTCCACAGAAGGCAAGTCTGTGCTTTTCGTAGGTACAAAGAAGCAGGCTATGGACAGCATCAAGGAAGAGGCAGAGCGCGCAGGCGCTTACTATGTAAACGCACGTTGGCTCGGCGGTATGCTCACAAACTTTACAACAATTCGCAGAAGAATCGGCAGACTCAAGCAGCTTCGTGCTATGGAGGCTGACGGTACATTCGATCTCCTTCCCAAGAAGGAAGTTATCAAGCACAAGCTTGAGATTGAAAAGCTCGAAAAGTTCCTCGGCGGTATTGAGGATATGCAGGAAATGCCCGGCGCACTCTTTATCGTAGACCCCAGAAAAGAGAAGATTGCAGTATCTGAAGCTAAGAAGCTCGGCATCCCCGTAGTTGCTATTGTTGACACAAACTGCGATCCTGATGAAGTCGACTATGTAATTCCCGGCAACGATGACGCTATCCGCGCTGTTAAGCTTATCGCAGGCGCTATGGCATCTGCTATCATCGAGGGCAGAGAGGGCCAGATGGGCGCAGCTGCTATCGTTGAGGATGAGGCTGAGGCTGAGGAGACTGTTGAGGCAGCAGAATAATTAACTACAACTTTTTGAAAGGATGACATAAGATGGCTTTTACAGCACAGGATGTTAAGGCATTAAGAGAAAAGACCGGTTGCGGTATGATGGACTGCAAAAAGGCACTTACCGAAGCAAACGGCGATATGGATGCAGCTATTGATTTTCTGAGAGAGCAGGGCCTTGCAAAGCAGGCTAAAAAGGCTTCCAGAATTGCTGCTGAGGGCATTGCTTATGCTCTCACAAACGATACAAACACAGTCGGAGTTGTTATCGAGGTTAACTCTGAGACAGACTTTGTTGCTAAGAACGAGGACTTCCAGAACTTCGTAAAGACTTGCGCACTTACAGTTATCGAGAATGCTCCCGCAGATATTGATGCTCTAAAGGCATGCACTGCTTACGGCACCGATATGACCGTTGAGGCTCTCCTTCAGGAGAAGGTTCTCACAATCGGCGAGAATCTTCAGCTCAGACGCTTCGAGCGTTTTGAGACTCCCTGCGTAGGTTATGTTCATGCCGGCGGTAAGCTCGGTGTTATCGTTACATTTGACACCGATGTTGACACAACTTCCGAGGCATTCGTTACCTACGGAAAGGATGTTGCAATGCAGATTGCAGCTCTCAACACTCAGTACCTTAATGCTGACGCAGTTCCCGCTGAGACTCTTGAGCATGAGAAGAAAATTATGCGTGAGCTCGTTCTCAACGAGGGCAAGCCTGAGGCAATTGCCGACAAGATTGTTATGGGTAAGATCAACAAGTTCTACAAGGAGAATTGCCTTGTAAACCAGGAGTTTGTTAAGGACAACTCTATGACAATTCAGCAGTACACCGATGCCAAGGCAAAGGAAATGGGCGGCTCTATCAAGATTACTGGCTTCGTTCGTTATGAGAAGGGCGAGGGTATCGAGAAGAGACAGGACGACTTTGCAGCAGAAGTTGCTTCCATGGTTCAGTAATTCTTTGAATTAATATCGGCACTTACGGTTTTCTGTAAGTGCCTTTTTAATTTACTATTTCATATAAACAGCACAAAGGGGCACAATAGAAATGAGGTGTTTTTTATGTGCACAGCTATCAGCTTTAATACACAGGATTTTTACTTCGGCAGAAATCTTGATTACGATTTTCTCTATCCCTGCGAGGTAACCGTTACTCCACGCAATTTCCCTATAAAATTGCGCTTCGGAGAAACTATCAAGAGCCATGACGCAATAATAGGTATGGCTTATATTTGCGATGATTATCCGCTGTATTTCGACGCAATGAACGAGTCGGGACTATGTATGGCAGGGCTGAATTTTGTCGGCAATGCTTTTTACAGTTCGCCTGACAAAAATCTCTGTAACATATGTCAGTTTGAGTTTATTCCATATATCTTAAGCACCTGTAAGTCTGTAAGTCAGGCAAGAGAAAAAATACTTAATATTAGTATTACCGACACACCTTTCAGTAATAATCTGCCTGTGGCACAGCTCCATTGGATGATTTCAGACGAAAAGGAGTCTATAACTGTTGAGGCTGTTAAGGAAGGACTGTTTATCTACGATAACACAGTTGGAGTATTAACAAATAACCCCCCTTTCAAGGAACAGCTTCAGAATCTAAACAACTATATTAATCTATCTCCTTATCCGGCAGAAAACCGTTTTTCGAATAAGATTGACCTTGTCCGGTATAGCTTGGGAATGGGCGCGATTGGACTTCCCGGCGATTATTCTTCGCAGTCCCGTTTTGTCAGAGCTTCCTTTGTTAAGCTGAATTCCTGCGAACCCAAGGGAGAGGCGGAGAGCGTGTCTCAATTTTTCCATATTCTTAACTCGGTTTCTCAGCCAAAGGGCGTAACACGCCTGGATGAGAAGAACTGTGAAATTACTCTCTACACCTCCTGCTTCAGCGTTTCGAAGGGGATATACTATTACAACACCTATTCCAACCGACAGATAACAGCCGTAAATATGAATAATGAGGACTTGACCTCGTCTTCATTAATCCGCTTCCCGTTAATAGCATCGGAGCAAATCAAAAATCAAAACTGAGAATTTCTGAGAGAATTCAAAACAAATCAGCGACGAAACAAAACGCCACCTGAAATATTAGGTGGCGTTTACAGCGCTTTGGCTTAAAATTCCTGCTTCATTGAGCGTAGGAAAAGCTCCTCCATAGCCTTATCAAAAGGTTTGTTTTCAAACAGAACATCATTTACAGCCGAAACTATAGGCATATCTACATTGTATTTTACGGCAAGCTTCTTCAACGCCTTTGCTGTCATAACACCCTCGGCAAGCTTTCCGTACTTTTCTCCCTTAACATATTGTTCGCCGTACATACGGTTGTGACTCCATTTAGAGAACAAGGTTGCCTCGTAATCTCCTAAATGGCAAAGGCCGTAAGCGGAAATGGGATTTCCGCCCATTGCCTGAATCAGCCTTGCAATTTCTCTTGTTCCTCTTGCCATAAGAGCGCCCTTGAGAGACTGATAATTCATACCGTCAAGCATACCTGCAACAATGCCGATAACATTTTTTGCGGCAGCACCTATTTCGCTTCCGAGGAAGTCGTTGCCTATGTAAAGTCTAATCAGTGAGCTTGTCAGCTTTGTGCAGAGCATCTTCTTGACTTCTTCGTTTTTACTGTCAATAACCATACAGTTGGGAATACCTCTTACAAAGTCCTGAGGATGTCCCGGACCTACCCAAACGGCAATGGGAGTCTTCTCCTCGTCAACAAAGGAAGCAACAACTTCAGAAAGCCTGCAGCCGGTACTCTCCTCAACGCCCTTCATACACAGGACGATGATTTTTCCGTCGAGATTATTCTTTGCGATATCCTTCATATACTCTCTCAGATGCTGAGAAGATATTGAGATAACAATAACCTCAGCACTCTCAACGGCATAAGCAAGGTCAGAGGTTACTTCAATGCTTTCGGGAAAGCTGAGATAATCATTTTTTCTTGTGTTCTTAAGGGCCTGGAACTCCGGTGCATCTTCAAGTCCGCAAGAGACCACTTCGTGACCTGTTTTGTCCAGATACCATGCAATACAGCTGCCCCATCTTCCGCAGCCGAGTACAGAAATTTTCATCTTGTTCTCCTAATTATTCGGTGTTCTAAATATAGGTTATCCCGCCTGACCGTATGCCGCATAATATAACCTGCTACGAAGTAGACAGGTGGGTGCTCGCCCGATAGCTTCTGGCTCCCTTCGTCCCGATTGCGCCGAAAGGCGCGGGGAGGTCTGCACGTCACTACCGGAGCAAAGCTCCCGATTTAAAGGTTGTAGGGTTATTTTTGCGACATTCGCGAATCAGGCAGGACAGATTTTGATAAATACTTTAAGGCGGTCACTGCTCCTCATCATCTGAGAATTTTTCTTCAAAACGCTCTTCAAAAATCAAGCTTAATTTGTCAATCAGCTCATCATCGTCAACCTCTGCAAGCTCCCAGCCTTCGCCTTCGTCAATGGCCTCCATAATGTAGTATTCACCGCTGTCGGCTATCATATCCTCGGCAGAATCAAAAACAGGGTAGAGAGCGTAATACTCCTTGCCGTCAAACTCAACCGTATCGAGAATTTCAAAGTTATGCTCTTCGCCGTTGTCGTCAATTAATGTAATAAGGTCGGGTGAATATTCGTTATTCATCATAAGAACCTCCAACTTATTTCTTTATATAATTTTACCCTTAACAGTATATTTAGTCAAGTAAATATTGCTGTTATGAAGGGTGCATATTTTATAAATTTCTTGAACATATAGGATTTTTCGGTCGCTGCGATGTATTTTACATAAACAGTTGAAAAATTTTACGAATAATAGTATAATAACAATATGTGCAAACTTACGAAAAGGTCGTGCAACCTATGATACTTAAACCTTTTGAGCAACTGCCCGAGCAGTTTCAGACTCCGGAGGTAAAGCCATACTACGATATTTTGAAGAAGAAGCAGGGAAGCCTCATTCTCAAGCGAATTCTTGATATTGTTGCTTCTTTGTTTTTAATTGTTATTCTCGCGATTCCTATGCTTGTTATCGCAATTGCAATCAAGACAACCTCTAAGGGTCCCGTTATCTACAAGCAGATCAGAATCACTACCTACGGCAGAGAGTTTACCATATGGAAGTTCCGCAGTATGCGTACAGACGCTGATAAAAACGGTGAAATGCTAACCTACTTCGGTGATGAGCGAGTTACAAAAATCGGAGCCTTTCTCCGCAAATACCGTCTTGACGAGCTTCCTCAGATTTTCCATGTGCTAAGCGGAAAGATGAGTATCGTAGGCACTCGGCCTGAGGTCAGAAAGTATGTTGCGGCATACACCCCTGAGATGATGGCAACTCTTCTGATGCCTGCGGGAGTTACTTCGCTTGCAAGTATAACCTTTAAGGACGAAGCTGAGCTTCTTCTTAAATCCGATGATATTGACAAGCAGTATATCGAGGTAATACTTCCTCAGAAGATGGAATATAATCTAAAATATATCTCCCGTTTCGGCTTTCGCAGAGATATTTATCTTATATTCAAGACTGTTTTCGGCATTTTCAAATAACGACTTAAAAAAGAGGTCTTTTTATGCAGAAGCTTAAACTGCTGTTTCTTGATACCTCACTCTTTCGTCTTTTGTACATTCTCTGCCTTTTTTTCTGCATGGTTATGTATACCGACGAAATCGCCTATGTTATTATAGTCGGACTTTTTGTGTGGGGCTTTTTGCTCAGCGTGTATTCTGTTGTGAAGCGCAAGGCTTATGCCAATGTTTGTTTCGGTGTGTGGCTTTTGCTTTTTATGCTGTCCTTCACGGTAACAATATTTGTAAATATCAACTCCGATGTGCAGACATTCCTCTTTAATGTATTTATGCTGCTTCATGCCAGCGTATGCTTTTTTGTTTTTTTCGGAATGCACACAGAGAGGGGAGTGCCCTTCAGATGGGAGCTCTATTTGATGGCAAGGATAATTGTCTACCTTTCCACAATATTCTCTCTTATCGGACTTTGTCTTATGCTGTTTACAGCCGGAAGCTTTGATAACTATATGTATTACGAGGGTGTGTTCAAAGGATTTTACACAAACCCCAACTACCAAGGCTATGTCTCGGCGATTTCTATTATTTTCTGCCATATGCTGACAAAGCCAAGCTTTACTGCAAATTCCGGTCAAAAGCGTGTAAGCCGTATCTGGCTTGTGTGCTGTGTTGTTCTCAACTGTGTGGCGCTTCTTCTTTGTGACAGCAACGCAAGCTTACTGCTTATTGTTGCATACGGCGCTTTCATTCTGCTGATGAAACTGTTTTCACTTACCGATAACCTGACGCCGAGAAAGATGATTACAAGAACTGTTGCCCTTGGCGTAGCCGGAATAATTGCAGTTGCGATTATGTTTTTTGTTCGTGTTGCCTGCCGTCTCGGTGTTGCGGCTTTCTTCAGCGATGACACTGAGCTTGACAAACAGATGATAAATGAGCTTCTTTCAAAAGCCGTTTTCATTCCGAAAAACGATACGGGTTTTACGAGCAGATGGTTTTTGTGGGAAGCAGGCGCTAAGATTTTTGTTGACCATCCGATTTTCGGCATAGGCAAAGGAAATCTGTATGACTGCATCATAGCCGTAACAGGCAGAGAGAATTTCAACTCCGGCTTCGAGGGCTATGCGCTTATATCCTTTACCGATTTACATAACGGATACTTTACAGTTTTAGTCACAGCCGGCATTGTAGGCTTTGTGCTCTTTATGATCTTTTTGTTCAGGTGCATCTCTATGGTGCTTCCTGTTTGGTATGTTCAGCGCAAGATCATGAATTACAGCGTTTATCCTTGTCTGCTTGCCTTTTTGGGCGCGTATTTCCTCTACGCTTTTGTGGAGAAAACATTGCTCTTTGATGTTACCTTCCTTGTTATGAGCTTTTGGCTTATACTGGGCTATACGGTTTGCTATGCTCTCGACTTCGGTTATTTCAGGCGCGGTAGTGTAAGCCTCGGTAAGCTCAAAATCGACAAAAGGCTCATCTAACAGAATTTATCACGGCATTTGGAATATAATACTTAATATAACGGCAAGCGGTAAAGCGGTGATATTATGAAATTATTTCTCAAAAGAGATACCTCAAGCGATAGCTCTCGCTATATTGTGTATGATGAGTCAGGCTTAGATAAATATGTTATCTCAGGCAAGCGCACTGCGTCGGTAGAGAAGTTTTATATAAACACTCCCGACGGCAGACCTCTTGTGAGAATTCGTGCCGTTCCCTTTCACATTTTTTACGCTTTCAGCATCAGCGACGGTAATGAGCGCTTTACTATCACGGTTAATAACCTGTCACGCTTAAGCGACTATCATTTTCACGGAATAAGCTGGAGGCTTCGCAGAGAGGATTGCTCCCGGAACTTTGAGCTTTTAGACGCAGACCTTACCCTTGTTATGACTCAAAACGCAGGTAAGCTTCATTCTTTCGGTGCCTATGAGCTTTATATTGCTTCACCCCAGCGAGAGCTTTTCTGCATTGCTACCGCACTATGTGCAGATATGGTAGATTTTGCCGATGCAGCGCAAAAAGCTACTGTTTAATCTGTTGTTTCAATAGTGTCCTGTAAGGCTGCGCAGGACATTATCTAAAATATCGTAGCCGGAAAGGTTAGACCTATATGGACAAACTGTTAAGACTTATTTCGGAAAACTCCGACTATACCGCTTCTGAGCTTGCTCTCATTCTCGGTGAATCCGAGGCAAGCATAAATGCACGAATTAAGGAATATGAGGCGCAGGGTGTTATCAAAGGACACCGTGCCGTTATTAATTTTGAGAAGGTAGAGGACGCAGGCGTAACCGCGTATATCGAGCTGAAGGTAACTCCTCAGCGAGAGAAGGGCTTTGACGAAATTGCAGAGCGAATTGTAGAGTTTGAAGAGGTTGACTCTGTCTACCTTATGGCCGGTACATACGACCTTGCACTTATTGTAAAGGGCAACACAATTCAGGATGTTTCTTCTTTTGTCTCTAGGAAGCTTTCTGCCCTTGACGGAGTTCTTGCCACTGCAACACATTTTATCCTCAAAAGATACAAGGATGACGGCATAATGCTCTGTGAAAAACCTGATGACGAAAGACGGTGTATGCAGTTCTGATGGATTACAGTAATTATCTAAATAAAACGATTCTCAGCGTCAAGCCGTCGGGAATACGCCGTTTCTTTGATATTGTCAACGAGATGGACAACGTTATCTCTCTGTCAATCGGTGAGCCTGATTTCAAGACTCCCTGGCATGTTCGTAAGGCGGGTATTGATTCTTTGTATACAGGCAGAACCTGGTATTCTCCCAACCGTGGCTTTGAGAAACTGAGAGCTGAGATTGCTTCTTTTGTGAAGCGAAAATATGACTTGACCTATGACCCGAAGTCAGAGATTGTTGTTACAGTAGGCGGCAGCGAGGCTCTTGATATTGCAATCCGTTCAATAGTCAATCCCGGTGATGAGGTGCTGGTGCATCAGCCGTCCTTCGTTTGCTACGAACCGCTTACTATGATGAGCGGTGCAATACCGGTTGCCATACCTACTAAAGAAGAAAACGACTTCAGACTTACACCTCAGGAGCTTGAGGCTGCTATTACCGAGAAGTCAAAGCTTTTGATTCTTTCATACCCCAACAATCCCACAGGCGCAGTTATGCGTAAAAGCGACTTGGAGGCATTGAGAGAGGTAATACTAAAGCATGATTTGCTTGTTATCTCTGACGAGATTTACAGCGAGCTTACATACAACGGCTCACATATTTCTATTGCTTCACTCCCCGATATGGCTGAACGTACGATTGTAATAAACGGCTTTTCCAAGGCATTTGCAATGACCGGTTGGCGGCTTGGCTACGCTATGGGACCTGCCCCTGTTATTGAGATGATGACAAAGCTTCATCAGTACTGCATTATGTCTTCTCCCACAGTTGCTCAGTATGCCGCTATTGAGGCGCTTAAAAACGGCGATGACGATATTACAGAGATGCGTGATGAGTACGAGATGCGCCGCCGTTTGGTTGTAGGCAAATTCAACGATATGGGACTTAAGTGCTTTGAGCCTAACGGCGCATTTTACTGCTTTCCATGTATAAAATCAACTGGCCTTTCATCTGAGGAATTCTGCACAAGACTCCTCAAAAGCAAGAGGGTTGCTATTGTACCCGGTAATGCTTTCGGCGATTGCGGTGAGGGATATGTCCGTGTTTCTTACTCTTATTCCCTTACTCACCTTAACGAAGCCCTGAAAAGAATAGAAGAATTTATAAAGGAGCTTTAAGATGCGTGTAACAGCTCTGGCACCTGCAAAAATCAATCTCACTCTGGATATATTCTCTCTCCGTGACGACGGCTATCACGAGGTATCTATGATTATGCAGACAGTTTCTCTTTATGAAACGGTTACTGTTACTGCAAGCAAAAATTCTTCACCTCCAAAGCCTGATGACAACGGTGAAATTATTATTACCTGCGATAGGGAGGGTGTGCCCTGTGACAGCAGAAACATAGCATATAAGGCTGCTGTTGAGTTCTTCAGGTACACCGGGCTTACCCACGGCAACATAACTGTCGGTATCCAAAAAAAGATACCCTTCGGCGCAGGCCTTGCAGGCGGAAGCGCTGACGGAGCGGCGGTTATTGTCATTCTCAATCGGATTTTCGATACTCATCTGAGCCAAAAGCAAATGTGTGAGATAGGCGAGAAGGTCGGCGCCGATGTACCCTTCTGCATTGTGGGCGGGACTCGCCACGCCACAGGTACAGGCACTACTCTCAAAAAACTTTATCCTTTGCCTAAATGCCAAATTGTTATCTGCAAGCCTGATATCTCAATTTCTACCGCAGAGGCTTATTCTTTGGCGGACAAGCGTACAGGCGGACATTATTCATATACGCAGTTATGCATACCGGCAATTTACAGCGGAAGTGTTCGCAATGTCTCCGATTATCTCCACAACGATTTTGAGGAAGTGCTCTGCCTTGAGGAGATAAACAGGGTAAAGTCCGTAATGTATAAGAACAGAGCATTAGGCTCTGCTATGAGTGGCTCAGGCTCTGCCGTGTTCGGTATTTTCCTTTCAAAACGGAATTCAAATAAGTGTTATGAAGCCTTAAAAGAAAGCTATGGTGAGGTTTTTCTTACAGAGCCTGTCTCAAAGGGTGTAGTAATTACAGATGTAGATTTATCTGAGGAATAAACTTTGGAAAACCTGTCAAAAATCAAGTCAGACTGATTAAGGCAGGTTTTTTTATAATGAAAACACTATTCAAATCAATAACAGTAGGATTAATTATTTCTGTTCTTTTTGCTCTTGTACCCTTTGAGGGACAGTGTAAAGATATAAGCGAAAAGGTCTTTCGCGTCCATATCCTTGCAAATTCCGACAGCGATGAGGACCAAGCTTTGAAGCTTAAGGTCAGAGATGCTGTTGTAACCGAGGGTGAGCACCTGCTGAGCTGTGTGCACAGCAAGGAAGAAGCTATGAATACAGTGGCAGAGAATCTTCCTCTATTTGCCGAGACAG